>NZ_CP024311.1:3602500-3902500 GCF_002944315.1 Rhizobium sp. NXC24
GGGCATCGTACCGGGCGCGAAGGTGGTACAGGGCCAGGTCATCGGCTTCATCGGTTCGACCGGTCTCGCAACCGGGCCGCACCTGCATTACGAGCTGATCGTCAACGGCACCAAGGTCGATCCCTTGCGCGTCCGCCTGCCCGGCGGCAAGTCCTTGGACGGCGAGGCGCTCGCCAAATTCGAGGACGAGCGCAAGCGTATCGACACGCTCCTGAGTGACGAGAAATCGAATCAGGTCGCAAGCAAGGATTGATCCTTAACCGCCCTTCGGCCATCGCGATGGCAACCGGGAATTTCAAGTGACGCTGCGTCTCAGCAGAACAATCAGCTCACCAACGGCATCGTCCGCAGCCTTGCCTCAAAAACGAAATGGCGACCCGAAAGCCGCCATCTGAGTTTATATTCTGAAGCAGCCGCTTACGCCGCTTCGCTGACCGCCTGGCGTGCTCGGAAGAGCAATCGGTCGGAGCCACTGGTGACCTTGACCACCGATCCATCCGGCACTTGACCCGAGAGGATTTGTTCGGCGAGCGGGTCCTGGACATATTTCTGGATCACCCGCTTCAGCGGCCGTGCGCCGTAAACCGGATCGTACCCCTTGTTAGCCAGCCAATTGCGGGCATCGTCGTCGAGCTCGAGCGCGATCTTGCGCTCCGACAACAGCTTCAAGAGCCGCTCCAGTTGGATGTTGACGATCGCCCCCATCTCTTCGCGCTTCAGGCGATGGAACAGGATGATCTCGTCGACTCGGTTCAGGAACTCCGGCCGGAAATGCGACCGCACCACATCCATCACCTGCTCACGCACCAGGTCGCTGTCATCCCCTTCCTTCAATTGCGTCAGGTATTCGGCGCCGAGGTTCGAGGTCATGATGATCATGGTATTGCGGAAATCAACCGTGCGGCCCTGGCCGTCCGTCAAGCGCCCGTCGTCCAGAACCTGCAGCAGGACGTTGAAGACATCGGGATGCGCCTTCTCGATCTCGTCGAACAGCACGACCTGATAGGGCCGGCGGCGGACGGATTCGGTCAGCGCGCCGCCCTCCTCATAGCCCACATAGCCGGGAGGAGCGCCGATCAGCCGAGCAACGGAGTGCTTCTCCATGTACTCGGACATATCCATGCGCACCATCGCCGTCTCGTCGTCGAAGAGGAAGCGGGCAAGCGCCTTGGTGAGCTCCGTCTTGCCGACGCCGGTCGGGCCGAGGAAGATGAACGAGCCGATCGGGCGGTTCGGATCCTGCAGACCCGCACGCGAGCGGCGAACGGCGCGCGATACCGCCTGGACAGCATCACCCTGACCGACGACCCACCTGGCGAGTTCGTCTTCCATCCGAAGCAGCTTGTCGCGTTCGCCTTCCAGCATCTTGTCCACGGGAATCCCGGTCCAGCGGGAGACGACATGGGCGATATTGTCGGCGGTGACGACTTCCTGCACCATGGAATCGCGACCTCCGTCCTGCTCTTCGGCAGCCTGGAGATCCTTCTCCAGGTTCGGGATCACGCCATAGGCAAGCTCGCCGGCGCGCTGGAATTCACCCTTCCGCTGGGCGATTGCCAGTTCGTTGCGGGCTTCGTCGAGCTTTTTCTTCAGATCGGCGGCAAGGCCCAGCTTCTGCTTTTCGGCCTGCCAGCGTGCGGTCAGCGCATCGGCCTCCTCTTCAAGCGTAGCCAGGTCGGTCTCCAGCCGCTTCAGCCGGTCGGCCGAGGACTGGTCGGTCTCCTTCTTCAGCGCTTCGCGCTCGATCTTGAGCTGGATGATGCGGCGATCGAGTTCGTCGAGTTCTTCGGGCTTCGAATCCACCTGCATGCGCAGGCGCGCGGCGGCTTCGTCCATCAGGTCGATGGCCTTGTCCGGCAGGAAGCGGTCGGTGATATAGCGGTTCGACAAGGTTGCGGCGGCCACCAGGGCGGCATCGGCGATGCGGACCTTGTGGTGCTGCTCGTATTTTTCCTTGAGGCCACGCAGGATCGAGATCGTGTCCTCGACCGTCGGCTCCTCGACCATGACCGGCTGGAAACGACGAGCGAGCGCCGGATCCTTCTCGACATGCTTGCGGTATTCATCGAGCGTGGTCGCGCCGACGCAATGCAGCTCGCCGCGGGCAAGCGCGGGCTTCAAGAGGTTCGACGCATCCATGGCACCATCGGCCTTGCCGGCACCGACCAAGGTATGCATCTCGTCGATGAAGAGGATGATCTCGCCGTTTTCCGACTGCACCTCGTTGAGCACGGCCTTCAGCCGCTCTTCGAATTCACCACGGAACTTCGCACCGGCAATCAACGCGCCCATGTCGAGCGCCATCAGCTTCTTGTCCTTCAGCGATTCAGGCACATCGCCGTTGACGATGCGCAACGCCAGGCCTTCGACGATCGCCGTCTTGCCGACGCCGGGTTCGCCGATCAGAACCGGATTATTCTTTGTGCGGCGAGAGAGGACCTGGATGGTGCGGCGGATTTCGTCGTCGCGGCCGATCACCGGATCGAGCTTGCCCTCGCGAGCCTCGCCAGTGAGGTCGCGGGCATATTTCTTCAAGGAGTCGAAGCCCTGTTCCGCATTGGCGGAATCAGCGGTGCGGCCCTTGCGAATGTCATTGATGACCTGATTGAGCCCGAGGGGTGTAACGCCGGCCTTCTTCAAAGCGGCTGACGTCGATGCCGAAGGCTCCATCGCCAAGGCCTGCAACAGGCGTTCGACGGTGACGAAACTATCGCCGGCCTTCTTTGCGGCATCTTCGGCCGTGGTGAACACCTTGGCGAGCGGCTGGGAAAGGTAAACCTGGCCATCGCCACCGGACACTTTCGGCAATTTGGCAAGTGCGCCGTCATTGGCAAGACGCGCGGCCTTGGCATCGCCTCCGGCACGTTCGATCAACGACGCAGCCATGCCCTGATCGTCGTCCAGAAGCACCTTCAGCACATGTTCGGGAGTGAATTGCTGGTGACCCTGCGCCAGCGCACTGGTCTGCGCGGATTGCAAAAAGCCACGCACCCGCTCGGAGTATTTTTCAATATTCATATCGGACCTCCATGAATCGCCCTGCCCTTAATGGCACAGACCGATGACTGAGATTGAGCCCCCTGAAAAGGCAGACCCCGCCCGCCGCTTATTGGGATTTGCGGCGAAGCAACTGGGAAGAATATGGGAGGAGCTTTGAAAAGTTTAAAGAGCAGCAGAAATGAAAAACCCGCAGTCATCCCCGCTGCTAACCCTGCCAACTTGCCTTTTGGAAAAGCCTGAGTGAGTTTCTCATGCCGAGCATTTTTCAGAAGAGGTACGTCTAACACCTGGGGGACAAGTTGATGGAAATCCGCACGATAAATTCCTTGGCCGATTTCGAAGAAGCACACGCGCTTATCGATGCCATGAGCAAATGGGACGCGGAACAGTCTCGTAAGTTCGGGGTGCCAGATTCCGAGCTGATCGAATATATCTATGGGCACACACCCGAAACCCTGATGAAAAAGTTCAACGACCGCGATGCGGGTTTCTTTCTGGCGCGCATGGGCGAAAGCATTGCAGGGTGTGCCGGCTACTCGAAATCAGATGACGGCATTGCAGAACTGCAGAAAATGTATGTTCGCCCGGAGGCACGCGGCAAAGGCGTTGCAAGGAGCCTGATGACGGCCTGCTTGGCCGCGATCCGCAATGATGGATACACGACTGTGCGTCTGGAGACGGTGACGTTTATGAGCGAGGCCATAGCCCTGTACGATGCCTTTGGCTTTAAAAGAAGCGGCCACTTCCGCTCGGTTCCACCGAGCCTGCAGCCCATTACCATCTTCATGGAAAGACAAATCTAACGGATAGCGTCCTCACAGAGGATGCGAGGCAAGGCCGACCGGTAGCGCAAAACAAAAAACAGTCGCAAAGTCGAGGTTCTGCGACCGACTTTGCGACTGTTGGTATTCCACATTTTGATTAGGGGCTGGGACTGATGTCGCAGCCACCTGTTCACTCAAGCGGTTCTTATTCCGAGGCAGCGTCTGCCAAAGCCGGCGCATCGCTCGGAGCGGCTTCGCCCTTGCCTTCGCCATCGGCGCTGCGGCGCGGCTGGCGGCGGGGGCGGTTGCCGGCGTTGCGGCGGCGCGGCTGGCGCTCGGTCGCAGCGGCAGGCGTCTCTTCTTCGATCGCCACCTCGGCCGGGATACCCTCGATCACCGGCTGCGGGCCGGTACCATCGATGACTTCCGGCTCGGGAGCCGGAGCCGCGGCAACGGCGGGGGCAGGCTGCTGACGCGCCTGAGGCTGAGCCATCTGCGGCTGGTCGTCCATCTCGTTCGCATCGATGTCATCGATGTCGCGATCGGCGTTGTCACGATCGTTGTAGTTATGATGCTCATCGCGCTGATAGCGCTCCTGCATCTGCGCCTGGGCGCTGGCAATGATCCGATTATAGTGTTCAGCGTGCTGGAGATAGTTTTCCGCCATGACGCGGTCGCCGGAGCTTTGCGCATCGCGGGCGAGAGCTGAATACTTCTCGGCAATATGCTGCGCGGTTCCGCGAATTTTCACATCTGGACCGGAGCTGTCGTAAGTCCTGGTCAGCGGGTTCGAGCCCTTGCGGTTGAAATTATTGTTATTGTTATTTCCGCCGCCGCCGCCGTTGTTGCCACGCCCCCGACCGCGCTTGTTCTGCTGTCCTGGCCTCATAGATCCTTCACCTGAATTCTCTTCGTTGGGATGAAATTATGCACGGCACCTGCCGCCGTGGCCGGAACCTTCCAAGCCAGGGCCTGCGTGCCGCAAGCAAACCGCGCCTTAAGCGCCCGTCTGCCGCTCGACTACGTCAGATTAACTGATCACGCATTGGGTTATCTTCAACCTTTGACACTCTTATCAGAGAGTGGATCCCCGAGGCTGTCCAAGAGAGGCGAATCGTCTCGCCTATTCCCAGCCGCCCAACGCGTGAGCGCAACCTATATTGCTTCCTCAGGAAATCCAAGCCTTTTCTTTGCGATAACAACAAGGTCCCTTGGACCTGCAGCAAATTGTCGCGTCAATCTTGATGTTTAAACACGAGAACTCGGTCGTTATGACCGTAGTCCCGAACTGCGTCGATTAGGAAAAATCCTGCTCCTTCAAAAACCGAAGTCACCGTTTTGCGCTGATCATGACCGATTTCAACTCCGACAATACCATCTCGGTGTAGAAACCGCGCCGCATCCTTTGCGATTGCTCTGTATGCATCGAGCCCATCTAGGCCACCGTCGAGAGCTGCCGGAGGATCGAAATTCTTTACTTCTGGAGCGAGGGTGGAAATGATCCTGGACTCAATATAGGGCGGATTTGAGACAATCACGTGAAATCGACCGTGGATGGCTTCAAACCAACTTCCCTGCACAGTTTCAAACCGTGTTGCCAAGCCATTACGCGCTGCATTCGCCCGCGCCGTTTCCAAAGCTTCGCCAGAAATATCGGAACCTATGCCTGTCGCCTGCGGACATTCGTGGAGCAAAGCGAGGCAGATGGCCCCGGTTCCCGTTCCGATGTCGAGTATATGGATATTCCCGAGCTCTAATGCAAGACGTCGCGCATACGGAAGGACGGTATCGACCAAGATTTCCGTATCGGGCCGCGGCTCGAGCGTTGCCGGCGAGAGCTTCAACGGCAGGCCGTAGAATTCCCGTTCGCCCAGGATACGATGCACCGGCTCGTGATTGAGCCGCCGCACCACCGCCGCCCGCGCCGTTTCCACGCGATCCGGTGCCACCCTCTCGGAACCGCGGGTGACGAGCTCGGTCGACGAAAGATCGAGAAGGCCGCCGACGAGGATGCGCGCCTCGGTGGCGGGATCATCGAGATCGGCCTCGATAAACCGGGCACGCACCTCCTGGAAAAGCTCAGCGATGGTCGGCCCCTGCCCGCTCGTCATGCCTGTTCGCCGAGCTGGGCGAGCTGGCTCGCCTGATAATCCGCCAGAAGCGCGTCGACCACCTCGTCGATCTCGCCCTCCATCATGCGATCGAGCTTATAGAGTGTCAGGTTGATGCGGTGGTCAGTGACGCGGCCCTGCGGGAAATTATAGGTGCGGATGCGCTCGGAGCGGTCACCGGAACCGACCTGGCTCTTGCGGTCGGCGGACCTTTCACTGTCGGCGCGCTGGCGCTCCATGTCGAAGAGGCGCGACCGCAGCACCTGCATCGCCTTGGCGCGGTTTTGATGCTGCGATTTTTCCGAACTTGTCACCACGATCCCGGAGGGAAGATGGGTGATGCGTACCGCCGAGTCCGTTGTGTTGACGTGCTGGCCGCCGGCACCGGAGGAGCGCATGGTATCGATGCGGATATCCTCGGGACGGATTTCAATATCGATTTCCTCGGCCTCAGGCAGCACGGCCACGGTTGCCGCCGATGTATGGATGCGACCGCCCGCCTCGGTTTCCGGAACACGCTGCACGCGATGCACACCGGATTCGAATTTCAGCCGCGAGAATACGCCCTTGCCGCTAATCGTGGCGATGATTTCCTTGTAGCCGCCTGCCTCGCCTTCGCTGGCCGAGAGGATTTCGACCTTCCAGCCATTGTTCGCCGCGAAGCGCTCGTACATCCGGAAAAGATCGCCGGCGAAAAGGGCTGCTTCGGAACCGCCAGTGCCGGCGCGAATTTCCAGGATCGCGCTCTTCTCATCGGCGGCATCCTTCGGCAGCAGCAGGATCTGGATGTCTTTCTCCAGCGTCTCGATCCGCTCCTTGACCTCCGGCAGTTCCATCTCGGCAAGATCCCGCATCTCGCGGTCGACCGACTTGTCGGCAAGCATGGTTTCGAGATCCGAAGCCTCGGCGATCGCCTTCTCGTAGTCGCGGATCTTGGTGACGACCGGCTGCAATTCGGAATATTCGGAAGCAAGCTTCACATAGACGTCCGCTGACGGCCCCGCCGACATACGCGCTTCGATCTCGCCGAAACGGCGCTCCAATTCGCGCATTTTTTCAATGGGAAGATTCGCCACCCCACGCTCCGATTCTTCTTATTCGTTCTGTTCTACAATGGAATATTGTGGCTCTCGGCGAAGCGGGCAAGAATATCGCGCATAGAGGTTGTCGGACGCGTGTCGTTCAGCGCCTCTTCCATCACCTCGGTCAATGCCTGGAGGTCGAGACCCAGCAGCATCGCCTTGACCGGACCGATGGATGCCGGCGACATCGACACCGAGCGGAAACCGACGCCCAGCAGCGCCATGGCCGAAATTGTCTTGCCGGCAAGTTCGCCGCAAAGCGTCACCGGCGTCTTGTTGCGCTCGCCGGCACGCACGATGTCCCGCAAGATGCGCAGGAATGGGCGTCCAAGCGGATCGAAACGGTCCGCGACGCGCGCATTGCCGCGATCGACCGCCATCGAGAACTGGAAGAGATCGTTGGAGCCGACCGAGACGAAGTCGACCGCCGCCATCAGCTCGTCCAACTGCCACAACAGCGCCGGCACTTCCAGCATCGCACCGAACTGCAGCTTCCGCGGCAGGCTATGGCCGAAGCGCGACAGATGCTGCACTTCCTTCTGCACGAGCTCGCGCACCGCTTCGATCTCGGAAACTTCCGTGACCATTGGCACCATCATCTTCAACTCGCTATCAGCGGCCGCCTTCAGCATAGCGCGCAACTGCGTGCGCAGCAGGCCGGGCCGATCGAGCGACAGGCGAATGGCGCGCCAGCCGAGCGCCGGATTCTCTTCCTCATGGGCGCGGAAATAGGGCACGACCTTGTCGCCGCCGATATCGAGCGTCCTGAAGGTAACGACGTGGCCACCCGCCTGCTTCATGACATTGCGGTAGAAAGCTTCCTGCTCCTCCGCTTTCGGCATGGTCGACGCGATCATGAACTGCAATTCGGTACGGAAGAGGCCGATGCCTTCCGCGCCGGATTCGGCAAGCTGCGGCAGGTCGACCAGCAGACCGGCATTCATCAGAAGCGAAATGCGCTGCCCGTCCTTGGTGACCGGTTCGACGGAACGGAGCGCCCGGAACTGTTCCTGCCGGCGGGCGCGGAAGCGCACCTTTTCCTCGTAGGAGCGCTGATGATCGGCCATCGGCCGCAGGTGCACATGGCCGCCATCGCCGTCGATGATGACGGGATCGCCGTTTTCGGCAAGCGCCACCACCCCCGCCGCTTGGCCGACGACCGGGATGCCCATGGCGCGGGCGACGATGACGACATGGCTGGTGACGGCGCCCTCTTCCAGCACCAGACCGCGAATATTGGCGCGGGGATAGTCAAGCAGCTCGGCGGCACCCATGGCGCGCGCAAAGATGATCGCATCGTTCGGGAAACCCTCGGCGGCGGTGCGGCCGGAATAGCCGATCAACTGCCTGAGCAGCCGGTTCGCCAGATCCTCGAAGTCATGCATGCGCTCGCGCAGATAAGGATCGGTCAGGCGCATCATCCGCGCCTTGGTATCGCTCTGCACCTTCTCGACCGCGGCTTCCGCGGTCAGGCCGTTGCGGACGGCCTCTTCCAGCTTGCGCACCCAGCCCTGGTCGTGGGCAAACATGCGGTAGGTTTCCAGCACCTCGCGATGCTCGCCTTCCATCGAAACGTCACGGCGCGACAGCATGTCGTCAATCGAGATGCGCAGGGAGCCAAGCGCATCCGCGAGACGGCGGATTTCTTTCTCGGTATCCTCGTTCAGGAGATTGGTAACGACGATGCGTGGCTCGTGCAGCACGACATAGCCGAGGCCGATGCCTTCATTATAGCTGTCGCCGTCGATGGTGACGGAGCGGGTGAGATCGAGTTCGAGGCCCGGCTTGGTGATCTTCTTCAGCTCGCCGGTGGCGATCATTTCCGCCAGTACCATCGCCGTCGTTTCGAGCGCTTCGAGCTCTTCCTCGCGATAGTTGCGGCTCGCCTTGTTCTGGACGACGAGAACGCCGAGCGAGCGGCCCGTGCGCAGGATCGGCACGCCGAGGAAGGAGTGGTAGACCTCTTCACCGGTTTCCGGCAGGTAGCGGAAGGCGGGATGCGACTGCGCGTCGGAAAGATTGAGCGGTTGAGCGGAAGCGGCGATCGTGCCGACGAGACCTTGGCCCATCTTCAGTTGCGACAGATGGACGGCTTCTTTTTTCAGACCTTCGGTGGCGTAAAGCTCGAGCACACCATCGGCGCGCAACACGTAGACCGAGCAGACTTCCGCGACCATGTTGCTGGCGATCTGGCGGACGATCCGGTCAAGACGCTCTTGCGGCTCCAGCGGCTCCGCCATGAGTTCGCGCAGCCGCTTGAGCAGAACGCGTGGACCGCCGGATAGGTCTCTCATTGCGTCTCTAGCTCCTGAATCAAGATATTGCCAGACTTGCCCACGTCAGGGCCGGCCGAAACTCGCCTCCGTTGCGGTCCGTCGTCAGCAGTCCTGAATCAACTCTTATCCAGACCGTAGCAGGAATGCAAAGTCCTGACTGCCAGTTCTGCATAAGGACCGTCGATTAGGATGGAAATCTTGATTTCCGACGTCGTAATGGCCTTGATGTTGATGCCTTTTTCGGCAAGTGCCCGGAAAGCGGTCGCAGCAACGCCAGCGTGCGAACGCATGCCAATGCCGATGACCGAGACTTTGACGAGACCTGATTCGTTTTGGATAACGTCGTAGCCGATCTTGTCCTTGTTTTCGCCGAGAACGCGCAGCGCCTTTTCGACATCGCCCGAAGGAACCGTGAAGGTCATATCGGTCTTGGAACCGTCCTCGGAGATGTTCTGGACGATCATGTCGACGTTGATGTGGCTTTCGGCCAACGGCCCGAAGATCGCAGCGGAGACGCCCGGCCGGTCGGCAAGACGGCGCAGCGAGATCTGGGCTTCATCCTTGGCATAGGCAATGCCGGTGACTACTTCCTGTTCCACGATTTCTTCCTCGTCACAAATCAGCGTTCCGGGCGGGTTGAGCAGATCGCCCATGCCCGGAGCATCGGGATCTTCAAAAGAGGAGCGCACGAAGGTGCGAACCTTAAAGACCATGGCCAGTTCGACAGAGCGCACCTGCAGCACCTTGGCGCCGAGCGAGGCCATTTCCAGCATTTCTTCGAAGGCGATCTTCTTCAGACGCCGCGCCTTCGGCTCGATGCGCGGGTCGGTCGTGTAGACGCCATCGACATCGGTATAGATATCGCAGCGATCAGCCTTCACGGCCGCGGCGATCGCCACCGCCGATGTATCGGAACCGCCGCGACCGAGCGTCGAAACCCGATTGTCGGGCCCCAGACCCTGGAAGCCGGCGACGACGGCCACCTGGCCCTCTTGCATGCGGCGGACCATTTCGCCGCCATCGATTTCGAGAATGCGCGCCGCGCCATGGGCGTTGTCGGTGCGGATCGGGATCTGCCAGCCCTGCCAGGAGCGGGCATTGATGCCCATCGCCTGCAGCGCGATCGCTAGCAGTCCGGAGGTCACCTGCTCGCCGGAAGCGACGACAGCATCATATTCGCGAGCATCATAGATCGAGTGGTCGGCACCGGCGACCTTGGGCGTATTCTGCACCCAGCCGACCAGTTCGTTGGTCTTGCCGGACATGGCGGAAACGACGACTGCGACCTCGTGGCCCGCATCGACCTCGCGTTTTACATGGCGGGCGACATTCTTGATACGGTCCAGATCCGCGACGGATGTCCCGCCGAATTTCATCACGATACGTGCCATGTGCCTCTACCAGTACCAGCGCCGGGCGGTCGAAATGGTGTAGGCCCGGCATGCAAAATCGCCCTTCCGGTCCATTAGCCGGAAAAGCCTGATCTCAATGGGGGCGTCTCTTAACGAGTTTGGCGGGCGGGTGCAATAGTGCCGACCAGTCGGCTTTCAAGCCTTCGCACTTAATAGTTCACCTTCAGGCTCGACCAGAGCCTGTTGAGGAGCGCACCCTCCTCGGTAATGCAGGATGACTGATCCACTTGTCATTTTAGAGCGTATGCTCTATATCTCGTTATGGAGCAAACGCTCCAGAATTATTCGACTGCGAGCAGATTGCGAGAACTCCCATGGCAAGACCCCGGCAATTTGATGAGGATAACGTTCTGGAAGCAGCCGGCGAAATATTCTGGTCGAAGGGTTACGAGGCAACCTCGACTCGCGATCTGACCGACCGCATGGGGTTGACGCATGCGAGCCTCTACAATGCTTTTGGTGACAAGCGCGGCCTCTATCTGAGGGCACTGAAGCACTATCTCGACCGGAACCTGCATGCCCGCATCGCACGGATGGAGGCAGCCTATTCGCCGGGCTTTAGCATTGTCGGCTACTTCCAGGAAGTGGTCGAGCGTTCCCTTGCCGATACCGAACATCGCGGCTGCATGCTGGTCAACACGACCCTGGAGGCGCGTTCCGATGATCCGGAAATGCGGCGTGTCGTTGCCGACGAGACGGCCGAGATCGAAGCCTTTTTTCTTCGTTCAATCATCGCCGCCCAGAAAAACGGTGAAATTCCCGCAAACCTGCCACCGGAGGACGTCGCCAAACTGCTGCTCTCCGTACAGTTCGGTTTGCGCGCCCTTGTCCGCGTCCGTCCCGAGCGCGAACTGCTGGACGGCATCCTGCGGCCGGCAATGGCCATGCTGACCTTGCCCTGGCCGCTGCCTGGAAGCAATCCGGATGGATAAGCCTCCTCCATAACCCCTCTCTTTAGGAAACATCGAAACCGGAGGCGGCAAAGCCCGCTCCGAACAGGGAAGCTTTTGCGCCATGTCCGCCCCCTTACGTCATTTGAGCCAGTCTCTTTCCACTACCGAGCCAGCGTCCCTTACCGCAGGCGCCTGGTATGCCACCATCGCCGGCCTCTGCGGCAGCCTCGTCGCCATCGGTCTCGCCCGCTTCGCCTATACGCCGCTCATCCCGCCGCTCATTAGCGCGCACTGGTTTTCGGCTGGCGATACGGTGACGCTCGGCGCTGCCAATTTTGCCGGATACCTCGCCGGTGCGTTGCTCGGGCGGCCATTAGCTGCCGGCCTTGGTAATCGTCTGGCGCTACGGCTGCTGATGGTCGCCGCGACCGCCGCCTTTTTCGCCTGCGCCTTCCCAGTTTCCGTCACCTGGTTCTTTGCCTGGCGTTTCCTCTCCGGTCTTGCCGGCGGCGCCATCATGGTGTTGGTCGCGACCAGCATCCTGCCGCACATCCCGGTCGCCCGCCGCGGCTTTGTCAGCGGCATGATTTTCCTCGGCCTCGGTCTCGGCATCGCCGCCTCGGGTACCCTGGTGCCCGCATTGCTGCGTCTCGGTCTTCGCGAAACCTGGATCGGTCTTGGGGTCCTGTCGCTCATCCTGACCGTCGTCAGTTGGTTCGGCTGGCCGGCGACCAATCCGCCGCTACCGGCTGCACACGCGGCAACCCACCATCATCCCGCCGCAAAGACTAAATGGTCGCTGCGCATCCTCTATGGCCAATATGCCGCCAATGCCCTCGGCCTCGTGCCCGTCATGGTGCTGCTGGTCGATTATATCGCCCGCGGTCTCGGCCGCGGCGCCGATATCGGCGCGGCCTGCTGGGTGCTCTATGGCGTTGCCGCCATTACCGGTCCGGTATTGACCGGCTATGCTGCCGACCGCATCGGCTTCGCCTCCGCCTATCGCGGCGCTCTGCTGCTTCAGGCGGTCGGCGACGCCATTTTGGCGGCATCCGGCAATCCCTGGCTGGTCGGCTTTGCCACGGTGCTGCTCGGCGTCTTTACGCCAGGCATCGTACCCTTGGTGCTCGGTCGCATCCACGAAATCCTGCCGCACAGCCATGTCGCCCAACGCGCAGCCTGGAGCCGAGCAACGACGGCTTTCGCTCTTTGCCAGGCGCTCGGCGGCTATGGCTATTCCTATCTCTTCATCCATACCGGCGAAGATTACAGCATCATCTTCCTTTGTGGTGCGGTAGCACTTGTCCTTGCTTTGCTGGCTGACGTCTTGAACGGCGTGAAGCGTCGCAAAAACCGGGCACAATGAAAAATTGAACCTGGCAATGCCTGCTTCAGGCCCATGTCAGACAGGAAAAGGATAGTCCGCGCACGTTAACTTCAGAGAGCAACCCTCATGACTTCAAATCGTGCCCTTGGCTATTCCACTATTCAAATCTCATTGCATTGGATCATTGCCGCATTGGTTCTGTTTCAGCTCCTGTTTGGAGAGAGCATGACCACGGTGGTCGACGCGCAGGCAACGGGTGCCAAAGTTTCGTCGGCGGACGTGTCGATGGGTACGGCGCATTATTGGGTGGGAATCACAGTTCTATTGCTCGTTCTTCTGCGCCTTGTCTTGCGCGTCGCATTCGGAACGCCCAAGCCTGCCGGCGCCTCCACACTGTTGGTAAAGCTTGCCGCTGCGGCGCATTGGCTATTCTACGCGCTTCTGCTGCTCGTTCCCCTGACCGGCCTGCTGGCCTATTATTTCTCCGATCCCTTTGGCGATATTCATGGCCTGGGCAAGCCCGCATTCATCATCCTCATCGGCCTGCATGCCGCCGGCGCCCTCTACCATCAGTTTCTGCTGAAAGATGGAACGCTGCGCCGCATGCTCGTTCCGGCGCGCTGACGATAGCAGCCCATAGCCGCTGAGACAGTCCGACCCTTGACATCGGCTTCCGATCGTCCGACTTCACATCTACCAGGGTGTCACCTGCATAATTGTGCAGGCAGGTGACGCAGCGTAGACCAAGGAGCGAGACCATGACCGAAGCGGCGAAAAGCACGATCGACCAGAGCGAAGTGGATCGCTTTTCCGCAATGGCGGCGGAATGGTGGAGCCCGACTGGCAAGTTCAAGCCGCTGCACAAGTTCAATCCGGTGCGGCTCGTCTATATCCGCGACCATGCCTGCGAGAATTTCGGCCGCGACCCGAAGAGCGCTCGGCCGCTGGAGGGCCTGCGCGTGCTCGATATCGGCTGCGGCGGCGGATTGCTGTCGGAGCCCGTGGCACGCATGGGCGCCTCGGTCGTCGGCGCCGACCCTTCCGAAAAGAACATCGGCATCGCCTCAACACATGCGAAAGCCTCCGGCGTTCCCGTCGACTATCGCGCCGTCACCGCCGAACAACTGGCCGAAGCCGGAGAGACCTTCGATATCGTGCTGAACATGGAAGTGGTCGAGCATGTTGCCGATGTCGAGTTTTTCCTTTCGACCTGCGCCAAGATGGTGCGCCCCGGCGGCCTGATGTTCGTCGCCACCATCAACCGGACCATGAAGGCGGCGGCGCTCGCCATCTTCGCCGCCGAAAACCTCCTGCGCTGGCTGCCGCGCGGCACGCATCAATATGAGAAGCTTGTCCGCCCCGAAGAGATCGAAAAACCGCTCGCCGCAAACGGACTCGACATCATCGCCCGCACCGGCGTCTTCTATTCGCCGCTGCAGGACCGATGGAACCTGTCGAAGGACATGGATGTGAACTATATGCTGCTAGCGAAGCGGGCGGGGTGAAATCGTCTTCTCGCCGGAAGCTGGGAGTTTTGCGTTAGGCTTTCAGCGCCAGGACATACGCCAGCAAATCACCCTGGCGCTCAGCATTTTTCGCCGCGATCTCCTTTACCCTGCCGCGGTCGATCGCCGCCGGCCGACCGTCAGCAACAAAGGGCTGCTTGAACGAAAAGGCGGCCGCACTCGGCCCTTCGTCGTGAAGCCGCTCCAGCCGCTCGACGCCATCCTTCCATTCCGGAACGACATCGGCATCCACCCACCATAGAACCAGCGGCGGCCAATCTTGTTTCACGTTCCAGTACCGCGCATGCTTCAGCGCATCGGCGTGGACGCCGTTATAGCTGAAAGCCATCAGGGATTCGATATCGGTCCAAAGAGACAGGGAAGACGGGGCTGTCGCAAAGCCACTGCCTTCGATGAAGCGTGGGAAAACCTGCCTGCCCCAGCATGCCGGTCCCGGGTCGCCATCGTAACCGGAGCGGCCGATAAAGCCATGGGCGCGGGCGGCAGCCTCAAAGTTTGCCGCTTCCCGCAGGCGAAATCCTTCGACCGCGGGGCTGTTATAGGGCGCGACATGCAGCCCGAAATTATACATTGCGAGATGTTTGCCGTGCTGCGGCATCAGTTGATATCGTCCGGCAATACCGGGATAGCGGCGATCTCGATGCCCTCTTCGACCAGCGACTGCGCCTCGTCCGGCGTCGCCTTGCCGATGATGCCCCTCGCATCCGCCTCGCCGTAGTGGATCTTGCGGGCCTCTTCCGGGAACTTCGTGCCGACGTCCTCGGCATTCGCCTTGATGGCGTCGACGGCCTCCTTGAGTTTGTTCAAGGCTTCCTTGCGCGCAGTGTCCATGGCAAGCGTCTGCAGCTCCTCCTTCTTGCGCGCGGTGGAAACCGACGGCGCCATCAGAAGTTTGGAGATCGCACCTGAATTGCAGACGGGGCAGGTCAGGAAACCGCTTGCAACCTGCCGGTCGAAGTCGGCGCTTTCCGAAAACCAGCCCTCGAACTCATGGGCACTGTCACATCTCAGCGAATAACGGATCAAGCAGCGACGCCTCCAGCCGCCGGCGTCGCGATCTTCTCCAGCGAGAATTCGCGCGCATTCTTAAGATTGGGGATTTTGTCGTGGGCGGATTTGACAGCGGCGACGTCGATCTCGGCGATGACAACTGCCTCGCCCGTGCCTCCAGCCGATGCCAGTATCTTGCCCCAGGGGTCGATGATCATCGAGTGACCAAAGGTCTCGCGGCCATCCTCATGCAATCCCGCCTGGGCGGCGGCAATGACGAACATGCCGTTTTCGATAGCGCGCGCCCTAAGCAGGATTTCCCAATGCGCCTCGCCTGTCTGTCTGGTGAAGGCGGCCGGCACCGTCATCACTTCGGCGCCTGCAACGGCCTGGGCGCGGAAGAGCTGCGGGAAGCGCACGTCGTAGCAGATGGAGAAACCGAGCTCGGCAAAGGGCAGCGACACGATGCGCGCCTCGGAGCCGGGACGATAGACCGCGCTTTCGCGCCAGCTCTCGCCATTGTCGAGATCGACGTCGAACATGTGGATCTTGTCGTAACGGCTGAGCAGCTTGCCATCGGGGCCGAAGAGAAAGCCGCGATTGGCGATCTTGCCATCATCGAGCGCGATCGCGGTCGAGCCGACATGCACGTAGATGCCAAGCTCCTGGGCCAGCTCCGCGGCCGTCTTGACGATAATATCATTGGCTTCGTCACGCAGCACCGCCCGCAGGCCCGGCCGATCCTTCTGCACCGCCCCGGTCATTTCCGGCGTCTGCACATAGACGGCGCCTTTTGCCGCTGCCTCGCGGACCAGCCGCGCCATGTCGGCGGCGTTCCTCACCGGATCGACACCGGAGCACATCTGAATGGCGGCGGCTTTGAAGGTCATCATTTTCTCCCGTTTGACTTGGTTCAGGCAGCGAGCAGCGGATCGAGCTTGCCGGCCCGGTCGAGCGCATGAATATCGTCGCATCCGCCGACATGCTCGCCATTGATGAAGATCTGCGGAAAGGTCGACCGACCCTTGGCCTTCGAAATCATCTCCTGGCGCAGCTCGGGCGAATAGGTGGCATTGTGCTCGACATAATCGACGCCCTTGGAGTCGAGCAGCGATTTTGCCCGGGCGCAATAGCCGCAGAATTCACGCGTATAGATGACAACGGATGCCATGCTTCACTCCAGAAAAAAGACAGGTTTACTGTCATATAAGATCACCGACAGCCCTTGCAAAGGTCAAAACCGTAACGTCAGCCGCACCGGCTTTTTTCAGCACTTTCGTCGCCGCCGCAACCGTTGCGCCGGTCGTATAGACGTCATCGATCAGCACGATGCGACGACCGAAGACATCGCCGGCACGGCCGTCGGGGATGGCGAAAGCGCCACGCACATTGTCCTGGCGCGCCCTCGCCCCGAGGCCGACTTGCTGGGTCGTCCGCTTGATGCGCAACAGCGTCGCGGCAAGGAGCGGCTTGCCGGAAAGCCGCGCCAAGTGGCGGGCAAGTTCCGCCGCCTGATTATATTTGCGCGAGAAGAGCCGTGCCCGATGCAGCGGCACCGCAATGATGGCATCACAGGCGGCGACCGTGCCGTCGCTGGCGCGCAGCATCCAACCGGCCATCATCGGCGCCAGATCGGTGCGGTCGCGATATTTCAATCCGAGCACAAGATCGCGAACCACCCCGTCGTGAATGGCGGCCGAGCGCAACCGATCGAACACCGGCGGATCTGCGATCGCCTCGGCGCTCAGGATTCCCGTACCGAGATCATGGGAAAACGGACTGCCCAGCACTTCGCAATAGGGCCGCTCGATGAAGCGGATGCCGGACCAGCAGGCGGGGCAAAGGCTACGATGTGCGCCCGTCGAAACGCCACAGCCGGCGCAAGCCGGCGGATAGACGAGATCGGCCAGCGCCGACCACGGCTTCATCAAGCCGGCCCGCAACATCGATACCGTGATTTCGCGTCCCATCATCCCCATATGGTTGACACTAGCTTTTTCCTGACGCCTTTGCGAAGGAAAACACGCGTGGCCGCCAGGCTCCATCAAATGAAATAGTGATCGCAGGAAATCGCCATGGAAATCGTGTTCGACCAATCGTTGCTCGCCGCCCGCAGGCGTCGCGCGCTTGCCCAGGGGGACCAGAAGGCGGCTTTCCTGCTGGAGATCGCCGCCCGCGAACTGGCGGAACGGCTTGCCGTCATCGAACGGCATTTCAACGAGGCGGTCGAACTGCACGGCGCAACCGGGATTGCCGCGCGTGAAGCCTTGGCGACCGGCAAGATCGGCCATATCAGGCGCATCGAAAGCGAGACGGGCTTTGCTGCCCATGGCGAAGAGCTGATCCAAGCACCATTGGAGGAAGTGCCGCTGGAGGCGGACTCGGTAAACCTCGTGCTATCGCCGCTCAGCCTGCATATCACCAACGATACGCCGGGCGTCTTCATCCAAATCCGCCGCGCGCTGAAGGCCGACGGCCTGTTTCTGGCCGCGATCCCAGGCTTCGGCACATTGCGGGAACTGCGCGACGTGCTGCTCGCGACCGAGATCGAGCTGACCGGCGGCGCCAGCCCACGCGTCATTCCCTTTGCCGAGGTTCGCGATGTCGGTGGGCTGCTGCAGCGCGCAGGGTTTACCCTGCCTGTGATCGACGCCGAAACCTATACAGTGCGCTACGACAATCTCTTTGCGCTGATGCGCGATTTGCGTGCCATGGGCATGACCAATCCGCTGGCCGACCGCAGCCGCAAGCCGCTGACGCGCGCCTTCTTCCTGCGCGCCGCCGAACTTTATGCCGAACGCTATTCCGATCCCGACGGGAGAATACGGGCGACCTTCTCGATCATCTACGCATCCGGCTGGACGCCGCATGAAAGCCAGCAGAAACCGCTGCAGCCCGGCTCAGCCAAGGCACGGCTTGCCGACGCGCTAAGGGTCGAGGAGCACAAACTGAAACAGTGATCGGATGAGAGCCGGTTCGCTTACCCAGGCGACCCCGTCAATTAGCCGGCGAATTAGTGACCGTGTTGGAGATGTAATTGAACATCGTCGACAGGCTGCCGCCGAAAGCGCCGACGCCGCTGATGATCGCCACCGACATCAGCGCGACGATCAGGCCATATTCGATGACCGTGGCACCGGTCTTGTCACGAAAAAAACGCCGTACGGAACGCATACGCTTCAAACTCCCAACATCTGAAAACGAGCGTATCCGGCGCCTTCATGCACCCAATAGGCTTTACCAGTATAATGTCAGCAACCGCTGTCGGCGCCATAGCCTTGAACGATGCAGACTGAACCGGGCTCCTGCTGCAGCACGCTGCGACGGATCGTGTAACGCTTGCCATTTTCCGTCTGCGGGATGGAGCCGGTAGTAATATTGTCGAAATCGGGCGCACTGGCGAGCACGCTAGACTTGGATTTGTCGGAAAGCATCGGCGTCAGGATAAGCGAAAGCGCGACCGCCGCCGTTCCGAACAGCAAGGCGATATTCAACGCGCCCGTCTTGCGCGACGAGGAATAGGACTGTTCTTTTTCCTGAACAGCTTTCCAGAAATCGTCGTCCATAATGTCAAGCCTTCTTTAACGCACACACCAACCGCTTGATTGAGATCATTCAATGCCAGAAGGTCATAAACGATCCCTTAATATCCACATGTAAATTAGATATGCGTTGAGTCGCAGGGCAAGGCTTGACGGGAACCAACTAATTGATATCGCGAAATTAATTTCAATTAACCACGTTTGGTTGGTTGTGATTTTGCAAACAGCAACTGCGGTAACGATCCCGTTATGGGATGAGATCCGCCACGGCTTCCCCCATACCCGCCTTTAGCGTGCCCATGCGAGGGCTTTCGCTACCCTAGCTCACAAAGCTCTTCACACGCGATTTGCAGTCGCCGGAATACACTGAGACAGGTTTATAGGCAGAGGCGCCAGAGCGCGCCATCGCTCAGGAAGGCTTTAGAGAAGATCCTGCAGGAACGGGATCAATGGCTCGTCGGCCGGCGGCATCGGGTAGTCGCGCAGCGCCTGTGGCCGCACCCATTTGATCGCCTGGCCCTCGCGGCCATGCGCAATGCCCTCATAGCGCCGGCAGATATAAAGAGGCATCAGCAGATGGAAGGTTTCGTAGGTATGGCTGGCAAAGGTCAGCGGCGCCAGGCAGGCGATCTTCGTCTGGATGCCGAGCTCTTCCTCGAGTTCACGCACGAGCGTCTCTTCGGGCGTCTCGCCTGCCTCGACCTTGCCGCCGGGGAACTCCCAAAGGCCTGCGAGCGATTTTCCCTCCGGCCGCTGCGCCAGAAGAATGCGGCCGTCGGTGTCGATCAGCGCGCAGGCAGCGACGAGAATGATCTTGCGGCCCGCCTCGCTCATGCTTCCCCCGGAGAGCGCCAGTAGCAGTAGCGATAGGCCTCGCGGAAACCAAATCGGGCATAAAGCGCCAGCGCCGGTTCGTTGGAGGCGCCGACCTGAAGCCAGGCAGTCCGGGCGCTGCGCATGCGCGCCCAACGAAGCGCCGACGTCAGGATCTCGATCGCCAATCCCTTGCGCCGGTGCTCGGCCGCCACCGACACCGACATGATGCCGGCGAGGTCGTTATCCTGCACGCAAAGCGTCGTCGCCACCGGTCCGGCCTCGTCATTCTCGATGACGAAAAGGCCCGACGGCGGCTTGATCCCGCTGACCACCTCGGCCAAGGCAGGCTTGAGAGCGAGATCGGCTTTATCCACCAAAAGGCTCGCGTCGACATAGCGGCCGACATCATGGCTCGGCAGATGATCCAGCGTATCCGGCAGTTCGAGATCGATGAGATCGGCGGTCATGACAATGGTTTCTTCGAACCGCGTCCAGCCCTGGCGCAGCAACAGCTCGATCAGCATCGGCGAGGCGAGCGGCGTCTCGCGCACCACCATCGGCCGGCCATAGGCTTCGAACTTGCGCTGCGCCTTCGTCAGCCGGATGTCCAGATCGCGGCAGTCGGAGGGATCGAGCGGCACGACGCAGTTCAGCCGCTTCGACGGATGGCCCGCCGTCAACCGCACCTGCCAACTGCCATCATACTGCACGGACGAGGCAGGCCATGCCCGGAAGCCAACGGCTTCGAGCCTGCGCACCAAAGGCAGCTTGTTCATCGTGGACTGCGCATGCATGGGAAGGATATCAGCTCCGGTAGTCGCCATTGATGGCAACATATTCCTTGGTGAGGTCGCAGGTCCAGACCGTCGCCCGGCCATTGCCAAGCCCAAGGTCGACTTTCACAGGAATATCCTGCTGCTTCATCACGTTGGAGGCTGCTTCCTCGGAATAGGAGGCATCGCGTTCGCCATTGACGGCAACACGGACATCGCCAAACCAGATGGCGAGCCTGTCGCGGTCGGCCAATTCGCCGGCCTTGCCGACGGCCATGACGACACGGCCCCAATTGGCGTCCTCGCCGGCAGCCGCGGTCTTGACCAGCGGCGAATTGGCAATCGAGAGCGCAATGCGCTTGGCGGCGGCGTCATTCTCGGCGCCGGTCACGGTGATCTCGAGCATCTTGGTGGCGCCTTCACCGTCGCGAACGACCTGGATGGCGAGATCCTTCAAAAGCTCGTTCAGTGCCGTGCGGAAAGCGGCAAGCTTGGGATCGTCGGCGCGCTCGATCCGTGCTTGGCCGTCAGCGGCGGCAGCACCGGTGGCGAACAGCATCAGCGTGTCCGATGTCGAGGTGTCGCTGTCCACCGTCATCGAATTGAAGCTCGGATCAACACCTTCGGAAAGCAGCGTCTGCAGCGCGGCGGAGGAAATATCGGCGTCGGTGACGACGAAGGAGAGCATCGTCGCCATGTCGGGCGCGATCATGCCGGCACCCTTGGCGATACCGTTGATGGTGACCTTGACGCCGCCGATCTCGGCACTGCGGGTTGCGACCTTCGGATAGGTATCCGTCGTCATGATCGCTTTTGCGGCCTCGAACCAGAAATCGCTGGTCGCATCCTTCGCCATGGTGTCGAGCACGCCGGCAAATTTGGTCGCGTCCAACGGCTCGCCGATCACGCCCGTCGAGGCAAGGTAAACTTCGTTTTCGCCGCAACCGACGGCAGCGGCCGCCGACTTGGCGGTGAGTTCGGTCGCCTGACGACCCTTGAGGCCGGTGAAAGCATTGGCATTGCCGGAATTGACGACGACGGCGCGGGCGCTGCCGTGCGGCAGGTTCGAGCGGCAGAAATCGACGGGGGCCGAAGGGCACTTAGAGCGGGTGAAGACACCCGCGACGGCAGCCGGCTTGTCGAAAACCATGAGAAGGACGTCTGTCCGGTTCTTGTATTTGATACCGGCGGATGCCGTGGTCATGCGCACGCCACGCAAGGCCGGCATGGACACGAAGGATTTGGGAGCGAGCGGAGAGACGGAACCGGACATGAGACCACCTGAACGAGCATGATGCCGAAAAGTAGGCGGTTTTCGGATGACATCATGTTTGATTCTGGAGCGGATTCAGATTTTGGGTCGATACGACCTAAAATCATCCGGCTCCAGTGAAAGGCCCGGAAAAACCGGGCCTTGATGATTTGACTGCTGCGACTTACTGCTGCGGCTGAGCGTCAGGGGCGACTGCGTCGTCTGCCGGCGCCTGGTCCTGCTGCTTCTGCGCATCATCATAGGCCTTGCTCAGCGCCGGGTCATTGATGACGACCTTCGATTCCTGCTTGGCCTTGTTCAGGAGCTCAAGATACTTGTCGCGCATGACGAGCTGACGAACCTGATCCTTCACTTGGTCGAACGGCGGCGGCGGAGCGACGCGCTTGTCTTCGACCTTGATGACGTGCCAGCCGAAATCGGACTTCACCGGGGTCTTGGTGTAGGTGCCGACCGGCAGCGCGAAGGCTGCGTCTTCGAATTCCTTGACCATGCGGCCACGGGCGAAATAGCCGAGATCGCCGCCGTCGGCCTTGTTCGGGTCGGTCGACTTTTCCTTGGCAAGTTCGGCAAAATCCTTGCCGGCGTCGAGTTCCTTGATGATTGCCTTGGCTTCATCTTCGGTCTTCACCAGGATGTGGCGTGCGTGGACCTCTTCCTGCTTCGGCAGGGCGGCGACTTCCTTGTCGTAGCGAGCCTTGACCTCATCGTCCTTGATCGCGTCGGCGACATGGGCCTTAAAATAGGCGTTGTGCAGCTCGCGATCGCGCAGATAGGCCATGTGCGACTGGAAGTCCGGCGTCTGGTCGAGTTTTTCGGCAGCCGCGTCCTTGGCGAGCAGCTTGACATCGATCGAAGCCGAAAGTGCCGCGACCTTCTTCTGCTCGTCGGGAAGCTGGCCAAGCTGCGGGTCGAGATTGGCGATCGCCAGATCAAGCTCGGATTGATGGATTTCAACATCGCCGACCTTGGCGACAACTGGGTCCTTGGCATCCGCCGCAAAGACCGGCGCCTGGAAGGTAACGATTGTTGCAAAGGCAACCGCAGCAAGTTTGTTGTAACTCAGCATAAAATAACCTTTCGGTGGTCTTGACCGGCTCACAGTAATGAATCCGGTAGGAAAAGCCTTCAGCAGGAGAATGTGGCCTTTCTGTATCGGCCAATTCCCGTTGACATCAATCGACCCCCCTCTTATCTGTCACGCAACCTCGCGTCCAGAACAGTTTCCGGGCGTTTTGTGCTATACTCCCGATTTTTTCAGGGACGGATGAAGCAGAAAACGACAGGATGAAATCTCAGAAAGGACCAGTCATATGGTCAGCATAGGTGGAATTGCCCGCAAGTTGTTTGGCTCGTCCAACGACCGCCGCGTTAAGTCATTCCAGCCGAATGTCGTTGCGATCAACGCGCTCGAAGAAAAGATGCGCGCCTTGTCTGACGAAGCTTTGGCCGCCAAGACGGTAGAGTTCCGCCAGCAGCTTGCCGACGGCAAGACGCTGGACGACCTTCTCGTACCCGCATTTGCCGTCGTGCGCGAGGCTTCGCGGCGCGTTCTCGGTATGCGACCTTTTGACGTACAGCTCATCGGCGGCATGATCCTGCATTCGAATGCGATCGCCGAGATGAAGACGGGCGAAGGCAAGACGCTGGTCGCGACCCTGCCTGTCTACTTGAATGCGCTTGCCGGCAAGGGCGTTCATGTCGTCACCGTCAACGACTACCTGGCACAGCGCGACAGCGGCAATATGGGCCGCATCTATGGCTTTCTCGGCCTGACCACTGGCGTCATCATTCACGGCCTGTCGGATGAGGAGCGCCGTGACGCTTATGCCTGCGACATTACCTACGGCACCAACAACGAACTCGGCTTCGACTATCTGCGCGACAATATGAAATACGATCGTGGCCAGATGGTGCAGCGCGGTCATAATTTCGCGATCGTCGACGAAGTGGACTCGATCCTCGTCGATGAGGCGCGCACGCCGCTCATCATTTCCGGCCCGCTCGACGACCGCTCCGATCTCTATACGACGATCGACGCCTTCATTCCGCGCCTGTCGAAGGACGATTACGAGATCGACGAAAAGCAGCGCTCGGCCAACTTCTCCGAAGACGGCACCGAAAAGCTGGAAAACATGCTGCGTGACGCCGGCTTGCTGAAGGCTGAATCGCTCTACGACGTCGAAAACGTCGCGATCGTCCACCACGTCAACAACGCGCTCAAGGCCCACAAGCTCTTCCAGCGCGACAAGGACTATATCGTCCGCAACGGCGAAGTCGTCATCATCGACGAATTCACCGGCCGCATGATGCCGGGCCGCCGCTATTCGGACGGCCAGCACCAGGCATTGGAAGCCAAGGAACGGGTACAGATCCAGCCGGAAAACCAGACCTTGGCGCAGATCACCTTCCAGAATTATTTCCGCATGTACGGCAAGCTCGCCGGCATGACCGGCACGGCATCGACGGAAGCGGAAGAATTCGGCAACATCTATGGCCTCGACGTAGTCGAAGTGCCGACCAACCTGCCGATCCAGCGTCTCGACGAGGACGACGAGGTCTATCGTACGCACGACGAGAAGTATAAGGCGATCATCACCGAGATTTTGGACGCCCACAAGCGCGGCCAGCCGGTGCTCGTCGGTACCACCTCGATCGAAAAGTCCGAGCTTCTTGCCGACCGCATGCGCAAGCAGGGCTTCAGCAACTTCCAGGTTCTGAACGCCCGCTACCATGAGCAGGAAGCTTATATCGTCGCGCAGGCCGGCGTTCCCGGCGCCGTGACGATCGCTACCAACATGGCTGGCCGCGGTACCGACATTCAGCTCGGCGGCAACCTCGAAATGCGCGTCGAACGCGATTTGGACGAGATGGAGCCCGGTCCGGAGCGCGATGCGGCTGTCGCCAAGATCGCCGAAGAGATCAAGGAGCTCAAGCAGCAGGCTTTGACCGCCGGCGGTCTCTACGTCATCGCCACCGAACGCCATGAAAGCCGCCGCATCGACAATCAGTTGCGCGGTCGTTCCGGCCGTCAGGGCGACCCCGGCCGTTCGAAATTCTACCTGTCGCTTCAGGACGACCTGATGCGTATCTTCGGCTCCGACCGCATGGACGGCATGCTGCAGAAGCTCGGCCTCAAGGAAGGCGAAGCGATCGTCCATCCCTGGATCAACAAGGCCCTCGAACGCGCCCAGAAGAAGGTCGAAGCCCGCAACTTCGATATCCGCAAGAACGTTCTGAAGTACGACGACGTGCTGAACGATCAGCGCAAGGTCATCTTCGAACAGCGTGTCGAGCTCATGGATGCAACGGATCTTTCCGAAACCGTCGGCGATATGCGCCACGAGGTCATCGAAGATCTGGTTTCCAAGCACATCCCCGAGCGCGCCTATGCCGAGCAGTGGGATGCCGACGGCCTGAAGGCCGGCGTCGCCAACTTCTTCGACATGGACATGCCGGTGCATGACTGGGTCAAGGAAGAAGGTATCGGCGAAGACGATATCCGCGCCCGTCTGACGGAAGCCGCCGACAAGGCCGCTGCGGAAAAGGCCGAGCGCTTCGGTCCGGAAATCATGACCTATGTCGAGCGCTCCATTGTGCTGCAGACGCTGGACAATCTCTGGCGCGAGCACATCGTCAACCTCGACCATCTGCGCTCCGTCATTGGCTTCCGCGGTTATGCCCAGCGCGATCCGCTGCAGGAATACAAGGCCGAGGCCTTCGAACTCTTCCAGTCGCTTCTGAACAACCTGCGCCAGGCCGTCACCGGTCAGTTGTCGCGCGTCGAACTGGTGCAGCAGCCGGCCGAGCCGCAGACGCTGCCTATGCAGGCGCGCCATATCGATGCCACGACCGGCGAAGACGAATTCGCGCCGCTCAGCCTCGTCAACGAAAACGTCGTCGCCCCGGAAAACCGCGATCCGCAAAATCCGGCAACCTGGGGCCGCGTCGGCCGCAACGAAACCTGCCCCTGCGGTTCCGGCAAGAAATACAAGCATTGCCACGGGGCGTTCGAGAGCAGCGAAGTGGTTTGAGATTTCGCAATCTCTCGGCAATGATCAAAATGCCGCCTTCGGGCGGCATTTTTTATGCGCGATTTTTGCCTGATGCGCAGAGATCGCTATTTTGCAGATGCGCCAAAGCGTTTCAGCAGGAAATCGATCATGCTGCGCAGTTTCGCGGTGGGCCGACGGTCCAGCGCATAGAGCATGTACATCGGCGAAGCGATGGGCGTCCATTCGGGCAGAACCTGCACAAGGCGACCTCTAGCAAGATCATCGGCGAGCATGACTTCCGGCTGCAGGACGATACCCGCGCCATTCAAGGCCGCGACTCGCAGCGCATCGCCATTGTCGGCGGATAATCGTCCTCTCACATCCGGCCGCCATTCGCCATCCGGACCGAACAAATACCATTGGTCGCGCCGGCGCCAATAGGAGAGGCCGAGGCAGTCATGCGAGGATAGATCCCTGGGGTGCATCGGCCTCCCCCGCCGCTCCAGATAGGCGGCAGATGCAGCCATTATTCTTCGATAGGGCTGCAGAGGGCGCGCCACCAGATCAGCCTCGGCGACCTCGCCGATCCGAATTCCGAGTTCGCACCCTTCTCGCGACAGGTCCGGCACCCCATTGTCCAGCACGACGTCCACGCTCACTGCCGGATACATGGCGAGATAATCGGAAAGTGCCGGCATCAGGCGATGACTTCCGAATGTGACGGGAGAGACGATGCGCAGGAGGCCACGAGGCTCGGCCTGCAGCTCGCTCGCGCTTGCGTCAGCCAGTTGCACATCGGCCAACACCTGCTTGCAGCGTTCGTAATAGAGACGGCCGATTTCGGTTAGCTGCTGGCGGCGGGTGGTTCGATGCAGTAGGCGGGCTCCCAGGCGCTCCTCTATGGCCCGCACCTGCTTGCCCGCCATGGTGGGGGTCACTCCGGCAGCGTCGGCGGCGGCGCTAAAGCTGCCGTGTTCGACCACCCGCACAAACATCGTCATGGCGGATAATTTGTCCATATTATAAACCTGCCGGTTCTAAATGAATGAACGTAGAGCATGTTTATCCGGGCGAAGCTAGCGGCCATAGTTCCTTTGCCTCAGCCATCTCAATTCGAGAGGGCAGCGAAACAGGAGCTTTCCAATGCCAACAATTCACCTCGAAATGCATCCAGGTCGAACCCTCGAACAAAAGCGCGATTTCGTCCGCAAGGTCACTCAGGTTACCGCTGAGACGCTTGCCTGCCCGACGGATAGCGTGGACGTGTTGATCAGCGAGATTTCTCGCGAACACTGGGCCAAGGGCGGCCAACTCGTATCGGATAAGGGCGCGCCTCAGACAGTCGCACGATGACGCGGCTCCAAGGCTTCGCATTCCTTCCTATCGATCCACAAGATGCCGCCTTCGGGCGGCATTTTTGTTGATCAGCCGTCCCTGCCACTGGCCATTTTTCGTTTACGCGGGGAACCGATTTTTAACCCCCCTCTGCGAAAACTATCGCTAGGTTAGTTGATGTTTTAAGTATTGCGTATCGATCATGGCGGTGTTTCAAACAGCAGAAAAAATGCTGCCGTCCGGGCTGCGGACCGTGCTGTCGCCATATCTGCGCAAACTCGCCTCCCTCTTCACCGGTAAGGACGAAAAGGCCGTCTCGCAGCGCATGGCGCTGGTCGCTTTCGCCATCCGCATCGCCGGCGCCGGCCTTGCCTTCGTTTCACAGATTGCTCTGGCCCGGATGATGGGCCGCTTCGAATATGGCGTCTTCGTCTTCGTCTGGGTGCTGATGATCCTGTTTGGCAATCTCGCCTGCCTCGGTTTCCCGACCGCCATCATCCGCTTCCTGCCGCAATATGATGCGAGCGGCGATCACGATGCCATTCGCGGTGTGACCGCCACGGCGCGCCGTTTCGTCTTGGGGGTTGCCGGCGGCTTGGCGCTGATCGGCATGGCGGCGCTCTATGCCTTCAGCGGCTTGGTCGAAAACTATTACGTCATGCCGATCTTTCTCGGACTGATCGCCGTGCCGATGATCGCGCTTGGCGATGTGCTGGACGGAACGGCGCGCGCCAACCACTGGCCGGTCATGGCGCTGAGCCCGACCTTCCTCATCCGCCCGACGCTGATCCTGCTGTTCATGTTGGCCGCCATCCTTTCCGGCGCGGCCCATAGTGCAGTGACGGCGATGGCGGCTGCCCTTGCCGCCGCTTTCGTCACCGTCTGCTGCCAATATCTCGCCGTCACCTTCCGGCTGCGCCGCCACTATCCCGACGGTCCGAAAAAGGTCGAATTCCACACCTGGCTTGCCGTCGCTTTTCCGGTCTTTCTGGTTGAGGGTGTCGGCTATCTCCTGACCAATTCCGATGTCGTCGTAGTCGGCATTTTCCTCGACCCCGCCGAGGTCGCCGTCTATTTCGCCGCTGCCAAGATCATGGCGCTGGTGCATTTCGTCTATTTCGCCGTCAAAGCCGCCATCGGCCCGCGTTTTGCCGCCATCATTGCCGAAAACGACCCGGCAAAACTCGCAGCCTTCGCCACGGAGGCCGCGCGCTGGACCTTCTTCCCGGCCCTTGCCGTCGGTCTTGGCGTATTCGCGGCCGGGCAATTTTTGCTCTCGCTCTTTGGCGCGTCCTTTACCGAAGGCCAGGTGGTCATCGCTATCCTGCTTGCCGGCGTTCTCGCCAAGGCGCTCGTCGGCCCGGCCGAGGTGCTGCTGCTGATGGCGGATCGGCAAATGCTCTGCGTCTATCTCTATGCCGCTGCGCTGATCGCCAATATCGGCCTCAACGTCGCGCTCATTCCGTATTTCGGCATCGAAGGCGCGGCCATTGCTGCGGCAAGCGCCATGACGATCGAGGCCGCGTTGCTGCATATCGCCGTCCGCCGCGCGTTCGGCATCGTGCTCTTCGCCCTTGTCCGTCGGCCGACGACGACAGCAACGAGGGGGGCACTCTGACCATGGCGCGCCCTCCTTTTACCGAAAGCACCGACAGCCAAGTGAACGCTCTGACGCACACGCTCGCAGCGCTGCATTTCGATCCACCCAAGGCCGAGGCGCGCGTCGAGGTCGGCCGGCCTGGCCGCGATCTCAGCCTTTATCCAGGCAAGCTCGGCTACGAGCTGCAGGACGAACTGGACTTTCTCTCCAATCGCGCTATGGAGCCGAATGTCTTCTTCTCCGGTCGCTTCCTGGCGCCTGCCATGCCGCGCCTGGAGGACCGGCAGATCCGCCTCGCCCTGATGCGTGACGACAACGGCTCCCGCAGCCGCATGCGCCTCTTGATGCCCTTTACCGTCGACAAGCCGGGTTTTGCGATCGGTCCTTCGATCATCCGCGTCTGGTCGAATTCCTTCGGTCCGCTCGGCACGCCGCTGGTGGACGCCGAAGAGGCCGGCGAGACGCTCGACAATCTCTTCGAGGCGCTGACCCGGCGCGAACTGCACCTGCCGACCACGCTGGTGCTGCCGGATATCCGATTGAACGGCCGTTTCGCCCAGATGGCAAAGGCAGTCGCCATCGGCCGCAACCTGCCCCTCACCGTCGCCAATCCCTATCAGCGGCCAATGCTTGACAGCAGCGAGGATGCGCTCGCCTATCTGAAGCGAACGATCTCGAACTCGCATCTGCGCGAAATGCGCCGCCAATGGCGCCTTTTGGAAAATCAGGGCGATGTCGTCTATAGCGTTGCCCGCCAGCCTCGCGACATTCATGTGCGCATGGAAGAATTTCTGGCCTTGGAAGCGAGCGGCTGGAAGGGCAAGAAGCGCAGCGCCTTGGTCACGGACCGTCACCATGCTGCCTTCGCCCGCGAAGCCATCTCCAATCTCGCTGCCGTTGACGCCGTGCGCATACACACCATCGACCTCAACGGCCGGGCAATCGCCTCGATGATCGTGCTGATAATGGGCGGCGAGGCCTATACCTGGAAGACCGCCTATAACGAGGATTACGCCCGCTATTCGCCTGGCAAATTGCTGATGGGCGAGCTGACCGAATGGCATCTCGACGACGCCAATATTGTCCGCTCCGATTCCTGCGCCGTGCCGGATCATCCGATCATGAGCCGCTTCTGGCAGGAGCGCGAAGACATGGGCACGCTGATCATCGGCCTGACGCAGAACGGCGACCGCGACGTCCGGCAGGTGGCAGCGCAACTGCATATGTACCGCAGCACCCGCAACATGGCGAAACTGCTGCGCGAGAAGATATTGTCGCTGACGAAGCGCTAGAGCCCTTATAGTCTCCGTAGCGCGGCGCTCTATTCTTTCGAGTCCAGAGTCTCGGCCACCGCGCGGTCGCGCAGCAATCTGCGGATGACCTTGCCCGATGTCGTCAGCGGCAGGGCGTCGACAAACTCGATCTCGCGTGGATATTCATGCATGGAAAGCCGCGTTTTCACCCAATCGCGGATTTCAGCCGCCAGCGCCTCGCTCGGCTCGAAGCCGGGCACAAGAACCACATAGGCCTTGACGATCTCCGTGCGCACCGCATCCGGCTTGCCGACGGCGGCGGCGAGTTGCACGGCCAGATGACCGCCGAGACAGTCCTCGATTTCGCTCGGGCCGATGCGATAGCCCGAGGAGGTGATGACATCGTCATCGCGGCCGATAAAGGAAATATAGCCATCCGCATTCTGCCGGCCGAGATCGCCGGTCAGCAGCCAGTCGCCGGCGAATTTCGCCTCCGTCGCCTTTTCGTCCTGCCAATAGCCGAGAAACATCACCGGATCGGGCCGTCGAATGGCGATCTGCCCGCTCTCGCCGACCGGCATCTCCCTGCCATCCGCATCGACGATCGCTACGCGATGGCCGGGCACCGGCTTACCGGTCGACCCGCCACGGCTCACGCCGAAGGCAGCGCTGGAGGACAGAACGAAATTGCACTCGGTCTGGCCGAAGAATTCGTTGACGGTGACCCCGAGGGCGGACCGCGCCCATTCATAGGTCTCCCGCCCGAGCGCCTCGCCGGCCGAGCCGATGGTGCGCAGCTTGAGATCATAAAGCGCCCGGGGATTGCTGACCGATTTCAGCAGCCGCAGTGCCGTCGGCGGAATGAAGGCATTGCGCACGCCCATCTCGGCCATGATGCGGAAAGCCATATGCGCGTCGAACTTCTGCGCAGGCGAGGAGACGACGGGCACGCCGAGCATCAGGCTCGGCAGCAGCGCGTTCAGCAGCCCGCCCGCCCAGGCCCAATCCGACGGCGTCCAGAGCTTGTCGCCCGCCTGTGGAAAACCTTCATGGGCGAACTGCATGCCGGGAATATGCCCCGGCAAAACGCGATGGCCGTGCAGCGCCCCCTTCGGCGGCCCGGTGGTACCCGAGGTGAAAATCATCAGCGCCGGATCGTCCGGCCCGGTATCGGCCACTTCGAAAAGCGGCGGATGGGCGGCGACCAGCTCGGCAAAACCGGCGACACCCTCCTCGCCGCCATCGATGCTGATCACATGCGCGAGATCCGGCAGGCGATCCCGGATCGGCCGCAGCCGTGAAAGACCGAACTGATTGGTAACGATCGCCGAGGTGCCCGAAATCGCCAGCCGGTATTCCAATGCCTCAGCGCCGAACAGCAGCGCCAGCGGCAGGGCAATCGCTCCCATCTTGTAGATAGCGACATGCGCGATGACGGTCTCGAAACTCTGCGGCAAAAGCAGCGCCACCCGATCGCCCGGCCGCACGCCGAGCGCCGTCAACGCATTGGCAAAAGCGGCGGAACGATCCCGCAGCGCACCATAGGTCATCGCCAGATGATTTCCGTCCGGGCTGAAATGCTCAAGGCAGACCCGGTCCGGCTCCCGCTCGGCCCAATCGTCGCAGACCGCGCGTCCGATGTTGAATTTCGCCGGAATCTCCCAGAGAAAATCGCGATAAAGGACTTCATAAGTGTCGCGCGGGGGCAGTTTCATACTAAAAATCCAGGAAAAATGCTGCGGTGCAGCTAACACCTGTCGCCCCCGGGATTCAAGGAAACATTTAAGTTGCGGCTACTCGCCCTCTCTGGCCGCAAGTATCTAGTGCACGAAGGACCATCCTCCTTCGGGGCGAAACACTAGCCAGAACTTACCGTATATATTCGCCTCCGGCACAAAGCCGACATCGAAACGGCTATCATTGGAATTGTCGCGATTGTCACCCAAGACGAAGTAGTAACCCTCGGGCACCGAGTACTCGCGCGTGTTGTCGCCTCGCGAGTTTGGCAATTCGTCCAAGGTCTGGTAGCGAACCCCATTGTCCAATACTTCGCCGAAAACGGGGAATTCGCCAGGGTCTAAACTATAGTGTGACACGATAGTACCTTCGGCATCGCGCGGTACGGACTGTCCATTGATGAAAACAATGCCGTTTTTCATCTGGACGCGGTCACCGGGTAACCCGATGACACGCTTCGCGTAGTCCACATTTGGCGTTGTGGGAGGCACCAGCATGACAACATCTCCGCGCTGCGGCTTGGACCCGAACAATTTCGGCGGCACCCAATTGGGCCGAAACGAGAAGGAGTAGCGACCGTAGCCATAATTAAACTTCGTCACGAAAGCATAGCTGCCGGGCATCAGCGTAGGCATCATCGAGCCGGAGGGGATCGAAAACGGTTGGATAATGAATGTGCGAATGGTGAACGCAACGACGAGGGGTAAAAGCCAGAAAAGCAAGGCTATATTATACCAACGCGAGAACCAGCGATGCTGCCAGGCAACAGCTCCTCGTCGCATCAGCCAATAGCCATGAATGCAGCCGATCAAATTAAAGGGAACCGCTACCAAACCGGCAACCGTAACCAATGCAAGCTGAGGCATGGCAAGCACCGCCAGAGCACCAACAAGATTGGTCAAAAGCAGATAGGATATCGCTATACGCCCCCTGCCGAGATAGGCCATGACAACGGCAGGTCCCAGAAGTAGACCAATGATAATGACGGCAAGCGGACGGCGGTCTCGGAAGAAGCGGAAAAAGCGCATGGGAAGCCTCGAACTGATCGGACCGCCATCGTTACACAACCAGTAAATGCATTTGAATTGACAGGATATGACAATCCCCAGCCTGGGCTAGGATCGAGTCTTCCCGTGACTTCTAAATCAATCGCAAATTATTGAATTAATCGGCGACCACTCGCTCTGCTAGTCTGCGTTTTGATGCTCATCCGCTTGCACTCCCATGAGCGGAACCTATCGAATATCCAAAACAGGATGGAGACTATCGATGGATTTCATAAAGCTTGGCAAAACCGGCCTTGAAGTGTCCCGCATCTGTCTGGGCTGCATGACCTATGGCGATCCCGGCAAGGGCACGCATGCCTGGTCGCTGAAGGAAGAGGACAGCCGCCCGCTGCTCAAGCAGGCGATCGAGGCCGGCATCAACTTCCTCGACACGGCGAACACCTATTCCAACGGCTCGTCGGAGGAGATCGTCGGCCGCGCCATCAAGGATTTTGCGCGCCGCGAGGATATCGTTCTGGCAACGAAGGTATTCAACCGCATGCGTCCCGGCCCGAATGGCGCCGGCCTGTCGCGCAAGGCGATTTTCGATGAGATCGACAACAGCCTGCGCCGCCTCGGTACTGACTATGTCGATCTCTACCAGATCCACCGCTGGGACTATACGACGCCGATCGAGGAAACACTGGAAGCGCTGCACGATATCGTCAAGGCCGGCAAGGCCCGCTATATCGGCGCCTCCTCCATGTATTCCTGGCAATTCGCCAAGGCGCTCTACACTTCGCGCCTCAACGGCTGGACCGAATTCGTCAGCATGCAGAACCACGTGAACCTGCTCTATCGCGAGGAAGAGCGCGAAATGCTGCCCTTCTGCGAAGATCAGAAGATCGCGGTCATTCCCTGGAGCCCGCTTGCCCGCGGCCGTCTCACCCGCGACTGGGACGAGGCGACAGCGCGCACGCAAAGCGACGAATTCGGCAAGACGCTCTACACACAGGCGATCGAGGCCGATCGTAAGGTCGTCGAAGCCGTCGGTGCCGTCGCCAAGGCCCGGGGCATCGCCCGCGCCCAGGTCGCCACCGCCTGGATCCTGCAGAAGAGCGCCGTCACCGCCCCGATCATCGGCGCCTCCAAGCCAGGCCATATCGCCGACGCCGTCGCTGCACTGTCGGTCAAGCTGACGCCGGAGGAGATCGAAGCACTGGAATCGCCCTATATCCCGCATGCGGTTGCGGGATTTAAATAAGCATCCCGAATGGGTCAGGCGCGCGTTCCATGACTGCACGCCTGACCCAATGGCGGGACTGGGAATGACAGCCAGCTTTATTGCGGCATCAAGCTTTCCAGTTCACTGAGCCGTTTCATAGCCGCCTGCTGGCGCAACATTGCATAGTTGATCTCTCCCGCATTGAGCGAACTGCCGGATTGAGAGGGGAACTGATCGAAATCGGCGAAGAACTCCTTGATCTTCCCCTGGATCGGCACGAGCAGCCAGATGTTTCGCGCCAGAAATTCGATCGCCCCGCCTCCTTCCTCTAGCCCTCGTTCGTAGGGATCCATCCGCAGATTGGCGATCAGGGCCCAGGCCGGCGTCTCGCGCACGCCGGTTGCAATATTCCCGTGCGCCACCGCAAAACTCAGCTTCCAATCATTCCACCTGATGGCGTTGAGATTTCCGCCCTGGTCGAAATAGTAGACCGTATCCCTCGGCGTTTTTTCCGACTCGCCTTTCAGGAGGGACGTCAGATCGTAGCCGTCGAGATGAACCTTGAAGTTCTTCGCCCCAGCGGAGAATCCGGTCTTCATCTTTTCCTTGATATCGGGAACGCCCGCTGCCGCGGTCAAAGTCGGCATCCAGTCCATCAGCGTGACGATGTCGTTGATCTGCGTCCCAGGCTTCACGACGCCTGGCCAGCGCACCATCATCGGAATGCGGAAACCGCCTTCCCATGTCGTGCCCTTCTCGCCGTGGAACGAGGTCATGGCACCATCCGGCCATAGAGCGATCTCTGCGCCGTTATCGGTCGTGTAGAGCACGATGGTATTGTCGGCGATGCCGAGATCGTCGAGCTGCTTGAGCAGTTCGCCGACCATGCCGTCATGCTCGACCATGCCATCCGCATGGATACCTTTGCCGGTCTTACCCAGCGATTCCTTCTTGAGGTGGGTGAAAACATGCATCCGGGTCGAGTTGAACCAGACGAAGAAGGGTGTATTGGCCTTATGCTGGCGATCGATGAAATCCTTTGCTGCGGAAAGGAACTCTGCGTCGATTGTTTCCATGCGTTTTATCGTGAGCGGACCTGTGTCTTCGATCTTGCCGTCGGCCTTTGAGTGAATGACACCGCGCGGGCCGAATCTCTTCCGAAACTCCGGATCCTTCGGATAGAAGTAACCCTCGGGTTCTTCCTCGGCATTGAGGTGATAAAGGTTTCCGAAAAACTCGTCGAAACCGTGATTGGTCGGCAAATGTTCGTCATGGTCGCCGAGATGGTTCTTGCCAAACTGACCCGTCGCGTAGCCCTGGGTTTTCAAGACATCGGCAATGGTCGGCATCCAATCCTGAATGCCATGCGGATCGCCGGGCATGCCGATTGTCAGCAGGCCGGTGCGGAAAGGTTCCTGGCCAAGAATGAACGATGCCCGTCCGGCGGTGCAACTCTGTTGACCGTAGGAATCCGTAAAAATCGCCCCTTCGGCAGCGATCCGATCGATATTCGGCGTGCGGTAGCCCATAAGCCCCATGGTATAGGCACTGATCTGCGGAACACCGATATCATCGCCAAAGATCACCAGGATGTTCGGCTTCGTGTCGGATGATGCTGCCGTCTGGTTGTTTGAGGGCGTCGTCGTCTGGGCGTTGGCCGTTGTGGAACCGACCATGTTCGCCACCGTGGCTGCACCGGCGGCAAGCGCTGTCGATCCGATCAGCAGATTGCGTCGCGTGATGCTGTTGAGGTCGATGGATGATGATTTCTCGCGGTCGTCGTAAGCCATGTTATGTGTCTCCCGTCGAACGTTGAACCAATATCGCGCGGTGCTGAGATGCACCGCGGAAGCTCGATCGAGGCACAAAGATCGCGAATGTGTAAGTACGTTACTGTAAAACTCGCGGTAAAATCGTAGGCGGCAATTTGCGAGCGCCGCTCTGGCCGCCAAGGGTAGTTTGGGCGGCAGTCGGCACCCTTGTTCCGCCCTTCGCTGTGGCGTTGCGTCGCAGACAATGCCGAAGCTTTCGAGCCTGCGGGAAATCGCGCAAAAGTTACTTCACTAGTCGGTCGCAGTTGAGGCTTAACAGGTCAAGGTTCCTTAGCCCCGAGGATGACAATCCATGATCACAGTCCCTTTCAACGCGCGGCGCTTCCAGTCCACCGCGGCCTATTACCTGCGCTATCGCATCCCCTATCCGGATACGCTTATCGCCCGCGTCGCCGAGCGCAGCGGCCTGAAGGCTGGCGATCATGTGCTGGACCTCGGCTGCGGCCCCGGCCAGCTCGGCATCGCCTTTGCGCGGCTAGAGGGCGCGACCGTGACTGCCATGGACCCGGAACCGGAAATGCTCGCCGCCGCCGAAGAGGGCGCCAGCAGCGCCGGCGTCGAGATCACCGTGCGTCAGGGTTCGTCCTATGATCTCGGGCCGGATATCGGCAAGCTGCATCTCTGCGTCATGGGCCGCTCCTTCCATTGGATGGATCGCCCAGCGACACTCGCTGCCCTCGACAGGCTGATCGAGCCCGGTGGCGCGGTCGTGCTGTTCCACGATCGACAGGTGCTGGCGACCCCGGATTGGCGCAGCATTGTCGACAAGCTGACGGAAACTTTTGCGCCGGAGCGCCATCAAGAGCGTCTATTGCGCAAGGGCAAGGCCTGGGCGCCGCATGAGGCCATGCTGCTTGCCTCGCCCTTTCGCAACCTCGAGCGCATCGGCATCGTCAACCAATATCAGAGGGATATCGACGATATTGTCGGCCGCGTCTTCTCGATGTCGTCCACCTCGCCGCAGGCGCTTGGCGACAAGCTTGCCGATTTCGAGGCGGCGTTGCGCGCCGAGCTGCTGGAAGTGGCTCCCGACGGCAAGATCACGGAGATCGTCGAATCCCAGGGCCTGCTCGCCTTCCGTGGCTGATCGAAGCAGCCGCCTCAGCGCGAAGCGAGCTCCTGCCGGGTTGCGGCCAGAAGCTCCTCGGAAAGCGCAGGCGTATCCATGGCGCGGGCGAGGATGACCGCGCCGACCATGGTGGAGAGATCGGCAAGCGCCTTGCGCCGCCGCTCCTCCTGCGTTCCTCCGGGCGTGATCTCTTCGAGGATTGCCGCCATTCCCATCAGGCCGTTGGTGAAGGTGGACTGCATTTCGGGACCATAGCGGCTGACCTCCTGCGTCAGGGCCGCGAAGACGCAGCCGGTGCCATGCTCAACGACATTGCGATGCGAGAGATAATGCGCGAGCAATGCGTCGCGCGGCGCCTCCGACGCCCCCTCGACCACCCCTTGCCAACGCTCCTGCGCACGCGCCACCAGCGCCTTGCTGGCTTCGCAAGCCAGCTCGTCCTTCGATTCGAAATGGCCGTAAAAGCCGCCATGCGTCAGCCCGGCCGCCTTCATGATGTCGGCGACGCCGATGCCGTCAAAACCCTTCTCGCGGAAAAGCTCCCCTGCGACGGCAAGGATCTTCTCGCGATTCTCCGCGAATTTCTCCCGGCTCACTCTCATCAAAAAACTCCATCAGAGCATCAATAATTCTGTATTGACAATTTATATGACGACCATCATCAATACGCAACAAATATGATCGCAATCATCTAAATGCCTTTACACAAACGTTCAAGCCGGGAGAACGGCAGGGCGCTAAACGTGGCTACGGCACCCTTGGCCGTCCGCGATCGAGCGCCTTTGCAGCCCTCCCGATCCTGATGGCAAGACACGCAACTTTATCGGAACGCTCCTCATGGTCTCCACAGTCCTTGCTTCGACGCTTGCCCGGCGCAACATTCACTATGGATGGGTCGTCGTCGGCGCCACCTTCCTCACCATGCTCGTCACCGCCGGCGCCATGGGCGCGCCCGGCGTGCTCATCAAGCCGCTGGAAGACGAGTTCGGCTGGAGCACCTCGTCCATCTCCTCCGCGCTTGCCGTTCGCCTCGTGCTCTTCGGCCTCATGGGTCCCTTCGCCGCCGCCTTCATGAATCATTTCGGTGTCCGCAAGGTCATCGTCTTCGCGCTGATCACCATCTGCGTCGGCTTCATCGGCTCGCTGTTTATGACGCAGGTCTGGCAGTTGCTGCTCTGCTGGGGCATCATCATCGGCTTCGGCACCGGGCTGACCGCCATGGTGCTCGCCGCCACGGTGTCGACGCGCTGGTTCACCAAGCATCGCGGCCTCGTCGTCGGCATGCTCTCGGCAAGCTCGGCCACCGGCCAGCTCGTTTTCCTGCCGCTGATGGCGGAGCTGACGGAACGCTATGGCTGGCGCACCACCGTGCTCTTCGTCTGCGGCATGATCGTCGTCGCAGCCCTGGTCGTGCTGCTGCTGATGCGAGACCGGCCGGCCGACGTCAATCTGCCGCTCGTCGGTGAAATCCACGTCTCGCCGACGCCGCCCGCCACCAAGAACCTCAAGGCAGCCCTGGCCTCGCCCCTCCTCATCCTGAAGGAAGTGTCCACCAGCTCCACCTTCTGGATCCTCGCCGCCACCTTCTTCATCTGCGGCCTTTCGACCAACGGCCTGATCCAGACGCATTTCGTGACGCTCTGCGGCGATTTCGGCATCGTGCCGGTGGCCGCCGCCAGCGTGCTCGCCGTCATGGGCATCTTCGATTTCTTCGGCACGATCGGCTCCGGCTGGCTCTCCGACCGTTTCGACAATCGCTGGCTGCTCTTCTGGTACTACGGGCTGCGCGGCCTGTCGCTCGTCTATCTGCCCTTCAGCAATTTCACCTTCTACGGCCTGTCGATCTTCGCCGTCTTCTACGGCCTCGATTGGATCGCCACCGTGCCGCCGACCGTCAAGATCGCCGCCGACCGCTTCGGCCGCGAAAAAGCCGGCCTCGTCTTCGGCTGGGTCTTCGCCGCCCACCAGCTCGGCGCCGCCACAGCGGCCTATGGCGCCGGCCTGTCGCGCACCGAACTCAGCACCTACCTGCCCGCCTTCTTCATCGCCGGCGCCTTCTGCGTGCTCGCCGCAATCCTGGCGCTGACGATCAGCCGCTCCACCTCGACGGACAAGGCCCCGGCAATGGCGCACTGAGGCCAGCCCCTTGAAAGACAAACGGCCCATGGCGTCCGCTGCCGCCATGGGCCGCCATGGGTCGAATGACAAGTCCCGGAAAACAAGACGCATTCCTTCGCAACCCGTCTTGCGCGTCCGGCCAATCACATGTTAGACACCCGCCTCGTCAGGATCCGTTGCCCCATTGGCGGAATTGGTAGACGCGCTCGACTCAAAATCGAGTTTCGAAAGAAGTGCTGGTTCGACTCCGGCATGGGGCACCACTCTCGAAACCTAAAGATTTTGATAATGTGACTCTAAGCCCGGGCTACTAACGAAAGCGACAAATTAGCTTTTGAGTTTTACTGCCGTTCCGCTAGCTGTCACAAATAAAATGCCCCCACCGCTTCCTGTGGATGCCTCGTTGTAATCCAGATCCACAGCAATGACCGCATCGGCTCCGAGTTCAAGCGCTTCCTGTCTTAGTTCGGCCAAACAAGAGTTCCGGGCTTGCTTAAGTGTATTCTGTACGTTGCCGCTTCGCCCACCCACAATATCTCTAATACTATTGCCAATATCTTTGAGAAAATTTTGACCTATAGCGGCCTCAGAGGCAACTATTCCAAGAATATTCTCGATATCTCTATTCGGCACGTCTACAGATGTCGTCAATATTATACCTTGAAGCCTCTGCTCCCTCTCCTGCTTCCTGACAATACCTTCACAGTCTCCACAGTATCCATCACGCGAAGCGATGAAAACGTCTTGCCCGCATCTATTACACTTTGGCACGTTCGCCCTCCTAAGCCGCCAACCACCATACGTTGTGGAGACTGACATATAGGGAGAAAACTAAACCATCTTTAAGATGGAGTGCCCTCATCTCAGCAATAAATTCGGCACCCTTCGAAATCCAACCATCACGAAAATTTTTGATTTTGTTCCACTTCCGTCATCCCCCGACCATTTACAGCCATAATCCTCCCCCCTAAAGGTGTGCAACGCAGCAAAAGGGGGCAGAATGCTTCGTAGACTTTACGACTGGACCATGTCGCTCGCCCGTCGCAAATCGGCGGAAGTTTGGTTGGCCATTATCGCCTTCGTTGAAAGCTCGATCTTCCTCGTGCCCGCCGACGTCCTGTTCCTGCCGATGTCGCTTGCCAAGCCCGAACGCGCCTGGCGCTATGCGCTGACGGCGACGGTTGCCTCCGTGCTCGGCGGCATTGCGGGCTGGGCGTTCGGTTATTACGCCTTCGAGACCATCGCCAAGCCGATCCTGATCTTCTACGGCAAGCTCGACGCCTTCAACCAGATGAGCGCCGGCGTCACCTACGGATGGGTCGTTCTGCTGCTCGTCACCTCGGGGCTGGCGCATCTGCCGCCGATCAAGGTGGTGACCATCCTTTCCGGCGTCGCCCATATCGATCTCGGCCTGTTCATCATCTCGGCCATCGTCGCCCGTGGCGCCCGCTTCTTCTTCCTGGCCTTTCTGCTCCGCCGCTATGGCGAATCGATCCGGCATTTCATCGAGAAGCGTCTCGGCCAGATCACCATGGCGGCGGCCGCCGTCCTCATTCTTCTCTACATTCTCTTCCATTATGTCCTGGCGCACTGAGCACGGAGCCCTTGCATGTCTAAGACTTTGACTTCTCGCGCCGGCCTCACCTATTCCGCGCTGCTTGCCATCGGCATGATCATCGTCATCGGCTCGGCGCTCGGCTTCCAATATATCGGCGGCTATATTCCCTGCGCGCTCTGCCTTGAGCAGCGCCAGCCCTATTATTATGGCATTCCCGTCGCGATCGCTGCCGCTCTGACGGCAGCCCTCGGCCTGCCCTCCTGGATCACCCGCGCGCTGCTGGCCATTGCCGGCATCATGATGGTGGTCGGCGGTGGCATCGGCGTCTATCACGCCGGCGTCGAATGGCACTTCTGGGCCGGCCCGACGACCTGCTCTACATCCGCCAGCAGCATGACGCAGAACGCCGGCGACCTGCTGAACGAACTCAGCACCATCAAAGGTCCGTCCTGCACCGAAGCCGCACTCCGCGTCCTCGGCTTGTCGATGGCCGGGTGGAATGTAATCGCCAGCGTCATTCTGGCGGCGATCGCGTTTATGGGCGTGAAGAAGGCCGGTTGATTGAACTGAGATCTGTCAGGCGAGCGAACGGCTGCCGCAGCTACGTGCCGTGCATATAAGCGCGGCAAAGCGGAACTCGCCCGAGCTTCCCAGGCAATCAATTTTACGGCTGCAGTTCCGTATCCCAGTAGAGATAGTCGAGCCAGCTATCGTGCAGATAGTTCGGCGGGAACAGGCGGCCGTTATTGTGCAGGTCCTGCACGGTCGGCTGATAAGGCTTCTGCGCCGGGAACATGCCCGCCTGCTTCGGCAGCTTGCTGCCCTTGCGCAGGTTGCAGGGCGAGCACGCGGCCACCACGTTTTCCCAGGTCGTTTCGCCGCCATGGGCGCGCGGGATGACGTGGTCGAAGGTCAGATCGTCATGAGCGCCGCAATATTGGCATTCGAACCGGTCGCGCAGGAAGACGTTGAACCGGGTGAAAGCAGGGTTGCGGGAGGGCTGGACGTAGGTCTTGAGGCAGACGACGCTTGGCAGCCGCATCGAGAAGCTGGGCGACGATACCGACTGATCGTATTCAGCGATGATGTTTACACGGTCAAGGAAAACCGCCTTGATCGCGTCCTGCCAGGACCAGAGCGACAAGGGGTAATAACTCAGCGGCCGATAGTCAGCGTTCAGCACGAGCGCTGGCAAGGACTGCGGTGAGACTGCAATCGTCAAGGAACCCTCCTGATCGATTCGGCATCTGTATCTGTATATTAGGCCGGTTGTTACAGGATTGTGAAGTCCAATAAATTCAGTGCATAGCGGCCAATCTATGAGGGCAGTCGATCAATCGATGGGCAGCGCGTCGCGGCGGGTTTTGACGGCGTAATAGGCCCAGAAGAGCCGGGCCGCGACCGAGCGCCAGGGCATCCAGACCGCCGCTTCCCGGGCCAAAGCCTTGGGCAGGGGCCTGACATCATGCCCAAACGCCATGCCGACGGCTGCCTGCAAGGCAACGTCGCCGACCGGAAACACATCTGTGTGACCACAGCAGAACATCAGATAGACCTCCGCCGTCCAGGGACCAATTCCCTTGATGGCAGTAAGCTCGGAAAGCGCCTTTTCCGGGCTTTCGGCACTCAGCGAATGAAGATCGAGGCTGCCGCCAGCAACTGCTTCGGCAACGCGGTGAAGCGTCTCGTGCTTGATTCGCGAGAGGCCGAAGGTTCGCCATGCCTCCAGCGCCAGGCCGACATAGCCCTCGGCGGTCACCCGACCCATCCCAGCGATCATCTTCCCCCAGATCGCATCGGCGCTCGCCCGCGACACGACCTGCGACACGATGATATGGGCAAGTCCCTCGAAGCCCGGCTCGCGCAGGCGCAGCGGCACGGGTCCCGCCTCGGAGACAATCTGCCGCAGGCGCGGATCGAGCTCGACCAGCGCCGCCAGCCCCTGCCTGATATCGTCTTCAGCGCGGATGATGTGCATGGCTTCTCGTAGTCCGGGATTAAAATTCGTGGCAGAAGAAAGCATGATCGCGATTCCCCGTCAAAAGCCGATATTCCGTTTCGCGCCGAGCCCGAATGGCCCGCTGCATCTCGGCCATGCGCTGTCGGCGATCCTCAATCACGACATGGCGAGAGAGGTCGGCGGCCGTTTCCTGCTGCGCATCGAAGACATAGATCAGGCCCGTTGCACACCCGAATTCGAAGCGGGCATATTTGCCGATCTCGCCTGGCTCGGCCTCACCTGGGAAGAACCGGTGCGCCGGCAATCCCTGCATTTTCCGGCCTACCAGACCGCCCTGCAGTCGCTCATCGCCCGCGGCCTCGTCTATCCCGCCTTTCAGACGCGCGGCGAGGTGAAGGCACGGGTTGCAGCCGGTGAAGCTCGGGGAGACCCATGGCCACGCGATCCGGACGGCACGCCGCTCTATCCCCCCGACGACCGCCTGCGCAGCGACACAGAGAGAAAGCGCCTGCTCGACGCCGGCCTTAAGCACGCCTGGCGGCTCGACATGGAAAAAGCCATCGCCGCCGTCGGGGCGCCGCTTCATTGGCATGAAAACGGCGATGGCGAGACGGGCGAAATCCCCGCCGATCCCGGCGCCTGGGGCGACGTCGTGCTGTCGCGCTCCGATGCGCCGTCGAGCTATCACTTGTCCGTGGTCGTCGACGATGCCGCGCAGGGCGTCACCCATGTCGTGCGCGGTCTCGACCTTTTTCACGCCACCTCGGTCCACCGCCTGCTGCAGGCTCTGCTCGATCTGCCGCAGCCGCTCTACCATCACCATCGGCTGGTTCTTGGCGAAGACGGCAAGAAGCTCTCCAAGAGCCAGGGCGATACCGGCATTGCCGAATGGCGCCGGCAGGGCTGGTCATCGGCGGAGCTTCGTCGCCGCATCGGCCTCTGATTGTTTGTCTGCCTCTTGTCTAATCGCTTCGGGGGCACCCGCTCCCTTGCCGAAGAGCATGCGCCGCACCTTGAACTTCATCAGCGCCGCATTGAACTCCGCGCCGAGGATGAAGATCACCGCGAGCATGTAGAGGAAGACGAGCACAATCATCACCGAGGCCAGACCGGCATAGGTGGCCGTGTAGTTGGCGAAAGTCGCAAGGTAATAGGCGAAGATTAGCGCGCCGAGCGACCAGAAGAGCAAGGTCAGGAACACGCCGGGGATGACATCGAACAGCCGCCGCCGCCCCGCCGCCAGCCACAGATGCAGGATCAGCAGTCCGGCGAGCAACAGGAAGACGGTGCCGTAGATGCGCCAACTGAAGACCACATCCAGGATATCGGCAAGCCGCGGCACCCACTCGCGCGTATAGTTCAGCACCAGCGGCACGGCGACCAGCATGATGCTGAGCATGGCAAAGATCAAAACCGCCATCAGCACATAGCCGAGGCTTGCGAGACGGTTGAAATACCAGGGCCGGTTTTCCGGCACGCGATAGGCCCGGTTGAGCGAGATGCGCAATGCCTCGACGCCGTTGGAAGCGAAATAGGCCGCCGCCAGCACGGAGATTGTCAGCAGCCCGCCGCGCGGAATAGTCAGAACCTGCACCACCTGATCCGCCACCGGCTTGGCGATCGCCTCCGGCCAGGTATCGAAAATCAGATGCACCGCCGTCGAAGAAAACTGGCTGGCGCCGAGGAAGCTCGCAAGCGCCGTGCCGAAGATCAGAAACGGAAAAACGGCCAGCAGCGTCGAAAGCGCCACATGGCTTGCCATCGCGAAACCGTCATCCTCGACGAAATGGAACACCGCGTCGTAGACGACCCTATAGAGCGTACGAACGAATGTCGGCATTCCATCTCCGCTTGAGCCCGGTTCTCGTCCGCCGGTTGTCGATTGTGTCGGGTCCTTGAATATGGGAAACGTCTCCGCGTTTGTACAGGAATCATTCCATGGCAGATCAACGCACCATCATCGTCACGGGTTGCTCTTCCGGCATCGGCGCTTTCTGCGCCCGGGCGCTGAAGGCCGACGGCTGGCGGGTTTTCGCGACCGTGCGCAAGGAGGCGGACCGCGCCTCACTCGAGGCCGAGGGGATCGAAACGCTGCTGATGGATTATACCCAGCCGGAAACGATCTCGGCTCTGGCCGCAACCGTGCGCGAACGGACCGGCGACCGCATCGACGCTTTGTTCAACAACGGCGCCTATGGCCAGCCGGGCGCGGTCGAGGACCTTTCCACGGATGTGCTTCGCGAACAATTCGAGACGAATTTCTTCGGCTGGCACGAGCTGACGCGGCAGGTAATCCCGCTGATGCGCAGGCGGGGCCACGGCCGCATCGTCAATGTCTCCTCCATTCTCGGCCTGATCCCCTATCGTTTCCGCGGCGCCTACACAGCCTCGAAATTCGCGCTGGAGGGCTTGACGATCACGCTCAGGATGGAGCTGCAGGGCAGTGGCATCCATGTCAGCCTGATCGAGCCCGGCCCGATCGCCACGCGCTTTACCGCCAATGCGCTCGCCAAGATCAAGGAGCATATCGATCTCGAACATTCGGCTCATGCGGTCGAATACCAGCGGCAATTGGCGCGGCTGAATGGCACAGGCCCGGTCAACCGGCACAAATTGGGACCCGAAGCGGTCTATGACGTGTTAAAATCCGCATTGAACGCCAAAAATCCCCGCCCGCATTATCTTGTGACCACGCCTGCAAAACAGGGCGTTCTTCTGAAAAGGCTGTTGCCGGCTAACCTTTTCTATCGTCTGATGCGCCGGTTGGATTGAAAGACGAAGGCCCGAAGCAATGTCTACCATTACCTATATCGCCGCCATCATCGTCATGGGCCTGGTCGCAATCGTCCTCATTCGCGGCCTGCTCAATATGATGAAGGGCGACAATCCGAATCTCTCCAACCGGTTGATGCAGCTTCGCGTGCTGCTGCAGGCGATCGCGGTCATCCTGATCATGCTGACGCTGTGGCTGACCGGCGGCGGCCGTCCGACCTAACGGTGGGATCACAATGGTCAAGCTCAACAAGATCTACACCAAGACCGGCGATGACGGCACGACCGGCCTCGTTGCCGGTCCCCGCCGGCTGAAGCATGATTTGCGCGTCGAGGCCTACGGCACGATCGACGAAACCAACTCCATCATCGGCGTTGCCAGGCTGCACACCGCCGATATGCCTGAACTCGACGCCATGCTGATGCGCATCCAGAACGATCTGTTCGACCTCGGCGCCGATCTCTCGACGCCCGAAACGGACGAACCGCTCTCTTACGAGCCGCTGCGTATCATTGACGGCCAGGTCCAGCGCATCGAACAGGATATAGATGCGCTCAACGCCGGTCTCCAACCGCTGAGTTCCTTCATTCTGCCTGCCGGCAGCCCCGCTTCCGCGCATATCCACCTTGCCCGCACGGTCGCGCGGCGCGCCGAGCGGCTGACGGTGGCGCTTTCACGCAGCGAAGGCGAACGCGTTAGCCCCGCGGCTTTGAAATACATCAACCGCCTCTCGGATTTCCTGTTCGTCGCTGCCCGCCATGCAAATGATCAGGGGCGCGCCGATGTGCTGTGGGTTCCGGGGAAGAATCGATAGTGACTCAAATTATTTTAACAGCATTCAACGATATTGACGTTGACGTAAACGTCATTTATGTCCCTCAGGCAATTTGCCATTCTGCGGCATGGAAGCGTTGAAATTGGGGGAAAAACGCGTATCCATGTCGCCATTCGACAAACGGAGCGGCGCTGAACAGGCCATGTTCTTGAGCGCAGTGTTGAAGGAAGGTTTCCATGAAGATTCTCGTCCCGGTGAAGCGGGTGGTTGATTACAACGTGAAGATCCGTGTGAAGGCGGATGGCACGGGTGTCGAGCTTGCGAATGTGAAGATGTCGATGAACCCGTTCGACGAGATCTCGGTCGAGGAAGCGCTGCGGCTGAAGGAAGCCGGCAAGGCCGAAGAGGTGGTGGTGGTATCGATTGGCCCGGCCAAGGCCGAGGAGACGCTGCGGACGGCGCTCGCCATGGGGGCCGATCGTGCGGTGCTGGTCGAGACCGACGATCAGGTCGAGCCGCTGGCAGTGGCGAAGATCCTGAAAGGGGTCGCCGCGGCCGAACAGCCCGGCCTGATCATCGTCGGCAAGCAGGCGATCGATGATGACTCGAACCAGACCGGCCAGATGCTGGCGGCCCTCTTGGGCTCGGCGCAGGCAACCTTCGCCTCGAAGATCGAGATCGGTGAGGGAAGCGCCAAGGTCACCCGCGAAGTGGATGGCGGCCTGCAGACGATCGAGGTCAAGCTGCCGGCGGTGGTCACGACGGACCTGCGCCTCAACGAGCCGCGTTATGCCTCGCTGCCGAACATCATGAAGGCAAAGAAGAAGCCGCTCGACAAGAAGAGCCCGGCCGACTTCGGCGTCTCCACCGAGCCGCGCCTGAAGGTGCTGAAGACCGAGGAACCGTCGGGCCGCAAGGCGGGCGTCAAGGTCAAGTCGGTGGCCGAGCTCGTCGAAAAACTCAAGACCGAAGCCGGCGTGCTCTGAGGCCGTTCATGCTCCCGAAAAGTGGGTACCGGTTTTCGGTCAAGAGCATGGACTCAGCAAATGTAAAGGATAAGACCCATGGCCATTCTTCTTCTGGCTGATCATGACAGCAACCACCTTTCCGACCAGACCGCCAAGGCGCTGACGGCGGCGACACAGATTGCCCAGGGAACGGGAAGCGACGTGCACATCCTCGTCGCCGGCGCGGGCGCCAACACTGCGGCCGAACAGGCAGCCAAGCTTGCCGGCGTCTCCAAGGTGCTGGTTGCCGACGATGCCAGCCTCGCCAACAATCTCGCCGAACCGCTCGCAGCCCTCATCGTGTCCCTGGCTGGCAGCTATGACACCATCCTGACGGCGGCCACCTCGGTCGGCAAGAATGTGCTGCCGCGGGTTGCCGCTTTGCTCGATGTCGCCCAGGTCTCGGAAATCATCGAAGTCGTCTCCGCCGATACCTTCAAGCGGCCGATCTATGCCGGCAATGCCATTCAGACGGTGCAGTCGACTGATGCCAGACGCGTGATCACCGTGCGCACCGCTTCCTTCGCCTCTGCCGCAGACGGTGGTTCGGCCAGCATCGAAGCAATCCCGGCGGTCGCCAATCCCGGCCTGTCCAGCTTCGTCGCCGATGCATTGTCGACCTCGGACCGTCCGGAACTGACGTCTGCAAAGATCATCATCTCCGGTGGCCGCGCCCTCGGTTCGGCGGAGAAGTTCAAGGAAGTCATCCTTCCCGTCGCCGACAAGCTCGGGGCGGCCGTCGGCGCATCCCGCGCTGCCGTCGATGCCGGTTATGCCCCGAACGACTGGCAGGTCGGCCAGACCGGCAAGGTGGTGGCACCGCAGCTCTATATCGCCTGCGGCATCTCCGGTGCCATCCAGCATCTCGCCGGCATGAAGGATAGTAAGGTCATCGTCGCCATCAACAAGGACGAAGAGGCCCCGATCTTCCAGATTGCCGACTATGGCCTCGTCGCCGATCTCTTCGAGGCCCTGCCGGAACTCGAAAAGGCGCTGTGATCGCGTCGATCGGTCTTTTCGCAGTTGCGAAAGACTGGAAAATTGTCCTTTATGGAGCTATCAATCTTGCCGGGCTAGGAATAGTCCGGCAAATTTATGATGAAGAGCATGGCGCGCCACCAAGAACGCGCCGCCGGGGAGTTGGGCAATGAGTTCGCTGAAGACGATCGGTATTATCGGCGCGGGCCAAATGGGCTGCGGTATCGCCCATGTATCCGCCATGGCCGGCTACAAGGTCCACATCTACGATCTGTCGCAGGATCGCATCGAAAGCGGCCTTGCCACCATCAACGGCAACCTTGCCCGCCACGTCGCCTCGGGCAAGATGAGCGACGAGGACCGCAAGGCGGCGCTGTCGCGCATCACCGGCTCCTCCGATCTCAACGATCTCGCCCAAGTCGATCTCGCCATCGAGGCAGCAACCGAGGACGAGACCGTCAAGCGCAAGATCTACGCGCAGGTCTGTCCGATCCTGAAGCCCGAAGCGATCCTCGCCACCAACACATCATCGCTCTCGATCACCCGGCTCGCTTCGGCGACCGATCGGCCTGAGCGCTTCATGGGCATTCACTTCATGAACCCCGTGCCGGTGATGAAGTTGGTCGAGCTCGTGCGCGGCATAGCCACCGAGGAATCGACCTTCTCCGCAGCAAAGGAATTCGTCACCTCGCTGGAAAAGACGATCACCGTGGCCGAAGACTTTCCGGCCTTCATCGTCAACCGCATCCTGCTGCCGATGATCAACGAGGCGATCTATACGCTTTACGAGGGCGTCGGCACCGTCGATGCCATCGACACCGCCATGCGGCTCGGCGCCAACCATCCGATGGGACCGCTGCAGCTTGCCGATTTCATCGGCCTCGACACCTGCCTGTCGATCATGCAGGTGCTGCATGACGGCCTAGCGGATTCGAAATATCGCCCCTGCCCGCTGCTGGTGAAATATGTCGAAGCCGGCTGGCTCGGCCGCAAATCCGGCCGCGGCTTCTATGACTATCGCGGCGAGACGCCCGTTCCGACGCGCTGATCTTTTCGGCAGCCTGGGGGCCGACCCTAATCCTTCGAGGCTTCGGCCTTTGGTCGGCGCACCTCAGAATGAGGTCGGAGTAGGCTATGTCGGGTGAAGATGATCAGTCCTCATGGTGAGGAGGCCCGCAGGGCCGTCTCGAACCACGAGGGCGGGTGGTGAGCCGGTAACTGACTCAGAGATTATTCGATAGCGCGCCGGCTGCGGAAACCGATGCGCGGTACTCGCGCGCTCGCCGCTCCAGAAGCAGCTCAAACGCTTGTTTGATTCTCTTCACATGCGGCGTCTTATACTCAAAGCGCTCATTGTGAAGGTGAATCAGCATCGACGCGTTGACCTCGAAAATTACTACCCTGCCCTCTGAATCGAGTGAACAGTCGATACCAAAATAATCAAGGCCGATCTGGCGGCGGATGGCATCGAGGGCAGCCATGCCCTCTGGCCCGAAGACGCTGCCAGGATCGTTGAGAAAGGCCTCTTCCTCCTTGCGCATCCATTCGACGTCGGCCATGCGTGTCGAGACATGATGCACCTTCCAGCCATCGCCGATGGCCAGATGATAAGGAAGTATCTCATCTCCCACGAAGACGAAGCGGTACTTGCGGAAAAGCCCGTCGGGTGAACTGTAGTTGACGAAATCCGTCAGATAGAGGGTCTGCTCTCCGGCCTCCTCGGCAAAGCCCAGCAGGGCGTCGGCATCCTCCACCAGTTCCATCATATCGCCGCCATGTTTGCCCGTATGGCGCACGATTATTGGAAAGGCGCCGGTATCGCCGTCGCGCACCCGGCGCCGCAGGTCTTTTGCCTCGATACGAATCGTCGCTGGCATGACCGCGTTCGCAACCCCGCTCAGACGCCGTGAGATGGATTCGCGATCCGTCGCCAGCATCAGCCGCGGGTGATTGACGACCGACCGCTGCAGGGAATCGGCGACATCGATGGCCGATGCCATCACATCAAGCCCAAAGTCGGTTTCCGAAACGAGATTGACGACGACATCTACTTTATCGCTGCGGACCCGCGGGTCATTGCGATAACCACGCAAGACGAAGATCACTTCCGTGTCGAAGCAACTGTCTCTGATCAGATCCTCATAAGGCGTATTGCCAGATTCGGGTGAGAAGAGCAGGAGCACGCGAAACTTTGCAGGCTTCTTCGCCGCCGGATAGTTGCGGACCACGCCCATCTCGGCGACCGCCAGAAAACAAATATGCGCAGCCGCCGGATTTCCGAGCTTGAGCTCAAACTTTCCGCAAAGCATCAGCGCTTCGCGATCGGTCGGATCGACACGCAGCGCCCGTTGAGCCGTGGCCAGGCCCTCACGCCAGCGTCCGGTCGCCTCCAGCGCCTGCGCCTTGTTGCAAAGGCAGCGAAAGTCCTCGGGGAAACGCGCCAATCCTTTGTCATAGGCTGCTATTGCCCGATCGAAATCGCCGGATTTCTGAAGAAGATCTCCAAGCCGTGCCCATGATGTCGGGTCCTCTGGCGACTGATGGCAGTTGCGCAAAGCTTCTTGTATGGCGTCCGGCACATTGCGCAGCGACTCGAGAACCTGGCTGCGCTTGGAAAGAGCCAAACCGTAGTCGCCCTTGAGGGAGATTGCCCGCTCGAGACTTGAAAGCGCTTCGATCGATCGGCCCAGCTCCTGAAGCACGACTCCCTGATGATACCAGGAGACCGCATCGCCCGGCTGCGCGGCAACCACTCGCTCGTAACACGACAGCGCCCGTGCAAAATCGCCGGCGTCCTGACATGCTATGCCAAGGCCGGACATCGCATGCACATAATCGGGTTTGAGGCTGAGTGCTGTTTCGAACCACAAGATGGCATCCTGGGGCCTATCGACTTTCAGCAGCAAAAAACCCAGCGTGTTGCACGCGATCGGTTCACGGCTGACAAGCTCGCCAGCCGATAGGAACACATTGATTGCATCCTCATAACGACCGGCATCCATCAAGGTCGCAGCCTGGACTAGGATGGAGGGCAGCGTTGATGCATCGGACAGGGCGTAGGCTGGAGATTGGGTCATCGGGATCGATTTTCAAACAGAGAATCGGCTGGGCGATTATTCCAGCCTCTCATCTCAGCCTTGCCCGAGGATGACCCCGTATTCGCTCAGTTCCAAATCTCGGGTTTCACGCAAACGGCCTCACAACGCGACCGCAGCCTTCACCAAATTCTTCGCGTCGTCACTGTCCCAGGCCGCCGGGCCATTCATGGCCGAGATGAGACAGCCCTTGCCGTCGATCAGCAGGGTTACCGGCAGGCCGAAGGCGAGACCTTGCTTTTTCAACGCATTGAAGACGCCCATGGTGTTGTCGCGATAATAGCCGAGCTTGTCTATGCCGTAATCGTTGCGGAACGCCTTCGGCTTTTCGTCGTCACCCGTGTCGATATTGACGGCCACGACCTCGAACTTGTCGCTGCCCACGCTCTTCTCCAGCGCGTTCAATGCCGGCATCTCCTCGCGGCAGGGCACGCACCACGTCGCCCAGACATTAAGCAGCAGGGTCTTGCCGGAGAAATTGCCCACCGAGAGCGACTGACCGTCCGGACCCTTGAAGGCTACGTCCTGCAGCGAGATCGGCGTCTGCGGCGCGGCCATGGCGGCGACCTGACCCTTGGCAAAGGGTGTCAAAGCCGCGGCGCGATCCTTCGCCGTTTCGCATTGTCCGGATGAGGCCATTTCAAGGACGCCATTGCCATACCCCATCTCCTTCACGTATACCGCTGCCGCACCGGCGACGACCCCGGCGACGGCGGCAAGCAGAACGAGTTTCACGGACGGCAGACCGAACGGCTTCTTTGCTGTCATTACATTCTCCAGGTAGGCATCTCATGGCTGACGGCAAGGACACCAAATCCTCCAACCAGATGTGGGGCGGACGTTTCGCCTCCGGCCCCGCGGCAATCATGGAGGAGATAAATGCATCGATCGGTTTCGACAAGAAGCTGTTTGCGCAGGATATCCGCGGCTCCATCGCCCATGCCGGCATGCTCGCCCATCAGGGCATCATTTCAACCGAGGATAAAGACAAGATCGTTCACGGGCTGAACACGATTTTGTCAGAGATCGAAGCCGGCAATTTCGAATTTTCCCGCCGCCTCGAAGACATTCACATGAATGTCGAAGCGCGGCTCGCGACCCTGATCGGACCGGCTGCCGGACGCCTGCACACCGCCCGCTCGCGCAACGACCAGGTGGCGCTCGATTTCCGCCTCTGGGTGAAAGAAGAGCTGCAGAAATGCGAGCAGGCGCTGACCGACCTGATATCAGCCTTCCTCGACCGCGCCGAAGAGCACGCTGAAACCGTCATGCCCGGCTTCACCCATCTGCAGACGGCGCAGCCGGTCACCTTCGGCCATCATTGCATGGCCTATGTCGAAATGTTCGGCCGCGACCGTTCGCGCGTGCGCCACGCTATCGAGCACATGGACGAGTCGCCGATCGGGGCCGCGGCGCTTGCCGGCACGGGCTTTCCGATTGATCGTCACATGACGGCCAAGGCGCTCGGTTTCCGCGAGCCGACCCGCAATTCGATCGACACTGTCTCCGACCGCGATTTCGCCATCGAGTTCCTGTCGATCGCCGCCATCGCCGGCATGCACTTGTCGCGGCTCGCCGAGGAAATCGTCATCTGGTCGACGCCTCAGTTCGGCTTCGTGCGCCTCTCGGATGCCTTCTCGACCGGCTCTTCCATCATGCCGCAGAAGAAGAACCCGGATGCCGCCGAGCTGGTGCGCGCCAAGACCGGCCGCATCAACGGCTCGCTGGTCGCGCTGCTGACGATCATGAAGGGTCTGCCGCTCGCCTATTCCAAGGACATGCAGGAAGACAAGGAACAGGTCTTCGACGCCGCCGAAAGCCTGGAGCTGGCCGTCGCCGCCATGACCGGCATGGTGCGCGATATGACGATCAATACCGCTCGCATGAAGGCCGCCGCCGGCTCCGGCTATTCGACCGCGACCGACCTCGCCGACTGGCTGGTGCGCGAAGCGGGCCTGCCCTTCCGTGACGCCCACCATGTCACCGGTCGCGCCGTCGCCCTCGCCGAAAGCAAGTCCTGCGATCTCGCCGAACTGTCGCTCGAAGAGCTGCAGGCGATCCACCCTGACATCACGGCCAAGATCTTCGACGTTCTGACCGTAGAGGCCTCGGTCGCAAGCCGCAAAAGCTATGGTGGCACGGCGCCGTCGGAAGTGCGCAAGCAGATCGCCTTCTGGCGCGCCCGCAACTGAGAAAATCGCCGAAACCACAACCAAACAATCAGGGTGCACAAGCCCCGGAAACTTCGCTATGAAGGACTGCTTTCCGCGTTTGCCGCCCAAGAGGATTTCGATGCAGATCAACATGCCGCATATCATCCGCCTGACCGTCGTGCTTTCGGTCATCGGCCTTGCCGTCGTCGGATGTGGCCGCAAAGGCGATCTCGATCCGCCAAGTGCAGCGGCGACCAAGGGCGGCGACGTCAACAAGCCGACGAAACAGCCGGGCACCGAGGACAAGAAGTTCCTCCTCGATCCCCTCCTCTAAACAGGCATCGACCGTGAACCATTTTCAGTATCGCGACGGCATTCTCTACGCCGAGGACGTTCCCGTTCCCGAGATCGCCAAGGCTGTCGGCACGCCTTTCTACGTCTATTCGACGGCGACGCTCGAGCGTCACTACCGCGTCTTCTCCGAAGCATTCGGCGATGTCGACGCGATGGTCTGCTACGCTATGAAGGCCAATTCCAACCAGGCGGTGCTGAAGACGCTCGGCCGGCTCGGCGCCGGCGTCGACGTCGTCTCCGTCGGCGAATTGCATCGCGCCTTGGCGGCCGGTATTCCGGCAAGCCGCATCATGTTCTCCGGCGTCGGCAAGACCGCTGAGGAGATGGACGTGGCGCTTGAAGCCGGCATCTACTGCTTCAACGTCGAATCCGAGCCGGAACTGGAAGTGCTGAACCAGCGCGCCGTCCGCGCCGGCAAGGTCGCCCCCGTCTCCTTCCGCATCAATCCGGACGTCGATGCTCGCACGCATGCGAAGATTTCGACCGGCAAGAAGGAAAACAAGTTCGGCATTTCCTGGGAACGTGCCCGCGCCGTCTATGGCCGTGCCGCCAGCCTGCCGGGCATCAAGGTCACCGGCATCGACATGCATATCGGCAGCCAGATCACCGAGCTGCAGCCTTTCGAAGACGCCTTCAAGCTGCTGCGTGATCTCGTCGAGACGCTGCGTGGCGATGGCCATGATATTCATCATGTCGATATCGGCGGCGGCCTCGGCATTCCTTACCGCGACGACAACAACCCGCCGCCGGTGCCGGAAGCCTATGCCCACATCGTCAAGAACCAATTGAGCGGTCTGAACTGCAAGATCGTCACCGAGCCCGGCCGCCTGATCGTCGGCAATGCCGGCATCCTGGTGACCGAGGTGATCTACGTGAAGGACGGCGGCAACAAGACCTTCGTTATCGTCGATGGCGCGATGAATGACCTGATCCGCCCGACGCTCTACGAGGCCTATCACGAAATCCGCGCCGTCGAGATCACCGCCGCCAACGCCCCGCGCATCAAGGCCGATGTTGTCGGCCCTGTCTGCGAGACCGGCGACTACCTGGCTCTCGATCGTGAAATGGCGATGCCGAAGCCCGGCGATCTGCTCGCCATCAGCTCCGGCGGCGCTTACGGCGCGGTCCAGGCCGGCACCTATAACAGCCGGCTTCTGGTGCCGGAAGTGTTGGTCAAGGGCGGCGGTTTCCACGTCATTCGCCCACGCAAGACCTATGAAGAGCTGATTGGCCTCGATTCCATCCCGCCCTGGCTCGACGCATAATTCGAAAATCCGAAGCGATTTTCGGATGGAATTCATGCGCCGCGCCCAACCAAGCAGCTTAATCACGTTTCGGCGAAATCCGATGAAAAAGCGGCCTTTACCGCCGCTTGCCCTCGTCTTCGCCACAAAGAATGTTATCTTCCTGTGAAAGGCGTCTCGCCGGACGCCGTAACTGCGGGCGTATGCGACGCCCCGCCGTCTCCATGGGAGAGATAGCCATCAACGTCAGAGCGGGGAGAAAACCGGACCGATGACCAGCCCCAGCAACCTCAAGAAGGGCGCTCTCGCCACCCGTCCGGCGCTGGCGCGGCTGGTTGCGGTCAAGCGTCTCTTTGCTCGGGTGGTACTGATCTCGGAACAGATCCTGCCCCTGCTGCTGGTGCCGCTTTCGATCCTGGCTCTTTTCCTCTCGGCTGCCTGGTTCGGCATTTTCCGCATCGCGCCGGATGCTCTGCGCCTCGTCCTGCTTGCGGTTTTCGCGCTCGCCTTTGCCGTCTCCGTTTTCCCCTTCCGCCGCCTGCGCTGGCCGACGGTCGCCGAAGCCGATCGGATGCTGGAGGAGCGCAACGGCCTTGCCCACCAGCCTGTCACCGTACAGGAGGACGAGCCGGCTTTTGATACACCCTTTGCCCGGGCGTTGTGGCGGGAGCATCAGGAGCGCATGGCAGCGCGGATTGCGGCTCTGGACGCCGGCCTGCCGCGTCCTGACATCGCCCGTTACGACCGCTTCGCGCTTCGCACCATTCCGGCCCTGCTGCTGGTCACTGCTTTCAGCTTCTCCATGTCCAACAGCGGCGGCGCGCTCAGCGATGCCTTCACTGCTCCGGCCGAGACGTCGATCAATCCGGACCTGCGCGTCGATGCCTGGGTAACGCCGCCCTACTATACCGGGGAAGCCCCCGTCTACCTGACGGGCAGTGCTGCTAACACGGGCGACAGCGTCAACGTACCGCAATTCTCCGAACTTACCGTGCGCGTCACCGGCGCTTCGACGGATGAGAAGGTCTTGTTTCAGGCTGCCGGCAGCGGCAGCGACACCGGCGCCGAAATCCCCGAGCAGGCGGCGGATGTGAGCAAGCAGCCGCCGGCGAACGGCAATGCCGCCACGCCTCCGGCCGTACAACCGGTGTCCAACAACGCCGCCGCTCCGGCTGGCGCCGACGCCATGGTCGCCCGCACCCATGTGCTGAAGCTCGAAAAAGGCGGCAAGCTCACCGTCAACGGCAAATCCTGGTCCTTCAAAGTGGTCACCGACAAGCCGCCGGAAATCGCCTTCGACGGTATTCCGCACGGCAACCCCAACGGCGCGCTCGAAATGGGCTTCAAAGTCAAGGACGACTACGGCATCGAGGAGGCCCATGCCGAAATCGTGCCTGTGGAGACCGATCCCAAAGCCACGCCGCTTTACGGCCTGCCGGAATACAAGCTGGAGATTTCGCGCCGGGATCGCCGTAACGGCAAAGGGCTGGCGAGCCACGACCTGACGCAGGACCCGCTTGCCGGCAGGCAGGTGCGCATTACCCTCGTCGCCCGCGACGGCGCGGGCCAGACCGGCCGCAGCGCACCCTATGAAATGACCCTGCCCTCGCGCAATTTCACCGAGCCGCTCGCTGCCGCCGTTGCCGAGGAACGCCAGGTTTTCGCGCTGGACACCCGCAAAATGCCGGAGGCGATTGAACTCAATCGGTCGCTGACGATCCGGCCGAATGAGACGATCCCGGATCTCGGCAACTACCTGCTGCTCGAATCGGCGCTGACCCGTATGAAACTCGCTCGGGGCGATATCGCGCTGAAGGATACTGCCGACTATCTGTGGCAGATCGCGCTCGGCATGGAAGACGCACAGTTGACCGATGCGGAAAAGGCGCTGCGCGACGCGCAGCAGAAGCTCTCCGAGGCCCTGCAGCGCAATGCGTCCGATGCCGAGATCAAGAAGCTGATGGACGAACTGCGCAAGGCAATGAACGACTATATGAAGGAGCTCGCCGAGCGCATGAAGAACATGCCGGCGCAGCCAAACCAGAAGTCGGCCAATATCCTGCGCCAGCAGGACCTGCAGCGGATGATGGATCAGATCGAAAATCTGGCCCGTTCCGGCAACCGCCAGGCGGCGCAGCAGATGCTGTCCGAACTGCAGCAGATGATGAACAGCCTCCAGGCCGGACGGCCGCAACGCGGTCAGAACCAGCAGCAGAACGAAGCCAACGACAAGATGCGCCAGCAGATGGACAAGCTCGGCCGCATCCTGCGCGACCAGCAGAAGCTGATGGAGCAGACCTTCAAGCTCGACCAGGCCATGCGCGACCGCATGCAGCGCGGCGATCCCAACGAAGATGGTGACGATGCGCTGAACCAGCCCATGCCGGATCTGACCGATCCGACACAGCCGGATATGGGGCAGCGGGATCAGGGGCAGCAGGATCGGCAGCAGGGCCAGGAACAGCAAGGCCAGCAGAAGGGTCAGAAGCAGCAGGGCGACAATCAGACTGATAATATGACTGCCGATCAACTGCGTGATGCGCTGAAGCAATTGCGCAAGCAGCAGGATGAACTCGGCAAGCAGCTCGGCGAACTGCAAAAGGACCTCGGTTCCATGGGCATGAAGCCGAACCAGAATTACGGCAAGGCTCAACAGGAAATGAAGGGCGCCTCCGGCGACCTCTCCCAGGGCAATGGCGAAGCCGCCGTACAGGGCCAGGGCCGCGCGCTGGACGCCCTACGCAAGGGCACGCGCGATATGATGAACCAGCTTATGGCGCAGATGCAGCAACAGCAGGGTCAGGGCCAAGGTCAGCAGCAGGGACAAGTCGGCCAGGGTAATCAGAACGGCCGCGATCCCCTCGGCCGTCAACGCAACGATGGCAACTTCTTTGATGATGCAAACGAAAACAAGATACCGAACATCATCGATCCGCAACGCGCCCGCGAAATCCTCGATGCGATCCGCGAGCGGTTAAGCAACAACCCGTCATTTTCGGAAGAACGGCGCTATCTGGAGCGCCTGCTCGATCTTGGCCAGTAAGAGAAGAGCTGACGCCACCTTCGCCGCCACGGGCGAAGGTCATGTCTGACATAACTGCTTAAGCCGCCAGCGCGCGGGCAACGGCCTTGCGAATATCCGGCAAAGCGAAAGGCTTGGCGACGACGTCGACGATCTTTTCCATGAGGTCGTCGGCGCGTTCGCGCTGCTCGGCATAGCCGGTCATTAAGAGGATTTTCATGCCAGGGCAGGTCGAGGCAGCCTGATGCGCCAGTTCGATACCGTCCATCACCGGCATGCGAATATCGGAGAGTAGCAGGTCGTAAGCCCCCTGCTTCAGCTTTTCCAGACCTTCGGCGCCATCGGCCGCCTCTTCGGTCTCGTGTCCGTCCAAGCGCAGGGCGCGCGCGACAAAGGTGCGAAGAGAATCTTCGTCTTCGGTGATCAGAATTTTTGCCATGGTCTATGCTCCGTGGTCCGTCATGTTCCGCGACCGAAATCACCAGAATTCCGTTTGCGATCGGTAAACGACGGCGGTGCGATGCGGCTCCGTGGTTAATGAGTCGTCATCGCTGGAGCATATTGGGACAGCTTGTATGAGCGTTGGATTGTCCCAAAACGGCAGCCATACTTGGCTCCCGATACGTCAGGCGTCCCCGGTTACCACGCCAACAAAGGGCAACTCGCGGAAGGCATAGGCAACGTCCATGCCGTAACCGACGACGAAATAATCGGGGCATTCGAAGCCGACATAGTCGGCCTCCAGCTCTTCCTGGCGCTTCACGCTCTTGTCGAGCAGCACCGCGAGCGTGACATGGCGGGCGCCGCGCTCGTAGAGCAATTCCTTTGCGAATCGCAGCGTGCGGCCGGATTCCAGAATGTCGTCGATCAGCAGCACATCGCGATCCCTGACATCGCTGTCGATGTCCTTGACGATGCGCACGCCCTGGGAGACCGTGCCTGCGCCGTAACTCGAGAGCGTGATGAACTCGACTTCTGGCGCCAGTCCCGTCTCATGCAGCGCACGCAGCAGATCGGCGGCAAAGATGAACGAGCCCTTGAGAATGGCGATGACGAGGAGATCCTTCGTCGGTCCGCTGGCGATTTCCTTCGCCATGGCGCGATTGCGCTCGGCGATCTGCTCGGCGGTGAAAAGCGGCTCGATATTCTTCCCGCGTACGACAGGCATTGATTGGCATGCTCCATGGCTATTTTCGGCGCTTGTCCGCCGATCAAGCTCTAGCCCGTAGCACAAACCTGAGGGCCGACACACCCCCTAAGGCATGAAGGAGAGGCGAACATCCGGCATTTTTCCACCGGGATGCTGCAATCGCGTGGAAAATCCGCGGCTCTCATGCGGCCCGATACGGTTTACCGGCGGGTTCACCACCACGCTTGTCAGCAATTGACCGCCGGAGAAGATATCTGCACGGACAGGTGGCACCGAGAGCGTGGCGCCGGTCTCGTTCTCGATGATGCCGTTAACGGTGAGCACCCGCATGCCGTTCTCGTCGCGCGGCGTCAGCGTCACATGGGAAAACTGTAGCGGCTCCGAGGTGGCCTGTGCCGGCGTACCCGACAATCCCGAGAAGCCGCCGGCAAGCCCGAAGACCAGGATGGCCAGAGCAACGATGAGCGCCACGAAGCTGCGCCGCGAGGCTTGCTGCAGCCAGCCTTCGGCAAGGCGCAGGCCCGTGAGCGCATGCAGGAAAGCTCCCTTGGGAGCCGGCCGCGGCGATTGGCTGGGGCGGAAAGCCCCGTCGCGAGCGTTGCTGCCCGAGGCGGTTCTGATGCGGCTGGGAATGACCGTCACGAACTCGGCGTCGACGACATCCGGCTTCGGCCCGAAGCGGCGCGATAGTCCCGAACCCAATGCGCGTTCGGGCGGCAGCAGGTCATAGATCAATCCCGCCTGTTGTTGGCGGTGGCGAAAAGTGCCCATGACGATCTCCCTTTCCGGTGATCCACATGGTTTCAACGCCCACCTGAATTCTGGGCATTGAAACGAATCCTGCCCAGTCGTAAATTTTAATAGTTAATGCTTCGCAAAGATCGCCATGAATCGGGCGCCTTTCCAGCAAAATTTACCGGCTGTTAACGCCCTTGGTTAACAAGTCGCCTGATTGAACACTGCGGAAGAGTGGACTGCCCGTTGATTCATTTTGAGAACGTCGGTTTGCGCTATGGTATGGGTCCGGAAATCCTCCGTGACCTGACCTTCGACATTCCGCGAAAATCGTTCCAGTTCCTGACGGGACCTTCCGGCGCCGGCAAGACGACGTTGCTTCGGCTTCTCTTCATGTCGCTGCAGCCGACCCGCGGACTGATCCGCATGTTCGACCGCGAGATTTCCTCGATCCCGCGCAACGAGCTGCCGTTGCTGCGCCGCCGCGTCGGCATCGTCTTTCAGGACTTCCGGCTGCTGGAGCATCTCACGACATACGAAAACGTCGCCCTGCCGCTGCGCGTGCGCGGCAAGGAGGAAAGTTCCTATCGCACCGACGTATTGGAACTATTGAAGTGGGTCGGCCTCGGCGAACGCATCAATGTGCTGCCGCCGGTGCTGTCGGGCGGCGAGAAGCAGCGCGCCGCCATTGCCCGCGCCCTGATCGACCGCCCCGAGATCCTGCTCGCCGACGAACCGACCGGCAATGTCGATCCACCCATGGCACGGCGGCTGCTGAACCTGTTCCTCGAACTCAATCGCCTCGGCACGGCCGTCGTCATCGCCACGCACGACCTCACGCTCATGGATCAGATCGAAGCCCGGCGCATGATTTTATCGGGAGGGCATCTCGATATCTATGACTGAGCCCGCTCCCCGCAGGAAAGCCTCGAATGCCGGGGCTGCCAACAACCAGGAAAGACCCGTCGCATCTCCGCCGGAGAAGAGGCGGCCGGAAATGCGCGTGCGCCCGACCGGACCGATCGTGCCGTCCTCCAATATCCAAGGCAATGCGCTGATCGTCGTTATCGCCATCATGGCTTTCCTTGCCTGCCTGACGCTCGGCGCCGTCAGCATGGTGCGCTCGACGGCGGCAAGCTGGGAGAGCCAGATTTCCCGCGAGATCACCATCCAGATCAAGCCGGACGACAATCTCGATATGGACAAGGCGCTGGCCAGCGCCCGCGACATCGCGCTTGGTTTCGTCGGCACCAAGTCCGGCCAGATCGTCGACGAGGCGGCGACCGCTCGCTTGCTCGAACCCTGGCTCGGCGCCGGCCTCGACCTCAAGGAGCTGCCCGTCCCGCGCCTGGTGATCATCACGATCGACGAAACGCATCCCCCCGACTTCGAGGCGATGCGCAACCTCCTCAAGGATCAGATTCCGCAGGCGACGCTGGATGATCACCGCACCTGGGTCGATCGGCTCGTCTCGATGGCGCACACCACCGTTCTCATCGGCACCGGCGTCCTGCTCCTGGTTTTCACCGCCATGGTGCTGACCGTGGTGTTTGCCACGCGCGGCGCGCTCTCGAGCAATCGCCACATCGTCGAGGTGCTCCATTTCGTCGGCGCCGAGAGCACCTTTGTTGCCACCGAATTCCAGAAGCATTTCCTGAAGATCAGCCTGAAGGGTTCGGCTGCCGGCAGCGCGCTCGCCGCCCTGTTTTTCGCCAGCGCCGGCTTTCTGCAAAGCCGCACGATCGCGACGCCGCAGACCGACCAGGCAACCGCCCTGTTCGGCACATTCTCGGTCGGCGCGCTCGGCTATCTCGGCATCCTCGCCACCATGATCATCATTGCCCTGCTCACCACGGTCACGGCGCGCTTCACCGTCATGCGCACCATTTACGAGATCGATTTGATCCGCTCCGACCCCGGAAGAACCGAAACTGTGCAAAATTGACGCTAGGGCGATGATTTTTTTCGATCTAATGGTCTGTTCCTTGCCGCAATTGGCGCATAATAGCGAATCATGAGCATGGACCTGACGACTCGCAAGACCGTGAGTTCGCAGACGTTGCGAGAGCAATCCCGCAGCGACCGGCCTGTGCGGCGCAGCCTCTTCCGAAGGTTTTTGCGCTGGGGCGGCTTCGGCTTCATCATCCTTGTCGCCGTTGTCTTCGGCGGCTTCCTGCATTTCGCCGATTCGATCACCACGCTGAAGCCGCCGCCGGAACCGAAGGCGGATGCCATTGTCGTGCTGACTGGCGGCTATCAGCGCATAGGCCAGGCCGTGGAACTGCTGCGCACCGGCGCCGGCAACAGGTTGTTGATTTCCGGCGTCCATCCGACCACGACGCCGTCGCAAATCCGCAGGCTGACCCAAAGCCCCGTCAGTCTCTTCAATTGCTGTGTCGATGTCGGTTATGACGCCCTCGACACCATCGGCAATGCCCGCGAAGCCGCGAAATGGATCCATGCCAGAGGCTACAAGAGCATACTGGTGGTGACGAACAACTATCACATGCCGCGCAGCCTGGCCGAGCTGAAATATGTCGATCCGGCCACGGATTTCATTCCCTATCCGGTGGTCAATTCCGATCTCAAGACCAAGAACTGGTTCACCGACCCCAATGCGCTGCGCACCATGCTCTCCGAATATGCCAAGGTTCTTCTCGCCGGCGCCCGCAATCTCACGGGTCTCGGACGCCCGCTCGGCCTGCGCTCGCGGGAGACGGACGATGATCCGGACTAAGATACTTGGCGACACATGGACCGACTTTTTATTGACAGCGTAATCGTGTAGGCAAAGCTTCAGATGCTGGCGAAAGCCGGCGTGTTGGGAAAGCCTTTGATGATCACCTTGCGTTCGATCCTGTTCAATACGACCTTCTATGCCAACCTGATCATTCGCATGATCGTGCTTTCACCGATCTATTTCCTGATGCCGCGCAAGGCCGGCTACGCGATCCCCAAGGCCTGGGCGAAATCCAGCGTCTGGCTGATGGAGAAGATCGTCGGCACCACCTTCGAGATCGAGGGCTTGGAGAATATTCCCGCCGGCAGCTACATCTTCGCCCCGAAGCATCAATCCTTCTGGGATACCTTCGCACTGCTGCCCTATCTCGATGATCCGGTCTACATTCTGAAGCGCGAGCTGATGTGGATTCCGCTGTTCGGCTGGTATGCGAAGAAACAGCGCATGATCCCGGTCGACCGCAGCGCCCGCGGCAAGGTGATGTTCGACGTGCTGAAGCGCACGCGGGAAGAGCTTTCTACCGGCCGCCAGTTGATCATCTATCCCGAGGGCACTCGCCGTCCGCCGGGGGCCGAGCCGGTCTATAAGTACGGCATCGCCCGCATGTATCGTGATCTCGACATTCCCGTCGTCGCCGTGGCCATGCATCCCGGCCTGTTCTGGCCGCGCCGCACCTTCCGCAAGTATCCCGGCCATTTCAAGGTGCGCATCCTGCCGCCGATCCCGCCGGGCCTGGATCCGGACGCCTTCTTCGCGCGATTGCTTGAGGAGACGGAAAAGGCAAGCGACGAATTGCTGGTCGAAACCATCGCCAACAATCCGCATCTGCCGGTCCCGCCGACGGCCGCGCGGCGCCTGGCCGAGATCGCAAAAGCGAAGATGGCGACCGCGGTTTAAGACGCCTCCCGCATCCGCTCGATCTCGCCCGCCACCTGCTCCAGCCATTGGTCGCGAATGCCCATCTCGCGCAGATGCGTCAGCGTATTGAAGACATAGGCATCGTTCGGTCCGGACTGTCCGACGGCGGAATCGACAATATGGGCCGCCTCTATGGCGTCGAGCGTGCCGGCATATTGCTGATGATTACGGTCGACAATATAGGCGACGGCAGCTACCCTTCGGCCATCCGCGAGACGAATGGGCAGCGTCCTTTCCAGATAGACGTTGGTGACCAACTCCCGCTCGCGTAGATAGCTCAGCACTTCGTCCCGCTCGGCGGCTGCTATGCTGAATGCCATGCCGCGGCAGGAGCCGCCGTGATCGAGGCCGAGCACCAGGCCCGGACTTGCCTCCGTGCCGCGATGGACCCAGGAATGGACGCAAAGGGAGCGGCGGTAGCCGAAAATCAAGGCCTCTGCTTTTTCAACATAGCTAAACCCCGGATTCCACATGAGTGATCCGTAGCCAAATACCCAAAATTCGTCCATATCCAACGCCAAATCATTGTGAACACATAGGTTCAACCATTGGAGAACAACATGGCAGCGTCAAGCCAGAGCGTAGCATCCGGCAGAGGCAAACGCATGTGGCTCATCGGGCTGGGGCTGATCGTGATCCTTGCCGGGCTTTATACCGGCGGTTGGTTTTATGCGACCACGATGGTGAAGACGACCGTGCTGAAGGCGCTCGGCGAGCAGAAAGACGCAGGCATTTCGGGCGAATGCAGCGACATGGCCTTCAGCGGCTTTCCCTTCTCCATCGGCCTCTCCTGCGCCAAGGTGACCGTCGACGATCATGTGAAGGGCGTTTCCGCCTCCTTCGACAACCTCCATGCCTCGGCGCCGGTCTATCAGCCGAACCATGTCGGCTGGAGCCTGAGATCGCCGGCCGAGATCCGCACCGCGCAGGGTTTGACGGTGTCGGCCGAATGGACGGATCTGCAATCGAATCTCATCGCCAAGGGCCGTGGCGTGGCGCAGAGCGAGACCGTCATCGATGGGCTAAAGGCTGGCATCGTCTCCTCGTTCACCGGCCAGAGCGCCGACGTGACCGCCGCGCACACCGAAATGCACGCGCGCCAGAACGGCGACGACCTGGAACTGGCGATCGGCATCGAAAATGCCAATGCCGTCATCAAGGATTTTCCGCAGACGCTGCCGACGGCATCGACAAGCGCCGATATCACCTTGACCGGCAAGGCAGGCTTGCTCGACGGCAGCGACGGACACGGCCTTTATGGTGCTGCAGGCGTTCTTCGCAAGGTGGTGATCGATATCGGCGACGGCCGCGTCATGACCCTTTCCGGCCCCTTCAATTTCGACGATCAGGGCTTTCTGTCCGGTCAGTTCAAACTGGAGATCAATCAGATCGGACCATGGGGCGACAGCCTGAAAGCAACGATCCCAGCCGCCAAAAACATGATCGACACCGCCACCAAGCTTCTGAAGTCGCTCGCGGCCGGCGGTGACAAGGTCTCCGTCGATCTCACCGCCGATCGCGGCCGCCTCTCGCTCAGCGGCTTCATTCCGCTCGGCAAGATCCCGCCGATCTGAGAATCACCACCTGCGCCTCAGCGGGGCGAAGGTTATGTCGATACCTACTTCTTCACATCCAGCGCGTGACGCCCGAAATCCGGGGCGTCGACGTCCTGGCCAGCCTCGACGATCGAGCGGCGGATGGCGCGTGTGCGGGTGAAGAGATCGAAAATCTTGTCGCCCTCTCCCCAGCGGATTGCCCGCTGCAGATAGGCAAGATCTTCCGAGAAACGCGCCAGCATTTCCAGAATGGCATCGCGATTGTGCAGGCAGACGTCGCGCCACATTGTCGGGTCGGACGCGGCGAGACGGGTGAAATCGCGGAAGCCGGAGGCGGAATATTTGATCACTTCCGATTCCGTCACCGTCTCCAGATCATCAGCCGTGCCGACGATGTTATAGGCGATGAGATGCGGCAGATGCGAAACGATCGCCAGCACCTTGTCGTGATGGGTGGCATCCATCTCATCGACGCGCGAGCCGAGCGCTTCCCAGAAATGGCGAAGCCTTTTGACGGCGGCCTCGTCGGTGCCGGGGATCGGCGTGAAGATGCACCAGCGCCCTTCGAACAGCCCGGCAAACCCGGCGTCAGGCCCGGACTTCTCCGTGCCCGCAATGGGGTGGCCGGGAATGAAATGCACATTGCTCGGCATATGCGGCTGCATCTGCGCGATGACGGACGCCTTGGTCGAGCCGACGTCGGTGACGATGGCGCCGGGCTTCAGATGCGCGGAGATTTCCGCCGCAACGCTTCCCGATGCGCCGACCGGCACGGAGACGATGACGAGATCGGCATCCCCAACGGCTTCGGCCGACGATTGCGTATAGCGGTCGCCGAGTTCGAGTTCTTCGGCACGCTTCAGCGTCTCGGCGCTTCGCGTCGAGATCACTACTTCCTTGGCGAGGCCGAGCCGCTTGATGTCATAGGCGATCGACGAGCCGATCAGGCCGATGCCGATCAGCGCGATACGGTCGAACTGCATGCTGCTCATGCCTTGCGCCCCATGAATTCGGTCAGGGCATCGATGACGCCCAGATTAGCCTCTTCCGTGCCGATGCTCATGCGCAGCGAATTCGGGAAGCCGTAGGCACGCACCGCACGCAGGATATAGCCGCGGCTGGTCAGGAACTCGTCGGCATCGGCAGCACGCTTGCCCTCGATATCGGGGAAGTGAACAAGCACGAAGTTGGCGACCGACGGCGTCACCTCGAGGCCGATCGATTCGAAGGCCTTCGTCACTTTCTCGATCCACAGCGTATTGTGCGCCACGGCCTTCTGGGTGAAGGCCTGGTCGCGGATGGCGGCCGCACCGGCGGCAATGGCTGCCGCATTCATGTTGAACGGGCCACGCACACGGTTCAGCGCATCCACCACATCGGCCGGCCCATACAGCCAGCCGACGCGCAGCGCCGCAAGCCCGTAGATCTTCGAGAAGGTACGGGTCATGACGACATTGGGATTAGAGGAGACAAGCTCGAGGCCGGCTTCATAATCGTTGCGGCGGACATATTCGGCATAGGCAGCGTCAAGCACGAGGATAACATGCTTCGGCAAGCCCGCCTGCAGACGGCGGATTTCGCTGACCGGCACATAAGTGCCCGTCGGGTTGGCCGGATTGGCGATGAAGACGATCTTGGTCTTGTCGGTTACAGCGGCAAGAATCGCGTCGACATCGACAGTACGATCCTTCTCCTTGACCGTCACCGGCGTTGCGCCTGCGGCCAGGATCTGGATCTTGTAGATCAGGAAGCCGTGCTCGGTGATGATGCCTTCATCTCCGGCGCTGAGATAGACATGGCAGAGCAGGCCGAGCAGCTCATCGGAACCGTTGCCGCAGAGGATATTGGCGGTGTTCAGGCCGTGAATGTCGGCGATCGCCTGACGCAACTCCGTGGCCTGCCCGTCCGGGTAGCGTTCCAAATGCTCGCCGGCTGCGCGGAAGGCTTCGATGGCCTTGGGGCTTGCACCGAACGGCGTCTCGTTCGAGGAGAGCTTGAACACCCGCGCCACGCCCGGCGCATGCTCCTTGCCCGGCACATAGGCGGCGATATCGAGAATGCCGGGGCGCGGGACGGGCTTGCTCATTTCCATGCTCATGGGATCGACCTTGGGAAGGGCCGGAAAATTCCGGCTTTAGACATCTCGTGGCATTAATGCGGATTGACGAATTTGTCGAGTGTTTGCCAGTTGGCAAGCCTGCTCATGCACCGTCGCGCGTCGTCGGTATGCCGCGCGGCGCCAGCACCGGCACGAAGACGCGGCGCGAGGCGCGGACGGCGACCGGCAGGCCCTGGTAAAGCCGCTTCTGCGCCTCGACGATGATGACGCCGGAAAAAGCCGGCCAGAGCGTACGCCCGATCCGTTCGAAGGCGCGTCTGAGCCGCAGGACGGTGCGCAGCTTCGAGGGCGGAAAGAACAGCGCCTCGGCGGTCGCACCCGGCGTAAAGTTGGTCTCTCGCAGCAGTGAAGTAAGCTGCCCTCGCGAATAGGGCCGACCGGAGCCGAAGGGTGTATGCTCCATGCGCGCCCATACGCCCGTGCGGTTCGGCACGACGATGACGAGCCGGCCGCCAGGCGCCAGCACGCGCCAAAGCTCCTTCAGCGTCTCGCGCGGGCTTTCGGCGAATTCCAGCGAATGCACCATCAGAACCCGGTCGATGGAACTGTCCGGCAGTGGCAATTCCTCGTCGAAGATCAATGCTGTCGCCGAAACCGAATCCACCGGCCAGTTCACGGCGCCCTGCCCGGCCGGCATGAAGGCGAAAGTGCGTTCGGTGTCGGCGCGGAAACGATCGAGATAGGGAACGGCATAGCCAAGGCCGACAAGCCGTTCTTCCGGCAGCCGCGACCAGATCGAGGAAAGCGCCATGGCGATAGACTGCTCGGCCAAGCGCCCAAGCTCGGAATGATAGAATTGGCGGAGATCGACGATATCGGCGTGCATCGCCACAAATGTTATCAGCCACCCGTTGGACTTCAAGGCCGAACCGCCTACATTCCGATTCAAGCGCATCGATAAGGACTATTTCGACCATGAAACCCTTGGAATTAGAGGTATTTATCTGCCGCTCAGACAATTTCGGCGTGCTCGTCCATGATCCAGAAAGCGGCTACACGGCGTCGATCGACGCGCCTGAAGCAGAGCCTATCCTGGCGGCCGCCAAGCGTCGGGGCTGGACGATCACCCACATCCTCACCACCCATCACCACACCGATCATGTCGAGGGCAATCTGGCGCTGAAGGAGCAATTCGGCTGCGAAATCATCGGCCCGATCAATGAAGCAGTCGCCATTCCCGGCCTCGACCGCGCCGTCAGCGACGGTGACACCTTCGAGTTCGGCGATCATACCGTCAACGTCATCGAGACACCGGGCCATACGGCTGGTCATGTCTGTTACCACTTCGAGGATGACAAGCTGCTTTTTGCCGCCGACACGCTCTTTGCGCTCGGCTGCGGCCGGCTGTTCGAGCGGCCGGCGGCGGATATGTGGGCATCCCTCCAGAAGCTCGCCGTATTGCCGGACGAAACGGCAATCTATTTCGGCCATGAATATACGCTGTCCAACGCCCGCTTTGCCGTTACCATCGATCCCGACAATGAAAGGCTGAAGGCGCGCGCCGCCGATATCGAGGCGCTGAGGGCCGAAGGCAAATTCACCATTCCGACGACGCTCGCGCTGGAGAAAGAAACCAATCCCTTCCTGCGCGCCGCCGATCCATCGATCCGCAGGAATCTGCTGATGGAAAGCCGCAGCAACGAGGAAGTCTTTGCCGAAATCCGCAAGCGCAAGGACAATTTCTGATGCGGCCGGAAGAGATCATCGAGGCACTTTCCATGCAGCCGCATCCGGAAGGCGGCTGGTATGTACAGACGTTCCGCGACGAGCATGGCGGCAACCGCGGCCATTCGACCGCGATCTACTATCTGCTACAGGCGGGCGAACGCTCGCATTGGCATCGGGTGCGCGACGCCGCGGAGGTCTGGCACTACTATGCCGGCGCACCGCTTGCGCTGTATCGCTCCGCCGACGGCAAAACGAGCGAGACGATCGTCCTCGGCGTCGACCTCGCAAAAGGCGAGCGTCCGCAGGCGATCATCCCCGCCGATTGGTGGCAGGCGGCCGAAACTCTCGGCGATTTCACCCTCGTCGGCTGCACGGTCGCGCCGGGCTTCGAATTTTCCAGCTTCGAAATGGCCGCTCCCGGCTGGAAGCCTTCATCAGACTGAACTTTTCCCGTTCTTTGATATCACGTACGACCCAAGGTGGCTGCTTTGCGGACAGCCGCCTTGAAAAACCTTCGCACTGCCGCAGCTTTACACGGGGAGAGAGAAATTGGTTGATGTGGAGGAGATTTTTTCGTGCGCTTGTTGTTCCCCGTGTTTGTTCTGGCGGGCTGTGTCATGAGCCTTCCCGCCGCTGCCCTTGACGCTCCCGCCGCACCGCCGGCGGAACGTCCGCTGAAGGAATTCGTCACCTCCGTCGGCAAAGACGGATCGATCACCTTCCGCCTCTACGCTCCTTCGGCAAAAGCCGTCACCGTCGTTCTCGGCTCGCACAATCCGATCGCGCTGCAACGCGGCGATGACGGCATATGGGCTGCCAAGACCGAGCCGACGAAGCCCAACCTCTATGAATACTATTTCAACGTCGACGGCTTTCGCAGCATCGATCCCGGCACAAATTCGCCCAAGCCGCAGCGGCAGGTGAATACCAGCCTCATCCTCGTGCCCGGCAGCATCCTCGATATTCGCAATGTTCCGCACGGCGACCTGCGATTGGTGACACTACATTCCAAAGCGCTCGATTCGGAGCGCCAGATGTATGTCTACACACCGCCCGGCTATAGCAATCCGACGAAGCCACTACCCGTGCTCTATCTCTATCACGGCTTCGGCGACACGGCCGCATCCTGGATTGCGCAGGGACGGGCACCCCAGATTCTCGACAATCTGCTGGCGGAAAAGAAGATCGAGCCGATGATCGTCGTCATTCCGGACACGGAAACCGACGTGCCGGATGCGGTTGCGGAGAATTTCCCCGCCGCCGAACGCCGGAAAAACTTCTATCCGGCAAATGCCGAAGCAGCGGATCGAGAACTCATCGAGGATCTCATCCCCTATATGAAAAACCATTACCAGGTGCGCAGCGATGCTGACGGACGTGCGGTCGCCGGCCTGTCGCAGGGCGGATACCAGGCGCTCGTTTCCGGCCTCTCGCATCTCGGCACCTTCGGCTGGGTCGCGACCTTCAGCGGGGTGAGCACGACCACCGTGTCGAACAAGGCCGTTGACGCAGCTTTGAGCGGCCCTGACAAGGTCAACAAGCTACGCAACTTCACGGTGACGGTTGGAAGCAAGGACCAGGTCGTCGGCAAGGACGTCGCCGGCCTGAAGGCGATGCTCGAAGAGAAGAAAATCAAACACGACTATCAAGAATACCCGGACCTCGGGCATGAGATGGATGTCTGGCGGCCGTCGCTGATCGCATTCCTGCAAAAAGTCTTCAAGGAATAGGCGGCAACGACCGGAGCGGAGCTATTGCGCCGCTTCCGCCTGTGCCGGGCCGGTATTGTCCCGGCGCAGGATCATCCTGTGCGCTGCCAGCACCGCCCCGCCGGTGACCAGAATGCAGGCAAGCGCGATGCTCCAGCTAGGTTCGGCAAAGCCGAACAAAGTGAGGATCAGCGTCGAGAGCAGCGGTGCAGCATAGCTCGCCGCGCCGAGAATCTGGATATCGCCGTTTTTGACGCCGTAATCCCAGGCATAGAAGGCAGCGCCTACCGGAAAAAGCCCGAGCCCGAATACCGCAATCCATTGCGACGCCGCTTCCGGCCAGATCGTATCCTCCAGGCCAAGATGGCAGACGAGGGAAAGGGCTGATGTCACCAGACAGAAGATAGTGACGACATCGGTCGATACCGCCTCGAACCGGCGGGTGATCAACGAATAGCCGGACCAGGTGAAGGCGCAGAGAAATGCCGCACCGTAGCCGATGGCATGGGCACCCTCGAAGTGAAACCCGTTGCGGCCGACGATCAGCACCGTGCCAGCAAGACCCATCAGCGCGCCGACGATATGGTACCAGCGCAGCCGCTCGCCCGGCAGGAGCGCCGAGCCGACCACGATCAGCAACGGCCAGAGATAGGCGATCAGCCCCGCCTCGACCGCCGGCGCATGGCGCAGCGCGGTGAAATAGAGGAAATGATAGCCGAACAGCCCGGCGATGCCGGTGATCCAGACCTTGGCCGGCTGGCGCAGCAACTGCGGGCGCTCCGGCCTCAAGGCGAGAACAACGATGCCGGGGATGCTGCCGATGGCGAAACAGATGGCGAGCAATTGAAACGGCGGCATCTTACCCGATGCCACCGTCAGCAAGGCCAGAAACGACCACATCACGATGGCCGCAAATCCCGTCAATGTTGCGCGAAACTTCAAGTCGGCCCCCAGTCTGTCGCCGCGGGCTCTTTCCGAATCGAAAGCCCGTCTAGCTACCGTATTTCACGGCAGTAATCGTCACCGTCCCGTATTGCGTCGGGATACGGACGTAGACAGGCGCATATACATTCATGGCATCAGCCTTGGCAAACCAGATCTCCATGCCGTCGCTCTTGGCGAGATAGAGATAATCCTTGCGCGTTCCCTTATAGCCGCTCTTCGGCGTGAAGCGTACGCCACAGGCAATCGTCTTGCCCTTGAAACCATCCGTCGAAAACGGGTGCGATCCCTTCGGCGACAGTTTCAGATCCATGCGCATCTCGCCGTCGAAGACAGGCAAGGTCTGATTGCAGAGGTTGAGATTGGCGGTCGCTGGAAAGATCATGCCGGAAATCGGATCGAGTACCGAGTGCAGATCTCCGTTGCTGAGCGGAATCCAGCTTTGCGGCCGCTTCGGCTCCGGCGTGATCGTATTCGACGTCACATTGCCATCGGTATAGGCGACATCATAGGTGCGTTCCTTCTTTCCGCTCTTGTAATAGAGAGTGTAATGCGTCGCCTGCAGCTTGTTATCGCCGACCGTGCCGGTCACATCGGTTTTCGCATCGATCGACGTGACGAGATCGGCAAGGCCCGCCGACGTAATATCGCCCCGGATGGTAAACTGCTTATCCTTGACCTCGGTCTTGAAATCCGCCCTCGCGATCGGAAAACCGGCGAGCGACACGCGATACTGTGTTTCATGCCGCAGTTCCTCGGCCGATGCCGCCAAGGGCATCGACGCCAGCAGGGCCGAAACAAAAAGCCACCTTCCAAAATGAACCATGACCAAAGCCTTCAACAAAGAGCAGACAGCATATATAGGCGCTTTATGCCCTTGCTGCGACAATCAGAAAACAGCAGCTTTTTGACGGAATTGCGGGAAAGCTCAAGGTTTGGCTTGACGTAGCCGGTCGCTCTGACTATAGAACCGCAACTTTCCAATTATGGCCTGTTGGATTGCGCGCCGGGTTTTGCCCGGGATGACTATCCGATGGCCAAGAAAAACAAAAGTAGGTGTACTATGTCCCGCATGTGCGAATTGACCGGCAAGGCCGTCCTCGTGGGCAACAATGTCAGCCACGCCAACAACAAGACCAAGCGTCGGTTCCTGCCGAACCTCTGCCAGGTCACGCTGATTTCTGACGTTCTTGGCCAGCGTTATCGTCTGCGCGTTTCCGCTGCAGCACTCCGCTCGGTCGAGCATCGCGGCGGTCTCGACGCTTTCCTGATCAAGGCAAGCGAAAACGAGCTCAGCATGCGCGCCCGCCTGCTGCGTCGCCAGATCGTCAAGAAGACCGCTGAAGCTGCTGCCGTAGCAGCCTAAGCTTCCGCGCTTCTAGAAATAATACGGGCTGAAAGGCTTGCACGGATAACCTCCGGACAAGCCTTTTTCCATGCCCGGTTTGTTCCTCGAACTGGTGGCATCACCCAGGATAAAAAAATGCTGACGTCACGCTATACGCTTGTCTACGTTCTGCTGATGACGCTCGTCGTCGTCGCCTCCAACATCCTCGTGCAGTATCCGCTGCAGGCTGAGCTCGCCGGTATCAATCTCGCCGACATCCTGACCTGGGGCGCTTTCACCTATCCCGTCGCCTTCCTGATCACCGACCTGACCAACCGCCAGTTCGGGCCGAAGGCCGCGCGCAAGGTGGTCTTCGCCGGCTTCGTCGTCGGCGTTACGCTATCTTTCTTCACCGCACAGCCGCGTATCGCGATCGCCTCCGGCTCAGCCTATCTCGCTGGCCAGCTTCTCGATATCTCGGTCTTCAACCGCCTGCGCCGTATGGCCTGGTGGCGCGCGCCGCTGTTCGGTTCGCTGATCGGCTCGATGCTGGACACGGTGATGTTCTTCTCCTTCGCCTTCGCGCCCTTCTTCGTCTTCTTCGGCCCCAACGATCCCTTCGCAATCGACTGGGCGCCAATTCTCGGCACTTTCTCGACCTCGGCGCCGCGCTGGATTTCCTGGGCGATCGGCGATTTCTCGGTGAAGATGACCGTCGGCTTGGTCATGCTGCTGCCCTATGGCGCGCTGATGAACGTGTTGAAGCCGACGCAGCCGGTCCGCGCCGCGTAAACAGCTACCCATGCGATTTCATGAAAGCCCGCAAGTCGCGGGCTTTCTCATTTCTGGCTGACCAGCTTCTCATCCCTCAGCCGGAATTCCAGCATCAGGCTTCGCTGCAGGATCGAATGATTGTCGTCGGAGACCATGATCAGGTGGATCGCGCCATCGGCGGCGCGGAAGGCGTCCAGTCCTTCCATATTGTCGATCTGCAGATTGGACCCTGCCTGGAAGATGACGTTGCCGTCGACGACCGCGCCCGGCTTGATATCGCCGCCCGCGATGCGGCGGATACGTACGCCGATACCGTGCGCCAGATCGAAGCGCCGCTCCAGCAGCAGTAGATCGCCGTCGGGTAGGAAAACACCGTCGCTGGCGTCGAAATCGTCGTAATGGCGCACGGTAAAGCGGCCCTTCAACGGTCCGTCCAGAATCGCCGCCAGCATGTTCCCCTGATCGTCCAGGCTGCGCTCCGCGACGATCACCGCTGCTCCCGCAAGCGGGCTCGATTGCGGTGCAGTCATCAGGGCTTCCAGGCTGCGGTTGCCGCGCAATAGTTTCTTCGGAATTAGGATCGGAACGCTGCCGTCGGGCGGAGAAGTCTCGAAACCAGGATCGGGATAGGTGTCGACGCGATGATTCTGCTCATAGCTGACGAGCACATGGTTTCCCCGCAGCGCCAGCCCTTCCGCATCCATCGCGCCTTTGCCGGCATCCGTCTCGCCGAAGCGATCGATCATCGGCATGATGTGGGCATCGACAATGCGCCTCAGCCTGCCGTCCTCATCGCGCTCGATGGCCCCCGTCAGCCAATGACCGGTATCCAGGACCGAAACGAAATGACGCTGATCAGGACGGAAGCGGATGGCGGAGAGGGCGCCGAGAAGTGCGTTGCCGGAGCTGAGTTCAAGACCGCCGAGAAATTCGAGCGCACCGAACCGTGTCTGTTCGGAACCGGGCTTGAATGCCGTTATCGCCGTCGCGTGTATTTCCGCCGGCCCACCTTCCGACGTATCCATAGAGCCGCAGCCGGCGAGCAGCATCACAAGCATGGTCGCGCGGCAAAGGCGTTTCATGGGCTCTCACGGGGCCTTGCAACTAGAGCAATTCCAGGAAAAGTGCGTAGCGGTTTTCCGTCCGGAATTGCGTTAAAACAAAGAGATGGAGCAGTTCAGCGATTCCGTGAAGCGATGAACAGCTCTAGGCGGAAAATCGGCGGAAGCACCGGCCGGAAGGCCGATACAGGTTGGACTATAGGCTGTTCAGCTTGCGCGACGCATACGCGGCAGGCTGGCCTGATCCTCAAACAGCGATGCGAGCTGTTCGGTCATGGCGCCAGCCAACTCGTCGGCATCGACGATCGTCACGGCGCGGCGATAATAGCGAGTGACATCATGGCCAATGCCGATTGCCAGCAGCTCCACGGGCGACCGCGTCTCGATCTGCTCGATCACGGCGCGCAGGTGCCGCTCCAGATAGTTGCCCGGATTAACCGACAGCGTCGAATCATCGACCGGCGCGCCGTCCGAGATCATCATCAGGATGCGGCGCTGCTCGCGGCGGCCGAGCAGGCGGTTATGGGCCCAGATCAGCGCCTCGCCGTCGATATTTTCCTTGAGCAGGCCTTCGCGCATCATCAGGCCGAGATTGGTTCTCGCCCGTCGGTAGGGCTCGTCGGCCGATTTGTAGATGATGTGGCGGAGATCGTTGAGCCGGCCGGGCGTCTGCGGCTTGCCGCCGGCGAGCCATTTCTCGCGTGCCTGTCCGCCCTTCCAGGCCTTGGTGGTAAAGCCGAGGATTTCGACCTTGACACCACAGCGTTCCAGCGTGCGCGCCAGAATATCAGCGCAGGTCGCGGCGACGGTAATCGGCCGGCCGCGCATGGAACCGGAATTGTCGATCAGCAGAGTCACGACCGTATCGCGGAATTGCGTGTCGCGCTCCATCTTGAAGGAGAGCGCCTGCATCGGATCGATGATCAGGCGCGTCAGGCGCGCCGGATCGAGATACCCCTCTTCCAGGTCGAAATCCCAGGCGCGGTTCTGCTGCGCCATCAGCCGGCGCTGCAGGCGGTTCGCAAGCCGCCCTACGGCGCCCTGAAGATGCGCGAGCTGCTTGTCGAGGAAGGCACGCAGGCGCTCGAGCTCCACCGTGTCGCAGAGTTCCTGCGCCGTGGTCGTCTCGTCGAACTCCTCGGTGAAGACGTGGTAGTCGACCTTTTCGTTGAAGTCGGCGAAGGGCGTATTCGGACGGCGGGTCTCTCCCGGCGTTTCCGAATCCTCTTCGCCCTCTTCGCTCATGTCGTCGTCGGAGATTTCGGCGCCATCCATCTCGCCGTCGTCCATCTGCTCATCGGAAGCTTCGCTGTCCTCGGCAGGCGCGGAGTCGGAACCGTCGTCGCTCTCGACGTCCTGATCATCCTGATCTTCGCCGCTCGGCTTGTCCTCCTCGGCAGACTCCTCATCGGAATCCGGCTCCATGTCCTCGTCGCCGTATTCCTCGGCCATGTCCATGGCCGTGAGCATATTGCGGACGACGCGGGCGAAGCTCTGCTGGTCGTTGATGGCAGAAAGCAGATTGTCGAGTTCGCCGCCGGTCTTGTCCTCGATAAAAGGACGCCAGAGGTCGAGCACCTTGCCGGCGCTTTCCGGCGGCCGCTGACCGGTCAGCTTCTCGCGCACGATCATCGCCATGGCCTCGCCGATCGGCGCGTCTTCCTGCCGCTCGATACCGGAGAAATTCGCCTTGGCGTATTTCTCCGAATTCATCGAATTGAGGTTGGCCGCCATGCCGCTCATGCGCAATGCCCCGATCGATTCCACGCGGGCCTGTTCGACGGCATCGAAGATGGAGCGCGCCTCGGCGCCCTGCGGCGCCATGGTGGCGTGGACGCGGGCGTCGTGGCAGGCAAGCCTCAGCGCCATGGAATCGCCAAGGCCGCGCGTCACCGCCAGCTCATGCGCCGTCGGCCGCTTCGAAAGCTCCGGCAGGCGAATGCGCTCGCCCGTCATCCCCGGGCGTTCGTTGGCGAAGGCCACTTCGACCTCGGCATCGCCGGCGATCGAGCGCACGCAGCCGGTAATCGCCCGACGCAACGGCTCCATGTCCACCGGAGCGCCCGGCTTCGCTTTGGAATTGTCTCCGCGACCTGCCATGACTTGCTGCCTCTTCTCTTAGGCTTCGAGCACGATGTTGGCGGCGCTTTCCTTCAGCTCGACGCCGAAAGCGCGCTGATATTGCTCGGCGACCAGCGGCCGCTCCAGCTCATCGCACTTGTTGAGGAAGGTCACACGGAAGGCAAAGGCGACATCGCCGAAGATTTCCGCATTTTCCGCCCAGGTGATGACCGTACGCGGGCTCATGACGGTGGAAAGATCGCCGTTCATGAAGGCCGCGCGGGTCAAATCGGCGACGCGCACCATCTTGGACACGGTATCGCGGCCTTTCTCCGTGCGGAAAGACTTTACCTTCGCCAGCACGATATCGACTTCGTTGTTGTGCGGCAGGTAGTTCAGCGTCGTCACGATCGACCAGCGGTCCATCTGCGCCTGGTTGATCTGCTGCGTGCCGTGATAGAGGCCCGTCGTATCGCCGAGACCGATGGTGTTGGCGGTCGCAAACAGGCGGAAGGCCGGGTGAGGACGGATAACACGGCTCTGGTCGAGCAGCGTCAGGCGGCCGGACGATTCCAGCACGCGCTGGATGACGAACATGACATCCGGGCGGCCGGCATCGTATTCGTCGAAGACGAGCGCGACATTGTGCTGATAGGCCCAGGGCAGAATGCCGTCCTTGAATTCGGTGACCTGCAGGCCGTCCTTGACGACGATGGCATCCTTGCCGACGAGGTCGATACGGCTGACATGGCTGTCGAGGTTGATACGCACGCATGGCCAGTTAAGGCGGGCTGCGACCTGCTCGATATGCGAGGACTTGCCGGTGCCGTGATAGCCGGAGATCATCACGCGGCGGTTATGGGCAAAGCCGGCGAGGATGGCGAGCGTCGTCTCGCGATCGAACAGATAGTCGGTGTCGAGGTCGGGCACATAGGCATCGCCCTTGCTGTACGCCGGAACGCGGATATCGGAATCGATTCCAAAGACTTCACGGACCGAAACGGTCGTGTCGGGAAGCTCGGAAATATCAAGGTCAATCTTGCTCATCATGTCTCCAAGGCGGGCGACTGTCACCCAGCCATATCAATCTCAGCTTTTTTCATCCGTGACGCCGCAGCTTATTGTCCGCATCCGTCCGGTCGGGACATCGGCGATACTTCTCCGGGACTGAAGCGAAACCTCGGCGCGATGAAATGATCGCTTACGAGCATTCTGGAACTGAGTCCCGGACAAGAAACGCCGCGCCCGGAAAGTTGACCGAGGTGCAGCCAGCCAAAAGCGCACCTTGCCGCAGTCGCCTGCGGCCTCAGCCGATTTGGACCATACCTGATTGAAGACGGAGAGCAAGGACAGGAATTAACAAAAACCGTTCTGCTTCAACAATTGATAGGCCTGAATGACCGCGCGAAACCGTTCCTCCGAGCCGCGATCGCCGCCGTTGGCGTCCGGATGGTGCTTTTTCACCAGTTCCTTGTAACGGCTCTTGATCTCGGCGCTGGTGGCATTGGCACCCAGCCCCATCGTGTCGAAGGCTTTCGCCTCGAGCGTCTTCAACTTGCGCTCCTGGGGGAAGCGCGGACCGCGTCCCTGCCCCTGCCCGTCCTTGACGAAACCGAAGGGATCGCGAACGCGGGAATAGGAACCGGAGCGGATGTCGGATTGCAGCGGGCTGTTGCGGGCCGACTTATTGACGCCGACGGTCCAGGTCGGGCGATGACCGGTGATGGCTTCCTTCTGGTAACGCGCGATCTCACCGTCCGAGAGGCCGGAGAAATAATTGTAGCCCTTGTTGTAATCTTTGACGTGCTCGAAGCAGAACAAAAAGAACTGCCCTTCCGCATTGCGCCCGACCGGCGCACGATGCGTACCCTTTTTGTCGCAGCCGTCCCATTGGCACGTCGGCGGAGCCTGTTCGGCCTCCGGCTCGCGCTTGCGGCGGGTTCGAATGCGATCGAAATATTTTGAATCGAGTCTCATGGCGCCCTAATTATGGGGCCTCAGCCACCCCACAACAAGAATTGACAAATGGGAATGTTGCAGGCTTTGTGAAACCTTTTTCGCGAACGAGGTGACGGCGGGAATATGGAAACGACGCTTCAATCCCGCATTGAGAAAAAGCTCAACGACGCCTTCGCGCCCGAGCGTCTCGCTGTCATCAACGAAAGCCATATGCATGCCGGCCATCAGCCCGATATGACCGGAACGGGCGAAACTCATATAAGGGTTCGCATCGTCTCCGCCAAGTTCGCCGGCATGACACGCCTTGCCCGCCATAGGGCAATAACCGAGCTTTTGAAGCCGGAACTCGATGCCGGCCTCCATGCCCTGGCCGTGGAGCCGGCAGCACCGGGCGAAGCGGTGCGGTGGTAACCAGCTACTCCGGCTTCCCCTCTTCCGTTTCCGCTGGCCTGATCCTGATCTTGGTGATGCGGTTCTTCTCCCGCTTCATGACGATGAAGCGCTTGCCGTAGAAGGTGAACGCCTGGCGCTCTTCCGGAATGGTCATTGATTCGTGAATGACGAGGCCGGCGATCGTCGTTGCCTCCTCGTCCGGCAGATCCCAATCGAGGGCGCGGTTCAGATCGCGAATCGGCACGACGCCATCGACGACGATCGAACCATCGGCCTCCTGCCGCACGCCCTGAATATCGAGATCGTGCTCGTCGGCAATATCGCCGACGATCTCCTCCAGAATATCCTCCAGGGTGACGATGCCCTGCACTTCGCCATATTCGTCGACGACGACGGCGAAATGCTGCTTGCGGCGCAGGAAGGCATTGAGCTGATCTTCGAGATTGGTGCTGTCGGGCACGAACCAGGGCTTCTGGGCGATCTTGACGATATCGAGGTTTTCTGGCTCGACATTCCGCTCCGCCAGCGCCCTCAACAGATCCTTGGCATGCACGACGCCGATGATGTTGTCGATCGTACCGCGCCAGAGCGGCATGCGCGTATAGGGGCTGTCGAGAATAGCCCTCACCACGACTTCCGGCGGATCGTCGGCATTGATGGCGCGCATTGCCGTGCGATGGACCATGATGTCGGAAAGCTCCAGCTCGCCGAGATCGAGCACACCGCCCAGCCGGTCGCGGTCCGCCTTGACCACCGAACCTTCGCGATGCAGCAGATCGACGGCGCCGCGCAATTCGTCATACGCCGACAGCATCGACACTTCCCTGGAGAGATTGACACCGAAGATGCTCAGTATCTGACGCACGATGGCGTTGACGACGCTCGACACCGGCCCGACGACGATGACGAAGAGACGTATCGCACCGGCGACATTCAGCGCGAAGCGGTCCGGCGTCGCAATGGCCCAGCTCTTCGGCAGAACCTCGGCGAAAATGACAAGGATGACTGTCATGGCGGCAGTGGCGATCGCCACACCGGAGTTGCCGAACAGGCCGAGGAACAAGCTGGTCGCAAGCGACGACGACAGAATGTTGGCGAGATTGTTGCCGATCAGCAGCGCGCCGATCAACCGGTCGCGACGCTCGATCAGCAGCCGCACGATGCCGGCGCGGCTGTCACCGTTGGCTTCCAACGTGTGGATGCGGCTACGCGAAGCCGCCGTCAGCGCCGTCTCCGAGCCGGCGAAAAAGGCCGAAAGCAGCACCAGCGCGATGATCGAGATGATCTCGGGCCAATATTCCCACAGAACAGCCAGGGTGCTTTCGACCGTCATTGCGGATGTTTTTCCCTTAGGAAACTGAGAACTTCGGAGGAAGGAACGTCATCGGCGACGAAGGATTGCCCGATGCCGCGGGTCAGGATGAAGGTTAGCTTGCCGCTCTTGACCTTCTTGTCCTGGGCTATCGCGTCCATCAGTACCTCGGCCGGCGGCAGCTCGCCCGGAATGTCGCCCATCCGCGTCGGCAGGCCGACCGCCTTCAGGTGCGTCTCGACTCGGTTCGCGTCGTCGGGGCTCGCCAGATTGAGGCGCGAAGAAAACTCGTGCGCCAGCACCATGCCGATCGAAACACCCTCGCCATGCACCAGCCGCCGGCTGTCATAGGCGGTGGCCGCCTCCAAGGCATGGCCAAAGGTGTGGCCGAGATTGAGCAGCGCCCGCGGACCGTTTTCGCGCTCGTCGGCAACGACGACGTCGGATTTTGCCTGGCAGCTCGCAGCAATCGCCTCGATGCGCGCCTCGCCGCCGGAGAACACCTCTTTCCAGTTGGCTTCCAGCCAGGCGAAGAAATCCGGCTTGTCGATCAGGCCGTATTTGGCAACCTCGGCATAGCCGGCGCGGAATTCGCGTTCGCTGAGCGTATTCAGCACGTCGGTATCGGCGAGCACGAGATCGGGCTGATGGAAGACGCCGACAAGGTTCTTGCCGTGGTGGGTATTGATGCCGGTCTTGCCGCCGACAGAAGAATCCACCTGCGACAGCAGCGATGTCGGCACCTGCACGAACCGGACGCCGCGGCGCACGATGCCGGCAGCAAAGCCGGCGAGATCGCCGATCACGCCGCCACCAAGCGCGATGACGGCATCGTTGCGCTCGACACGGGCGGTCAGCACGGCATCGCAGACGGCCATCAGATGCTCGAAGCTCTTGGTCTTCTCGCCGGCCGGCAGCACCAGCTTCGACGGCTGAATACCGGCTTCTTGAAGGCTCGCAATCAGGGCATCGAGATAGAGCGGCGCGACATTTTCGTCCGTAATGACAGCCGCTCTGCGGCCCTTCAGCCTTGCTGCGATTTCCTTGCCGGCGCGCGCAATCAGGCCAGGGCCGATCAGAATGTCATAGGCGCGCTCGCCGAGGGGCACGCGGACGAGACGCTCGGCCGATGCCGATGGGATCGCATTCATGGTGTCTTGCTTTCTTCTTTCCCCTCGACGATGGCAGCAAGGACTTCCTTGACCATAACTTCCTTGCCCACATCGCGGGACAAAACCGTGAGATCGGCTTCCGCATAGATCGGATAGCGCGCATTCATCAGCTTTTCGAGGGTCTGCTTCGGATTTTCGGTTTTAAGCAGCGGTCGCGTATCGCGCTTGTTGACCCGCTCCCAGAGCACGTCGAGATCGGCTTTCAGCCAGACCGACAGGCCGCTGCGTTTGACGTGCCGGCGCGTGCGGTCGTTGATGAAGGCGCCGCCGCCGGTGGAAACGACGCGAGGGCCGCCCTTAAGCAGCCGCTTGATCACCCGCGTCTCCAGCGCCCGGAATTCGTCTTCGCCGTAGGCCTCGAACAGCTCGGCGATCGTCATGCGCGACACGCGCTCGATCTCGATATCCGTATCGACGAAGGGAATGCCGAGCTGATGCGCGACCAGCCGGCCGACCGAGGATTTTCCGGCCCCCATCAACCCGACGAGGACAAGATTGCGCGTACCCAATACGGCACGCGCTCTGTCTCTAAGGCTTTCTGCAAGGGTCAGTACTTGTTCACTCATCGGCCCATTCACAATTTGTTTGGAAACGGTATCGTCAAATGCGCCTGTAGCGTCAAGACGCCGCAACATAAACATGTCTGCAATATCCTTCGGCTAACGCTTGTCGGATATGATTACAGTATAGCGTCGGACCAATGATTGGGACGAGGAGAGTTTCTGAATGCCGACCCTGTTTCGCTTCCTTGTCATCTGTGCGGTGATCGCCGGATCGGTCTATGGAGCAATGTGGGCCCTTGTGCTCTTCGTCGATCCGCAGCCGCGTGATGTGACGATCCGCATACCGTCTGAGCGCGTCAACCCGCCGGCGACCGGTTCGGTGAAGCCGTGAGCGCGGAGTTTGCCGTGAAGGACCTGGGCCGCGTCCATATGGAAGCCTTCCTCGAAATGATGAGCGCCGAACGCGGCGCGGCGGTCAACACGCTGCAGTCCTACGAGCGCGACCTCGACGATCTCCATTCCTTTTTGTCCGAGCGCAACGTCCGCCTGACGGAAGCGGCATCGAACGATCTCGGCGCCTATCTCTCCGGTCTTTCCCGCCAGGGCTTCAAGCCTTCGTCGCAGGCCCGCCGCCTGTCGGCCATGCGCCAGTTCTATAAATTTCTCTATGCCGAGGGTCTGCGCACCGATGATCCCACCGGCATTCTCGACGCGCCGAAGAAAGGCCGCGCCCTGCCGAAGACCATGGGTGTCGACGAGGTGACGCGCCTTCTCGCCCAGGCCGAACACGAAGCTGCCGTCGAAGGTCCCGATCAATTGCAGCATCTGCGCATGCTGGTTCTGCTGGAGCTGCTCTATGCCACCGGCATGCGCGTCAGCGAACTCGTTTCCCTGCCGGCGAAAGTCCTGCACCAGGAAGGGCGCTTCCTGATGATCCGCGGCAAGGGCAACAAGGAGCGGCTGGTGCCGCTGTCGCAATCGGCGATCGCTGCGCTGAAGACCTATGGCCGCCGACAGGCGCTGGAGGTGGCAAAGGCCAAGCAGCCCGCCCCGGAAAGTCCATGGCTCTTTCCCGCGGCCTCCAAGCAGGGCTATCTGCCGCGCCAGGTCTTTGCGCGGGATTTGAAGGATCTTGCCATTCGCGCCGGGCTGACGCCCTCTTTGATCTCACCGCATGTCATGCGCCATGCCTTTGCCAGCCACTTGCTCGCCAATGGCGCGGACCTCCGCGTGGTGCAGGAACTTCTTGGCCATTCCGACATTTCGACCACACAAATCTACACACATGTGCTGGAAGAACGGCTTCACCAACTGGTGCAAACGCATCACCCCCTTGCCAAACAGGCCAAAAAACGGGAATAGGACCGGCACACAGGCTATACGTGCCGTCTCTCGTCACGGGCAAAAGGATCGGAAACGCACCTCATGCACAATTATCTCGACTTCGAAAAACCCATCTCGGATCTCGAAGGCAAGATTCACGAGCTGAAGAAACTGGCAAGCGAAGACGAGAGCATCGATACGTCCGACGAAGTCGGCCGGCTCGAAATTCGCGTCCGCGAAGCCATGGCCGATATCTATTCGAAGCTCAATGCCTGGCAGAAGACGCAGGTCGCCCGTCATCCGCAGCGCCCGCATTTCGTCGATTATGCCGGCGCGCTGTTTACGGAATTCACGCCGCTCGCCGGCGACCGCAAGTTTTCCGAGGATGCCGCCATCCAAGCGGGCTTTGCCCGTTTCCGCGGCCAGCCGATCGCCATCATCGGCCAGGAAAAGGGCAATGACACCAAGACGCGCCTGAAGCACAATTTCGGCAGCGCCCGTCCCGAGGGCTACCGCAAGGCGATCCGCATCCTGGAAATGGCCGATCGCTTCGGATTGCCGGTTGTTACCCTGGTCGACACGGCCGGCGCCTATCCCGGCGTCGGCGCCGAAGAGCGCGGCCAGGCGGAAGCAATTGCCCGCTCCACGGAAATGTGCCTGGGCGTCAAGGTGCCGATCATCTCGGTCGTCATCGGCGAAGGCGGGTCGGGCGGCGCAATCGCGATTGCCACCGGCAACCGCGTCTATATGCTCGAACATTCGATCTACAGCGTGATTTCACCCGAAGGTGCCGCCTCGATCCTCTGGCGCGATTCCACCCGTGCCAAGGAAGCAGCCACCAATATGAAAATCACGGCCGAGGATCTGAGGGGGCTCGGCATCATCGATGGCATTATCCCCGAACCGCTCGGCGGCGCGCATCGCGATCCGCAGACCGTGATTGCGGCGACGGGCGACATGATTTCCAACGCGCTCGGCGAACTTTCCAGCCGTTCGGGCGAACAATTGCGCAGCGACCGCCGCCAGAAATTCCTCAATATGGGTCGCAATCTCTAACTTCAGTTAGAGACTCGTGATCTCTCAAAACGGGAATGAGGCCAAATCTTGGCCACATTCTTGTTATCGAAACGCTTATGACAAAGAAAAGCTTGCGGCCATGCCGCGGGCGCGTCATAGGCTGGTAAGGAATTGTCAAGTATAAGCCGTCTATGATTCTGTTTCATGTTTCGATTGGGGGCGGCGAAACAGATCGTGCAGCCGCTCTTCGTGTCTATGGGCTAAGTCAGAATGCGCTTCCGTCACCTCGCCTATGTTTCCCTGATGGCGCTGGCTCTCGCCGGCTGTAACGACACGCTGGAATCCGCGTCGGTCGATCTGTCGACGGTGAAAAACAAGGTCGAGCAGCCGCTTCCGAGCCACATCCTTGCCGACATGACGAAAAAGGGCATGGACCGCAATTCGCCGATCATGATCCGCATCTTCAAGGAAGAAGGCGTGATGGAGATCCTCAAGGCGAACCAGAGCAATCGCTTCGAGGTCATCGCCGATTACAAGATCTGCGCCTGGTCTGGCCGTCTTGGCCCGAAGGTGAAGGAAGGCGACCGGCAAGCGCCGGAAGGCTTCTACATGCTGACGCCGGCCAACCTCAATCCGAATTCCAAATATTATCTCGCCATCAACACCGGTTTTCCGAACCGTTATGACGCGGCCAATGGACGCAGCGGCGCCAATCTGATGATCCATGGCGCCTGCTCGTCATCGGGCTGCTATTCGATGACCGACCAGCAGGTGCTGGAAATCTATGCCTTCGCGCGCGACGCGTTCAAAGGCGGCCAGAAGGCGATCCAACTCGAGGCCTTCCCCTTCCGCATGACCGCGGAAAACATGGTCAAGCATCGCCTCAGCCCCAATATCGAATTCTGGAAGATGCTGAAGGTCGGCTACGACAATTTCGAAGTGACGAAGCGTCCGCCGGAAGTTGAGGTCTGCGAGAAGAAATACGTCTTCAACCAGCAGGCCGCCGGCCCCTTCAACGCCGGCGGCAAATGCCCCGTCATGACCACCCCGCCGGCCCTGCAGACCGCGCTGCTGAGCCACGACAAGCAGTATGACGCCGACTACAGCGCCGCTCTGAAGAAATACGACGGCATGGCCTGGTACGACCCGACCGAAGCCGAACGCAAGGCTGTCGTCGCCAAGCAGCGCAAGGGCCACGATCTCGCCTATGCACCGACCGGCACCGCACTTGCGGCCGGCAAGATGATGAAAGTGGCCGATCTGGAGACGATGATGTCCAACCAGTCGGCGCAGCAGGTCGCCCGTGGCACCACCGTCGCCAATCCGACGACCGCAAGCATCCGCATGGCCGGCAACGGCCTTGCCACGCAGCCGGCGGCTCCGGCCGGCGGCCCCGTGGTCGCCACGGCCGTCCCGGCGAACGTGCCGATCCCGATGGCAAACCCCATGGTCAATCCGCTCGCCTATGCACCCCCGCCCGTCGAAACAGCCCAGACCGAGCCGGCCAAGAAGCCGCCCTTCTGGAAGTTCTGGGCCAAGAGTGAATAGCCTGACCGACGAGGTTTACGATCTGCGCGGGCTGAAATGCCCGTATCCGGCGATCAAAACGGAAAAACGCCTGCGCGGCATGCCGAGCGGCGCGGTTTTGACGGTGGAGACGACGGACCCGCTTGCCGTCATCGACATTCCCCATCTCTGCAACGAGCAGGGCCATACCTTGCTCACAAGCGAAAAAACCGAACGCGGCCATCGCTTCGTGATCCGCAAGGGATAGCGATTTTCACCTGGAGCGCATCTTTGCTCTACCTTCTCCCCAACGGGGAGAAGGTGCCCGAAGGGCGGATGAGGGGATCCGCGACGCGGGCCTTGAGCGGTAAGCGAAAGGCAATTCTCCTTACGGTGCAACGCCCCCTCAACCGCGCTGACGCGCTACCTTCTCCCCGTCGGGGAGAAGGTAAAGGCGCCTCAGAACCGCATCCCCGGCACGGCGAGCGGATTGTCCTGAAGTGCGGCGCGATCCGGCGTGTCGACACGCGGCTTGCTCAGGAACGCATCGAACAAGCCCTTCACGAAATCCTCGGGCAGATCCTTGGTGATGATCACCATGCGCGTGCGCCGGTCGTCGGGATTGGGCCAGGCGGGCAGGCGCACCGGCGGATGGAAAATATTCTGCACGCCATGCAGTACGACCGGACGTTCCGGCCTGTCGGACATGGCAACGATGGCTTTCATCCGCAGCAGCTTTTCGCCATGCGCGGAACGCAGGAGGTCGATGAACATTTCCAGCGCGATCGGGTCAATCGGTTGGCTCTCGACGATCGAGAAAGAGCGGATCGACTCGTCGTGACGGTTCACATCATGATCGTGCTGATGCCGATGGCCATGATGATGGTGGCCATGGCGATGATGGCCGTGCCCCTCGTGATGATGGTGGTGATCGTCCCCATGGTCGTGATGATGGTGATCATGGTCATCATCAGCCTCGAGCTCGTCTCGCAGCCAGCGGCCGACATCGGCGATCTTGGACGCCGGATCGTAAAGGCCGTTGACGAGAATGGCGGCATGGCCCGCCTCGTTGCTGTCGGCGTTCAAGATTTGCGCCCGCGGATTGAGCGCCCGCAACCGGCTCTCCAGCATGTCGACGGAAACGGCGCCTTCCAAACCGGTCTTGGAGACGATCAGCCGGTCGGCGACTGCCACCTGCTTGCGCGCCTCTTCGTGATTGTCGAGCGTCTGCAACCCATTGACCGCATCGACGATGGTGATCACGCCATCCAGGTCGAAATTGGCGGCGATGATCGGATTGCCCATGATCGACTGCATCACCGGCGCCGGATCGGCAAGGCCGGTCGTTTCGACGACGACGCGCTTCAGCGGCCGGATGCGGCCGGTCTGCATGGCGTCCATCAGATTAGCGAGCGTATCCACCAGCTCGCCGCGCACCGTGCAGCAGAGGCAGCCATCGGAGAGCTCGATGATGGAATCGCCGGAGCTTTCGACCAGCAGGTGGTCGATGCCGACATCGCCGAATTCATTGATGATGACAGCGGCGTCCCGCATCTCCGGATCCTTGAGGATGCGGTTCAGCAATGTCGATTTACCGGCCCCGAGAAAACCGGTCAGGATCGAAACCGGCACCCTCTCCTGCGGAACGCTCATGGTTCAGGTCCGATCAGTAAGTGGGGCGCGGCATGGGAATGGGTATGCCGGTGACATCGCCCGTGGCGGCAATCTTGTCGCCCTTCACGGCCTTGTCGCCCTTTGCCGTCACATCGTCCTTGTCGCCTTTGCTCGCGGTCGCGACGTCCTGACCGCCGATCAGGCCGGCATAGACGAAATTCGGCTCGTGATCCATTTCATGGATGTAGGGCGACTGTACCTTTGTGCGGCCGGTGGGATCACGGGTTTCGCTGCGGTGTTGTGCGCCCTTGGCGCTGCAGATGTCGGCAGTGACGTCGGCAACCTCGTCCTGGCCGGTTCCATAGGGCTGCAGGCTTGCCAAGGTGTCCCGCCCGGAGAACTGGTTCTCGAAACCCTTTTCCAGGAAATTGGCGGAATCGTCGGCGCGTGCGGCAAGGCTGTCCGTTCCGAGAACGACGGAGACCAGGGTGCGGCCGTTGCGAGTGGCCGAGGCGATCTGGTTGAAGCCGGAAGCGCAGATGAAACCGGTCTTCATGCCGTCTGCGCCGTCGAAGCGGCCGATGAGCATGTTGATGTTCTGCACCTGCTTGACGCCGTTGGTGAAGCCTTCCAGCGAGAAATAGCCGGCATATTGCGGGAACTCGCGGCGCAGCGCCACGCTGACAACGGCAAGATCGCGCGCCGTGGTGTACTGACCCTTGCCCGGCAAGCCGTTGGGATTGATGAAATGCGTGTCACGCATCCCGAGGCGGGCGGCTTCCGCATTCATGCGCGCGACAAAGCCCGGCTCGGAACCGCCAACCGTCTCGGCGATCGCCATGGCAAGGTCATTGGCGGATTTGATCAGCATCATCTTCAGGGCGTTGTCGAGCGTCAGCTTCTGCCCCGGCTTGAAATACATCTTCGCCGGCGGCTGCGAGGAGGAAAGCTTGGACATGACGACGGGCGTATCGAGCGTGACCTGGCCGGACTGGAGGGCGCGGAAGGTGACATAGACCGTCATCAGCTTGGTCAGCGAGGCCGGATACCACTTTCTGAAGGCGTCTTCATGATCGAGCACGCGGCCGGTGCTGACATCGACGAGAATATGCGGATTTGCCTCGGCCACATGCGCGGTCGACAGGAAAAGCATGGATGCGGCTGCGGCCATGGGAACCAGCCGCAGGGCGGCATACAAACGATTCTGCTTCGTCAGCACGGTCTATCCTTCAGAAGTCCGGAATTTTCTCGAAAGCTCCCCCTATTTAACCTATATGGCTAAGAGAAGGCAAAGGCGATTGACGACTTTATTGCCAACGGATCACAGCCTTGTGATCACGCGCACGGCATCAAAAAGTGCGATGTGATATTGAGGGTTGTGCGCCGGATGAAATTGCTAAACCGAATCCGATATTGAGCAGCAGGAAAAATCAGCATGCCGATTTTGAACAGAGCCGCCGAACTCCAGGACGAAGTGACGGAATGGCGCCGCTATATCCATACGAGGCCTGAGCTGATGTATGCGGTGGAAAACACCGCCGCCTTCGTCGCCGAAAAGCTCAAGGCATTCGGCGTCGACGAGGTCGTCACCGGCATCGGCCGCACCGGCGTCGTCGGCCTGATCCGCGGCAAGGGCGAAGGCCGCACCGTCGGCCTGCGCGCCGACATGGATGCCCTGCCGCTCACCGAAATCACCGGCAAGCCCTGGGCTTCCGAGACACCCGGCAAGATGCATGCCTGCGGCCATGACGGCCACACCGCCATGCTGCTGGGCGCCGCGAAATATCTCGCCGAGACCCGCAATTTCAACGGCAACATCGCCGTGATCTTCCAGCCGGCCGAAGAAGGCGGCGCCGGCGGCGACGCCATGGTCAAGGACGGCATGATGGAGCGCTTCCGGATCGAGGAAGTCTACGGCATGCACAATCTGCCGGGGCTGCCGGTCGGCCAGTTCGCCATCCGCAAGGGCGCGATCATGGCGGCGACCGACGAATTCACGGTCACGATCAAGGGCCGCGGCGGCCACGCCGCCATGCCGCACAAGACGATCGACCCCATCGCCATCGGCGCGCAGATCATCACCAACCTGCAGCTCATCGCCTCGCGCAGCGCCGATCCGCTGAAATCGGTGGTCGTCTCCGTCACCAAGTTCAATGCCGGCAACGCCTATAACGTCATTCCGAACGACGCAAGCTTCGTCGGCACCGTGCGCACGCTCGACGCGGAGATCCGCGACCTTGCCGAGCAGCGCTTCCGGCAGATCGTCAGCGGCATTGCCGCCAGCCACGATGCCGAAGCGGAGATCCAGTTCCACCGCAACTATCCGGTCACCGTCAACCACGCCGACGAGACCGAGCACGCGATTGCCGCCGCACGCGACATCGCCGGTACTGCTAATGTCATCCCCAACATCGATCCCATGATGGGCGGCGAGGATTTCTCCTACATGCTGAACGCCCGCCCCGGCGCCTTCATCTTCGTCGGCAACGGCGACACCGCCGGCCTGCACAACCCGGCCTACGACTTCAACGACGAAGCCATCGCCCACGGCATCTCCTATTGGGTCCGCCTCGCCGAACAGCGCCTCAACGCCTGAGACGCCACCCTCTTTCCGTGCGCCTGACCACGGCGCACGGCCCCGCAAAAGCAGATTGTCTCCAGGACGTAAAAGGGCTTGGCTTCGGGCCCTTGCTTTTGTATGGATCAATGTCAGTGGTCCCGTAGCTCAGCAGGATAGAGCATCAGATTCCTAATCTGAGGGTCACGCGTTCGAATCGCGTCGGGATCACCATTGGTTTCAATGAATCTCATCCGTGACCTAGAGATTCCGGTTCTCTCCATGCCGTGGCGCGGCGCGACCTTTGGCGCAAATCGGCATTATCTTCGACACGGCAAAACTGAATCGCAAAAATCCCCCGCTGAAGATCGCTCGCTCCCACCTTTTCCACTCAAGTATGTTTTCGATCTCGGACTTTGCCATTTCCTCTGATCCCCAAGCCGAGAGGACCTCTCCCAATTCCACTGAGATTTCCGTTAGCGGAGGTTTGATTCATGTCGACGCAGTGTAACCCGTATTGAGCGTAAGTCAGATGGCAATAAAGGAATTAGAGTTGTGCCTTCTGATTTGATAAGACGATCAAACCATGCGGTTTTGGCTCTGGGAGACAGCTTCTATGGAATGGGTAGTGCCACTTGTCGGAGGTCTCGGCCTGGGATCGCTTCTGAAGACCGTGATTGACCACTTCAATTCCAGGCGTGCCGTGACGAAAGACCGCCTTTATCAAGAAAAGCGTGAGGCCTACATCGGCCTTCTCGGTGCGTTACACAAAGCGGCCATCCAACATTCGAACGAAAACTCCAAGGAATATGCCCTATGGCAGACCCGCTGCCAGCTATTCGGCTCGTCGGAAGTTTCGCGCTTCGCACAAGCTATCCTCGATACCAACGACGGACCGCGAGATGAAAGGGATGCGGCTTTTCACGGTCTAATCGAAACAATGCGGAAAGACCTACAGCGCTCGGCGTGACGTATGATTGTCATCGATCTGCAGGAGAACGCTCAGGGATTTCGCGGGCGCCGTCGTGGAGCGCCTGAAGCAGCAAAGGCGGGTTCACCGGCTTCTTGGGGCGACTATCAACGTGAGACTGGTAGCGTCCCGCGTCCGGCCCCCAATCGAAGTAGATCCCGTTTCCAGGCTGGCGCAGTTGTTCAGCTTCAGCTTGCGTGATTGTCAAATTGATTTCTGTTAGGCGCCGCACCCTCTTTTCGCCGACAATCTTAGCGAAGATTTCCAACGTATAATCGCCCGCTGCAAAATCGAAATTTCTCACGTCCGACGGGGTAAGAAAATGATGATTTGTGGCGACGCCTTCGGCGCCTACATATAGGCCAGAACCTCTTGCAAGCCGGTCTTCGCCATAGACCCAAATGCTGAAATTCTGTTGTGTCTCACCACGGCGAAGGCGAGCATAGGCGTTTTCGACGACATGACCACGGTGAGCACTTGAGAAGAGCAAGGTCCGTAGGAAGACTTTAGAAATCCCCTTTTCCTCACCCGTGCCGCCGTCAGGACCAAAGAAAATAACCGTTGGCTTAGTCATTTTGATCTCGCCCTTTCGAAGCAAGGTCAGCCAGAGCGTTGTCGCCGACATTGCTAGGGCCAGAACTGAAGCGCCGATGCTAAATATCTGCCCCAACTCCATTCGCATTATCCCCAATGATTCATCTATGCGGACCTTACCATGGAAGGACAATCTGAGCGTGAAGGAATTGGTTGCTGAGCAATCGAGAAGATCGAGGCCGCTGGCTAGCTTGGAGCGGCCTATGAGTGCATCACCGGATGCATCACCATTCCATTTTCCGTGTACGAATATTCTTGCTGCCTATTGAATTTCCGTGTACGAAAATTATATGGAGATCATCTGGACGAACTGAAGCGCGAAACAAACCTCGCCAAGCACGGCCTGGACTTTGCCGATCTCGATATTGAATTCTTCGCAGGTTCTGTCGTCGTCCCCGCGAATGATGGCCGCTCCATGGCCATCGGTGAACTGGACGGACAGATCGTTGCAGCCGTCGTATTCAAGCCGCTTGGCTCAGAAGCCATCTCGGTCATTTCGATGCGCCCTGCAAGCCGCAAGAAAAGGAAGCTCTTATGGTGACGAAGTTCTCTTCACGGCGCCCTCTGAATGAGAGAGAAGAAGCCGAAATTCAAAAGATGATCGCGTCCGATCCAGATGCTCCGGAAGCAACGGATGAGCAACTTGCTCAGGCGAAACCCTTCGCAGAAGCCTTTCCGGATCTGATGGGTAGCATTAAGCGCGCCAGGGGGCGGCCAAAAGTGGATGCACCGAAAGTCGCCGTCACCCTGCGAATAGATCCGGATGTCCTTGAGCGATTCCAGTCCAAGGGAAAGGATTGGCGAAGTGATATGACGCATGCGCTACGCAAGGCTGCTGGGCTCAAATAAGCCTAATCTCGAACCTGCGGCCTCGCTGCTGAAACGACCACAGCAGCCTTTGCCTCGATGCCCTGTAGGGTTACAAACATGACGCGCGTGATGGTGATCGGCAATGCAGGTGGCGGAAAGTCGACGATGTGCAGAGCATTAAGCACTGCGCACGCATTGCCTTATTTCGCAATCGACAAGATTCAGTGGAAGCCGAATTGGATCCAGACGCCCAAGTCGGAATTTGCAGCGTCGCATGAAACCTGGCTTTCGCAAGGGCGGTGGCTGATTGATGGCTACGGGTCGTGGGAATCCGTTGAACGTCGGATGGATGTGGCTGATACGATTGTTTTCGTGGATCACCCGATATGGATTCATTACTGGTGGGCCACCAAGCGCCAGGTGAAGTCTCTATTCCTTGGCCGCCCGGATGGACCTGACGGATGCCCGATGTTTCCGGTTACTATTCGTCTCTTCAAAATGATGTGGTGGCTGCATCGGGAAATGCGTCCAAAACTGCTTGCCGCAATCGAAGCTCACCGCGGGCACGCACGGATCATCCACATTCGATCACCGAAAGAGCTTGCTGAGTTCGCCGCCAACCCAGGATAGGCAGCAGCACGTCCCCCAACCCTGTTGTCGGAAGGTGGCGCCCTGACCCTCACCCCACCAAAATCCTGTTCCTTACCAGCCTCACCCCCGGCACGGCCTCGGCCACCACAGTCGCCCGCTCGATTTCCTGCGGTGTTGCCGCCGTTCCGTCCAAACGGATTTCCTGGCCGACGGCGGTTACTGTGACGTCGGAGGCGTCGAGGCCGCCGGCGACGGCGAGCGCATCGGCGACGGTGGATTCCAGTGCCGAGCGTTTAGCGTTTTCGCTTTCTATTTCAGGCCTTACGCCGTGAAACGTAGCCGCTTTAAAAACCATTGTTGCCCTTCTCCTGCGCCTCTGCCGGATGGGGAACGCGGTATCAGCGTATTGGTTCATTAGCGGCCCGAAAATTGCCGCAAAACCTGGAAACTCCAGCAGGAAGGGACCAGAGGGAGGGCGCCGATAGAGCTGCGGACTTGCCGCCTCCCGCGATCCCCTGTAGAGCCATGGGCGATTACAGCAATATTCGGACACTTGGAATGACAACCGGGAGCAAGGCGCCGCGCCGCCTGACGATATTGGGTTCGACCGGCTCGATCGGGCAAAACACGCTCGACGTCATCGCCCAATTGGGCGGGCGCGAGGCGTTCGAGATCGCCGCGATCACCGGGCACGACAATATCGATCTCTTGGCGAGCCAGGCGAAAGCCTGTGGCGCCGCTCTCGCCGTCACGGCCAATGAAGACCGGTATCAGGCGCTGAAGGACGCGCTTGCCGGCACCGGCATCGCCGCGGCGGCCGGCCGGAATGCTCTCATTGAGGCCGCCTCCATTCCCTCCGACTGGGTGATGGCGGCGATTGTCGGCACGGCGGGCCTTGCGCCGACGCTTGCGGCTGCGCACCGGGGCGCCGATATCGCGCTTGCCAATAAGGAATGTCTGGTTTCAGCCGGCGAACTCTTCGTCCGTGCCGTCAGCGAAGGCGGCGGACGGCTGATCCCGGTGGATAGCGAGCACAGCGCGATTTTCCAGGCGCTGGAGGACGACCAGCAGCATGCGGTCGAGCGCATCATCCTGACCGCCTCGGGCGGCCCCTTCCGCACATGGTCGCGCGAAGAGATGGCCAATGTCACGGCAGCGACCGCGCGCGCGCATCCGAACTGGTCCATGGGCCTGAAGATCTCCATCGGCAGCGCTTCGATGTTCAACAAGGCGCTGGAGATGATCGAGGCCAAACATCTGTTCAATGTCGGCCCGGATCAGATCGAGGTTATCGTCCACCCACAATCCATCGTCCATTCGATGGTCGGCTATACCGATGGCTCGGTGCTGGCGCAGCTCGGCTGTCCGGACATGCGCACGGCGATCGGCTATGCGCTGACCTATCCGTCCCGGCCGAAGCTCGATGTCGACCGGCTGGATTTTGCAAAACTGGCCCGGCTGGATTTCGAAGCGCCGGACGAGGTTCGTTTCCCCGCACTGCGCCTTGCCCGCACCGCGCTGGAACGCGGTGGGCTGCAGGGCGCCGTCATGAATGCCGCCGAAGAGATTGCCTTCCAAGCCTTCGTGGACGAACGCATCGGCTTCCTCGAAATGGCCGATATTGCCGAAGCGGTCATGGACCAAATGATCGGGATTGGCAGCGCCGAAACGATGGATGCAGTCTTTGCCGCCGATGATGAGGCACGCGGCCGCGCCAGCGCGCTTGTTGCCCAGCGCGACAAGGCAGCCTAACATCCTCGCCAACAACGCTTTTGCGGAGAGATCACTCCATGGCACTTCACCTCGAAACTCCGCTCCTCGAATCCCGACCGCTCAGCCAGGTTTCCGGATGCTCCATCTGGCTGAAAATGGATGCGCTCCAGCCGCCCGGCTCCTTCAAGATCCGCGGCATAGGGGCCGCCTGCGAACATCATGCCAGAAACGGAAAGCGGCGCTTCGTATCCTCCTCCGGCGGCAATGCCGGCATTGCGGTGGCCTATGCCGGTCGTCGCCTTTCGATCCCCGTATCGGTCTTCGTTCCGGAAACAACGACCGAACGGGCAAAATCGTTGATCCGCCAGGAGGGCGCCGAGGTTTTCGTGAACGGGGCATCCTGGCAGGAGGCAAACGAACACGCGCTGCAGGCGGTCGACGCGGGAACGGCGTTCATCCACCCCTTCGATGATCCGCTCGTCTGGACAGGCCATGCAACGTTGATCGACGAGGTCGTCAGAGCCGGCGTGCCGTTCGACGCCGTCGTTCTTTCGGTCGGCGGTGGCGGGCTGCTGGCCGGCATTTCGGAAGGACTTGATCGTAACGGTCTTCAGCATGTTCCGATCATCGCCGCCGAAACGGAAGGTGCCGCCTCGCTCGCAGCCGCAGTGAAAGCCGGAAAACCGGTGGAATTGCCGGCCATCACCAGCATCGCGACATCGCTTGGCGCTCGCAAGGTCGCCGAACGCGCCTTTGAGATTACTCGGAACAGGCCGGTCGATTGTGTTGTTGTCAATGACCTAGTCGCCGTCGACGCATGCATGCGCTTCCTCGACGATCATCGCGTCCTCGTGGAGCCGGCTTGCGGCGCCGCATTGGCCGTCGCCTACGCCCATGCCGATCAGTTGGCACGCTTCGAGCGCGTGCTGATGATCGCCTGCGGCGGAGCAACCGCAACCCTCACGCAGTTGCAAGCCTGGCAAACCTCCTGATCGATGTAGCCTCTTGGGCGACGATGCTTTTCGATAGGGCCGTCATCGGCCCACGAAAGCGCCAACATGTAGGCATAAACTTACCTATTGGTTCTGGTTATTGCCATTCCTGATAATGATGCTAGAGAGGAATTCCGGCCTTACTTTCAAAGGAATCAAGATGCCGGATCTCTCAACGCTCATTGTATTCGCCGCTGCGGCGCTGGTGCTAACCGCCACGCCCGGCCCAGACATGCTTCTTATTGCTTCGCGGAGCGTCAGCCAGGGCCGATCCGCCGGCTTCCTGACCTATGCGGGTATTGCGCTCGGCACCTATTGCCACGCCCTGGCCGCAGCACTTGGCCTATCACGGCTTTTCCTGAACGTGCCAATTGCCTATGAGATCGTGCGCTGGGCGGGCTGCGCCTATCTGCTCTATCTGGCCTTCAAGACCCTACGTTCGCAGGGCCCTGCCTTCGCGCCCTCGGCCGGACTCAAACGGCTTTCGGGCCGGCGCATCTTCATCGAGGGTCTCGCGACCAATATTCTAAACCCGAAGATGGCCTTGTTCGTGCTTGCCCTGTTCCCGCAATTCGTTGATCCGAACGGCTCGATGGTCATCCAGATGGCTCTACTGGCTACCATCCTGAATGGGATCGGCTTCCTAGTAAACGGTTCCGTCATAGCGCTCAGCAGCCACATCCGAGGTCGACTCTCGGCGATCAAGCATATTCCGAAGCTGCCGCAATATCTGCTGGCGACAGTCTTTGCCGGCCTTGCATGCCGCCTGGCCCTGGGAAGCCGCAGCTGACCTCTGCAGTATAAAAGATCATCGCGGAAATGGGCCGCACGCCGACATTTCCGCAATGAGAACCGCTTCAATTGTGCCGAAAGCCGCGCCCGTCAATCCCGGCGCGGCATGGTGAGAAAGTCACCTCTTACGCGACAGCCCTTGCCAGCGCACAGCGCGACCAGAGTGCATGCAGCGCGCCGACGAGATGGTCGATATCGGCGTCGGAATGCAGCGGCGTCGGCGTGATGCGCAGCCGTTCGGTCTTCTTCGGCACGGTCGGATAATTGATCGGCTGGACGTAGACGCCCATATCAAGCAGCAGATCCGAGATCCACTTGCACTTGGCGGCATCGCCGACCAAAACCGGCACGACATGGCTCGGATTCGGCATGTGCGGAATACCTGAGGCATCGAGCTGCGCGCGCAGCCGGCGAACCCGATCCTGATGGCGGGCGCGTTCGAACTGGCTGACCTTCAGGTGTCGGATCGAGGCGACTGCGCCTGCCGCCAATGCCGGCGGCAATGATGTCGTAAAGATGAAGCCGGACGCGAAGGACCGGATGAAATCGCAAAGTGCGGTCGAGGCGGCGATATAGCCGCCCATGACGCCGAAGGCCTTGCCGAGCGTGCCCTCGATCACCGTCAGCCGGTCCATCAGGCCTTCGCGTTCGGCAATGCCGCCGCCGCGTGGGCCGTACATGCCGACAGCATGCACTTCGTCGAGATAGGTCATGGCGCCGTATTTGTCGGCGAGATCGCAGATCTCCTTGATCGGAGCGATATCGCCATCCATCGAATAGACGCTCTCGAAAGCGATCAGCTTTGGCGCCTTCGGATCGGCGGCCTTCAGCTTGGCTTCGAGATCATGCAGGTCGTTATGCTTCCAGATGACCTTGTCGCACTTGGCGTAGCGGATACCTTCGATCATCGAAGCGTGGTTCAGCGCGTCGGAGAAGATGATCAGGCCAGGAATCTTCGCGCCGAGCGTGCCGAGCGTCGCCCAGTTGGAAATATAGCCGGAGGTGAAGATCAGCGCCGCTTCCTTGCCGTGCAGATCGGCGAGTTCCTGCTCCAGGAGAACATGGTAGTGGTTGGTGCCAGAAATATTCCGGGTGCCTCCCGCACCCGCGCCACAGTGATCGATGGCCTCTTTCATGGCTTCGATCACCTTGGGATGCTGGCCCATGCCGAGATAGTCGTTCGAGCACCAGACGGTTACGTCCTTGGAGCCTTCGGGCGTATGCCAGGTCGCGCGCGGAAAGCTGCCGCGCTGACGCTCCAGATCGGCGAACACGCGATAGCGGCCTTCCTTGTGTAGACCGTCCAGTTCACCTTTGAAAAATGCTTCGAAATCCATCATCTGCTCCAGAACCATGCGACCGTTTTCATGATTGCCGGTCTGCACGTCAACCCCTCCGCATCGCTTTCGCACTCGCTGCGGCAAATGGCCCTTAATTTTGAACAATTCCAGACAACAATTGTCAATCACCGAGAATTGACAATCGAACCTTTCTGGAACCTCGAAGCCGGAAAGGCAGCTAAGCCGCCCTTCCGGCAGTTTTCACGAGGCTTTATGCCGCCGCCGCGGCGCGCTTGGCCATGACCTTGATCAAATTGGCGCGATATTCTGCCGTGGCATGCAGATCGGAGAGCAGCGCCGACGAATCGATCGCCACGTTGGCGAGCGCATCCGGCGACCAGTTCGCCGCAAGCGCCTGCTCCATCCCGTCATGACGGAAGACCCCATCGGCACCCGCGCCGGTGACTGCGACCCGCACACCTCCCGTTCCCTTGGTGACGAACACGCCGGTCATGGCGTAGCGCGAGGCCGGATTGGGAAACTTGGCGTAGCCGGCCTTTTCCGGTGCCTCGAAGGTTATGGCGGTGATCAGCTCGCCCTCTTCCAGCGCCGTCTCGAACAGGCCGGTGAAGAAATCGTCGGCAGCGATCTGACGCCTGTCAGTAACGATGGTGGCGCCCAAGCCCAGCATGGCCGAAGGATAATCCGCCGCCGGGTCGTTGTTGGCGACCGAGCCGCCGATCGTGCCCATATGGCGGACATGCGGATCGCCAATCATGCCGGCAAGATCGCAGAGCGCCGGACAGACGGCGCGGATCGCCGCCGAGGAGGCGACCTCCGCATGCGTCGTCGCAGCCCCGATCGTTACCCTGCGGCCGTCGACGCGGATGCCCTTCAGCGCCGGAATATGCCTGAGATCGACGAGATCGCTCGGCGAGGCCAGACGCTGCTTCATGGTGGCAATCAGTGTCATGCCGCCGGAGACATATTTTCCCTCCGACGTATCGGACAGAAGCTTGACGGCTTCGTCGACCGAGGAGGCGCGGTGATAGTTGGTTGCGTACATGGTTTTCTCCTCCCCTTGTCTCAGGCCACGGCCTGCGCCGCTTCCCACACCTTGAGCGGCGTGGCGGGCATTGTCAGGGCATTATTGCCGATCGCATCGGTAATGGCGTTGATCAGCGCCGGCGGAGAGCCGATGGCGCCCGCCTCGCCGCAGCCTTTGATCCCCAGCGGATTGTTCGGGCAAGGAGTGTTTTGGTGCGACAGGTTGAAGGACGGCAAGTCGTCGGCGCGCGGCATGGCGTAGTCCATGAAGCTCGCCGTCAGCAACTGGCCGCTGGCATCGTAATGCACGCCTTCCAGCATCGCCTGCCCGACCCCCTGGGCGATGCCGCCATGCACCTGTCCCTCGACGATCATCGGATTGATGATATTGCCGAAGTCGTCAGCGGCGACGAACTGGATAATGTCGGTCTTGCCGGTTTCCGGATCGACCTCGACTTCGCAGATGTAGCAGCCGGCCGGGAAGGTGAAGTTGGCCGGATCGTAGAAGGCGGTTTCCTTCAAGCCCGGCTCCATGCCGGCGGGCAAGTTATGCGCCGTATAGGCGGCCAGCGCCACCTGGAACCAGGGCAGCGACTTGTCGGTACCGGCGACTTTGACTTCGCCGTTTTCGATGACGATATCGCTCTCGTCGGCTTCCATCAGATGCGCGGCGATCTTCTTCGCCTTGGCCTCCACCTTGTCGAGCGCCTTCACCACGGCGGACATGCCGACCGCGCCGGAACGTGAGCCATAGGTGCCCATGCCCATCTGCACCTTGTCGGTGTCACCATGAACAATCGACACGCTATCGATCGGCACGCCGAAACGGTCTGCGACGAGCTGAGCGAAGGTCGTCTCATGACCCTGGCCATGGCTATGCGAACCGGTGAGCACCTCGACGGTGCCGACCGCATTGACCCGAACCTCGGCCGATTCCCACAGGCCGACGCCGGCGCCGAGCGACCCCACCGCCTGTGATGGCGCGATACCGCAGGCCTCGATATAGCAGCTCATGCCGATACCGCGCTTCAGTCCGCGCGCCTCCGCGGCCGCCCTGCGGGCCGGGAAACCGTCCCAATCGGCCTGCTGCATGGCGGCGTTGAGAGAGGCCTCATAGTCACCAGCGTCATAATTCATGATCACCGGCGTCTGATGGGGGAAGGAGCGGATGAAGTTGGTTCGCCTGAGTTCCGCCGGTGAAACGCCGAGCTCGCGCGCCGCCGTTTCCATGGTACGTTCCAGCAGATAGGTTGCCTCCGGACGCCCGGCACCGCGATAAGCATCGACCGGCACCGTATTGGTATAGACAGTGCGGACATTGGCGTGGATCGCCGGGATTTCATATTGGCCCGAAAGCAGCGTCGCGTAGAGATAGGTCGGCACCGCCGAAGAGAAGAGCGACATATAAGCGCCGAGATTGGCGATCGTGTCGACCTTCAGTCCGACAACGCGGTTTTGCGCGTCGAAAGCCATCTTCACCTTCGAGACATGGTCGCGGCCATGAGCATCGGTTAGGAATGCCTCGGTACGGTCTGCCGTCCATTTGACCGGCACGCCGGTCTTCTTCGACGCCCAGAGACAGACGATCTCCTCGGGGTAAATGTAGATCTTGGAGCCGAAACCGCCGCCGACATCAGGCGCAATGACGCGCAGCTTGTTTTCCGGGGCGACATTGTAGAAAGCGCTCATGACCAGCCGGGCCACATGCGGGTTCTGGCTGGTGGTGTAGCACGTATAATGATCGTCGCCGGCATCATAGATGCCGAGGGTCGCGCGCGGCTCCATGGCATTCGGCGAGAGCCGGTTGTTGTGGATTTCAAGTTCCGTGACATGGGCCGCCTCGGCGATTGCCTTGTCGGTCGCCGCGGCATCGCCGAGCTCCCAGTCGAAGATCAAATTATCGACCGCTTCCGGATGGAGCTGCGGCGCGCCGGGCTTCAGCGCCTCGACCGCCTCGATCACGGCAGGAAGCTCTTCATAATCCACGACGACGGCTTCGGCGGCATCGCGAGCCTCGCCAAGCGAATCGGCAACGACGATCGCCACGGCATCGCCAACATAGCGCACCGTCTCGACAGCCAGCGGCCGCCAGGCGCCCATCTTCATCGGCGAGCCGTCCTTGGAATGAATCATCCAGCCGCAGATGAGGTTGCCGATGCCATCGGCCAGCAATTGCTTACCATCCAGCACGCCAATCACGCCCGGCATGGCCAATGCGGCCGAGGCATCGATGCCGGTGATCTTCGCATGCGCATGCGGGCTGCGGACGAAATAGGCATATTTCATGCCCGGCGCCACCATATCGTCGGTATAGCGCCCCTTACCCGTCAGAAATCGTTTGTCTTCCTTGCGCGCGACGCGCGCGCCAATGCCTTCAACGCCCATGACATCCTCCCATTGGGGTTCCGGGGTCGGCAATCCGCCAAGATAACGGTCGTTGGCGTTCGCCAGACAATCTCGGTGAAATTTTATTCGGCCGCCTGTTTGGCGGCATGCATCTCAGCATTGGCGGCAAGGACCGCCTTGACGATATTGTGGTAGCCGGTGCAGCGACAGATATTGCCGTCAAGTTCGGCCCGCACAGTCTTTTCGTCCAGCGCGCCGCCATGGCGATTGATCATGTCGACGGCTGTCATCACCATGCCGGGGGTGCAGAAGCCACATTGCAGGCCGTGATGCTCCTTGAAGGCGGCTTGAACGGGATGCAGTTCGCCATTGGCAGCCAGACCCTCGATGGTTGTAATATCGGAGCCGGATGCCTGCACGGCCAGGATCGAGCAGCTCTTGATCGATTTGCCATCCATGTGAATGACGCAGGCGCCGCATTGTGTGGTGTCGCAGCCGACATGCGTTCCTGTCAGGCCAAGCTTTTCTCTGATGAAATGGACGAGCAGCATGCGATCCTCGCACTCGCCGCCGACCGTCCGGCCGTTCACCGTCAAAGTCACTTTTGACATATTTTCCTCCTCGCCTCTCCTCCAGAGGCAACAGTCATCATTTGACTTTTTTGTAGTGCAATCAACCTCTACTTTAGAAAGACGGTGGATTTTTCTCTCCGTCTAGTTCCTTTTCTTTGCCAAATGTTGATCTATCGAGTTTAGCACCAAAAAAACCGCAACTGCCCAATGGACAAACATATTTTGCACGATATTTCTTCGTAGCTGCAGGGACTGCAAGGACAGCCCATCGTGGTGGAGCTGAAAAAATTGGGACGGCGTTGGCCGGGGGTACCGGCTTAACTAACGTTGGAGAGAATATATGAAGAAAGCTCTTATGCTCGCATTGGTCGGCTTGTCTATCGCAAGCTGCACCCCGACTGAACAAGGCGCCGGCATCGGCGCGGCATCTGGCGCCATCATCGGCGGCGCCGTTACCGGCAATGTCCGTGGTGCAGCCGTCGGCGCCGCGATTGGCGGTGTTTCGGGTGCAGTGATCGGCAGCGTCGCCGAACAGCCGGGCCAGTGCTACTACCGTGACCGCTATGGCCGCCGTTACATCGACGATTGCCCGCGTGGCGGCTATCGTCGCAGCTACTATGATGGCGGCGGTTACTGATCCAATACGGATTTGAGATACCGAAGTCCCGGGCCTGAGGTCCGGGACTTTTTGATTCCGGCTCCTCGTCTTTTCATCTGTAAGAGGTGCAAAACTGGTGTCGCCCCAAGGGAAATGACGCCAATTTCAACGCTGGATCGAAGCAATGACCATGGGAGCGACGACCGCCATTTGCTCCCTAAAGAGCGCTGAAATAGCCCTAAGTCCCGGACGAAAATCCGGGATTTTTCATTTCCGCCGCGGTCTTTTGCAGGTTTTTGAGTCTAAAAAGGTACACGCGGGACGGTTTTGCCTCTATGGTGGCCCGCGCGTTAACCCGGGGGAAACGCCAAACTGAGAAAGTTCTTATATAACCGTAAAGCGGCGTATGCATAAAAGAACTGGTCCGAGGAAGAGTATTGCGTATCGGCGAGCAGGCACCGTAATGGCGGTTGCGGCAACGATTGCGCTCGGCCCACTCCATGCCGGAAACGCGTTTGCTTTCAAACTGTTCGGCATGACGCTCTGGGGCGAAGACGATACGACAGACCAGGTTTCCGATCCCGTTCATTACACCGTCGATTTCAAGACGGACAATCTCGACAAGGATCTCAAGGAGGCCTTGACCGACAGCTCCATGCTGGTTTCGGACAAGAAAAAGCCCGTCTCCGGCGACCTCGGCGTCGTCATCAAGGCGCGCGATGATCGCGACCGGCTGATCGCCACCCTCTATGAAAAAGCGCGCTATGGCGGCGTGGTCACCATCACAGTCAACGGCACCGATATCGATGCGCTGTCGCCGAATCCCACCTTTGGCCGTTCGAAGCCCGTCGCAGTCACCATCAGCGTCGATCCAGGCCCGGTCTTCACGCTAGGCAAGATCAAGCTGCTCGGCGATGCCCGCAATCTCGACCCTGCCGGCTATGGGCTTGTTCCGGGCGGTGACGCCGGCTCGCTGACGATCCTGAAAGCCGGCGACAAGATCGTCGCAGACTTCAAGAACCAAGGCCATCCGCTCGCCAAGCTGATCAAGCGCGATGTCGTCGCCGATCACGAGACCAACAGGGTCGACGTGGCGCTCAGCGTCGAAAGCGGGCCCATGGCGCCCATCGGCAATGTCGGCGTCAGCGGCCAGAAATCGGTCGACCCGGATTTCATCAAGCGCTATGCCCGCATCAACGAGGGCAAGCCCTATTCGCCGGATGAGCTGAAGAAAGCTTCCGACCGCCTGCGTAAGCTCGGAGTCTTTTCGAGCGTCACCATCCGCGAGGCCGACAAGCTTGCCCCGGACGGCAGCATTCCCATGACCATCGAAGTGGCTGAAGGCAAGCAGCGCTATTTCGGCGTCGGCGCGCAATATTCCACCATCGATGGTTTCGGCGTGCAGGGCTATTGGGGTCATCGCAACCTGACCGGCCGGGCGGATTCGCTGCGCATCGAAGGATCGGTCTCCCGTATCGGCGAAACCACTGATGTCGGACAGCTCGACTATAGCGCCGGCATTACCTATGTCCGGCCAGCGACCTTCTATCCCTCGGCAACCTTTACCGCCGGCCTGAAGATGCAAAGCCTGCATCCGGATGCCTATGATGCCGATACCATCACCGCGAGCGGGAGCCTTGCCTACGAGCTCTCCGATCAGGATACCGTCTCCGGCGGCGGCGAAATTAGCTATGAGCAGGACAGCACCGACGCCTATGGCGATCAAAACTATCTGACGCTGGCGATCCCGCTCGAATATGTCAGGGACACGCGCGACAACAAGCTGGACCCGACTGCGGGCTACCGCGCCTCTGTCAGCGCCAAGCCGAGCTATGAAGCAATAGGCGGCGGAGTGTTTAGCTCCTTCGAAGGCTCGATTTCCGGCTATCAGGGCGTCGGCGCCAACGATAATGTCGTCTTCGCCGGCAAGCTTTCTCTCGGCTCGCTGATCGGCTCCAACAGTATAGAGGACATTCCGGCGACTCGGCGCTTCTATGCCGGCGGCGGCGGCTCGGTACGCGGCTACGCCTACCAGGAAATCACGCCTTATAATTCCAATGGCGATGCGCTCGGCGGCCGCTCCTATGCCACCGCCTCTCTTGAAGCCCGCATCAAGATCACCGATACGATCGGCATCGTGCCTTTCGTCGATATGGGCAGCGTCACCGACAGCACTTTTCCTGACTTTTCCGATGTTCGCATTGGCGCGGGCGTCGGTGTGCGCTACGCTACACCCTTCGGTCCCATCAGGCTCGACGTCGCCGTCCCGCTCAGGAAATATGAGAATGGTACGGCATACGGCATCTATGCCGGCATCGGTCAAGCCTTCTGACACGCCGTACGATCGCAGACGGTTCAGCACGCGGTTACAAAAATTGAGGTTACTGTCGCTCTCATGAGCATGTTGATTCGAATTGTCGGGAGATTGGTGCGCCTCATCGCCTATGCGTTCGTGGCAATTCTCGTGCTTGCGATCGCCGCCGTGCTCATTGTCGGCTTTGTACCCGCCGCGACCGACTATGCCGTCAATCAGGTGGCGAAGCTCGTCTCGACACCGGACCAGACCATCACGATCGCCGCGCCGTCGGGTCTCCTGACCGGCAACCTCCGCGTCGGCTCGATTGCGGTTGCCGACACCAAGGGCACGTTCGCGAAGGTGCAGAATCTCGCCATCGACTGGTCGCCGGTCTCGCTGCTGACGGGCACTTTCCATGCCGACCGCGTTGCCGCCGACGCCGTCGATTTTCAACGCCTGCCGGTGTCAACCGCAAAACCGGCGACAGAACAGCAGGCAGCGGCGAACGAAGGCAAAGGCTTCTCGCTGCCCATCGCCGTCGATATCGGCGCCATCGCATTGCCGAATCTTCGCATCGGGCAGGCCGTTGCCGGCCAGGATTTCGCGCTTGCCGCCAACGGCAGCGTCAAGGCGAACAGCAGCAGCGTCGACCTCATCCTCGATGCCAATCGCCAGGACGTTCCGGACGCCAAGCTCTCCGCCGATATCGCTTTTGCACCGGCTGAAAACCGCCTGAACCTGAAGGCCGAAATCGCCGAACCGCGTGACGGAATGCTGGCCGGGATGCTGCATCTGCCGGGCGGCCCGGCGATCAATATCAATCTTTCCGGCGAAGGCCCGTTATCGAACTGGACCGGCAAGCTGCAGGCAGCACTCGACGGCAAGCCGACGGTATCGATCAATGGCCATCATGCCCTTTCCGCCGAAGGGCTGCACCGTATCGACGTAAAGGGCGGCGGCGACGTCGATTCATTGCTGCCGCCGACCTTCCGGCCCCTCTTTGCCGGCCAGACGACGATCGACCTTGCGGCGACCTTCGACGGCAAGGGCAAGATCGATATCCAGACCGGCAATCTCGCCACCGGCAGCGTCGTCATCGCCGCTTCCGGCACGCTCGATCCCTCAGGCAATAACAGCCTCAACGCCAACCTGCTCGGCACATCGGGGCCTGTGGATTTCCGCTGGCCGATGGAAGACGGCGAAGTGCGGGCGATGATTTCGCGTGTCGATGTCGCGCTGACGGGCGCTGCGCCGTCCGTGAAGATCGATGCCAAGGCCTCGCTCGAAAGGGTCAGCACGCCGCAGGGCCAGATCGGTCAGGTGAATCTTAGCGCCAAGAGCGACGCCTTCAACCTGACCAACGGCTCCGGCCCGCTGCAGCTTCGCCTCGTGATCGGCCAGACGGCCTTCATCAGCCCCGACCTCAACCGCCTTATCCGCGCGCCGGTCGCGCTGACGGCGCCCTTGCAACTCTCGCCCGACATGATCGGCTTCAACAATACGACGCTGGAAAGCGCCAGCATCGGCGGCACCATCAACGGCAAATACACGCTGTCATCGAAGTCGCTCACCGGCAACTTCAAGATCTTTGCGCTGCCCGCCGTACTGCCAGACGGTGTGTCCGACAAGTTCGAGGGGACGATCTCGCTGGAGGGTCAGGTCGCCGGCACCGTGCCGACGAAAATGAACCTGTCCAACCTGGCCCTGAAATCGAATGTTGCCGAAATCAGCGGCAGTGCCGCGCTCGATGGCCAGGCGCTGACATCGGATATCACCGGCAAACTGCTCGATCTCTCCAAGCTCGTCCCCAATGCCGAAGGACAGGCGGATATCGGCCTGAAAGCCAAGGGCCCGCTGGCCGCGCTCGGCATCGATGCGACGCTGAAAGCGGTCAACGTCAAGCTGGCCGGTCGCCTGCTGGACACGCTCGATGTGGCGCTGACCGGAACCGCCGATCCGAATGCGCCACAGGCGAGCGTACAGGCAAGCGGCGCAATCGAGGGCAAACCGATCAGCATTACCGCCGATGCGACCTCGCAGAACGGCCGCACCAGCATTCCGAAGCTCGCCGTCGAAGTCGGCGCCAACAAGCTGCAGGGCAAGCTGGATCTTTCGCCAAGTTTCGAACCGTCGGGCGCGTTGAACTTCGATCTGCCTGACCTCAGCCTGCTTGCAGCCCTCGCGGGGCAGAAGGCCGACGGCGATCTCAAGGGTTCGATCGATCTCTCCAACGCCAATGGCAAGATCGGCCTGAAAGTCAATGCCAGCGGCAGCGGCATTCGCCGCGACGATCTCTCGATCGACAAACCGGCCATCGCGCTGACCGTCGACGACCTCAAGGCTTTTTCCGCCAATGGCAGCATCCGCGCCGACGCCATCGCCTCCGGCGCCGACCGCATTGCCAATCTCGGGCTGACCTTCACGCAGCAGGGCAACCGCACGGTTTTCGATCTCAAATCGAACTACGACAACGCGCCGCTGACAGCCAATGGCAATGTCGAAACCGGCGGTGGCCAGACGGTCGTCAGCCTCGATAATTTCGCCGGCGCGCCGCGCACCATTCCGGTCAAGCTGGCATCGCCGACCAAGATCGTCGTCAAAGACGGCACGGCATCGCTGAGCGGCCTCACCATCCAGACCGGCGGCGGTTCGGTGACGGTCAACGGCACGGCTGGACAAGCGCTGAATATCACCGCTGAGATCGCCAACCTGCCCGCCAGCCTCGCCAATGTCTTCGCCCCGACGCTTGCCGCCGAAGGTGCGATCTCCGGCAAGGTGACGGTGACCGGCAAGCCGGCCGCACCCGTCGTCGCCTTTCAGACCAATTGGTCCGGTGCGGCGACCAGCCAGACGAAATCGGCCGGGCTCGGCCCGCTCGGCATCAAGGCGAACGGCCAGTTCGCCAACAACACCGTCACCATCGACACGAACCTTACCGGCCAGAATGGCCTGGCGCTCAACGGCGGCGGCACCGTCGCCATTGCCGGCAGCAAGGCCCTGGGGATGAGTTTCTCCGGCACCCTGCCCTTCGACGCGGTGGCCGGGCAGCTTGCCGCGCAGGGCCTCAGCATGACTGGCACGGCGAAGATCGACATACGGATCGCCGGCACGACCGCCGCACCTGCCGTCACAGGCACGATCACCACCGACGGCTCCAAACTCGTCGATGTCCGTCGCAATCTCACCCTCAACGGCCTCGCCGTCACCGTCACGCTCGACGGCAGGCAGGCGGTGATCTCGCGGCTCAACGGCAATCTCGCCAGCGGCGGCAGCGTATCGGCAAGCGGCACGGTCGGCATTGTTCCGGACAGCGGCTTTCCCGCCGACATCCAGTTGAAATTCAACGATGCCACCTATGTCGACGGCACGCTGGTGACCGCAACCATCAACGGCACCCTCAACATCAAGGGGCCTTTGCTGACCGCACCAGCGCTCACCGGAAGTCTGCGGCTCAACAAGGCATCGATCACCGTGCCGGAAAAGCTGCCGGCCTCGCTCTCCGAGATCAATATCAAACACAAGAACGCACCCGCCGCCGTCAGCGCCCAGTTCAGGGACCAGAAGCCTCAGGGCCCGCGCGATAAATCCACCACCCTCGGTATCGACCTGCAGCTTGACGCGCCCGCGCAGATTTTCGTCCGCGGCCGCGGCATCGACGCGGAACTCGGCGGCAATATCACAGTTCGCGGCACGGCCGCCAATCCGATCGTCTCCGGCGGCTTCACCATGCGGCGCGGACGCCTGACTATCCTCAGCCGCCGTCTGGATTTCACCAACAGCAGCAAGATCACCTTCGGTGGCGACCTGACGCCTGCCCTCGACATGGAAGCCACATCGACCGTGAATTCCACAACCATCACCGTCGACGTCACGGGTTTGGCTACCGACCCGAAGATCAGCTTTTCCTCGTCGCCTGCCCTACCGCAGGACGAGGTGCTGGCGCAACTGATCTTCGGTCAATCGATGTCCAAGCTTTCAGCCCTGCAGATCGCCCAGCTCGCCGATGCCGCGAGCCAGCTCGCCGGCGGCCGTTCCACCTCCTTGTTCGAGGGGCTGCGTAGCCATCTCGGTGTCGACGATCTCGACATCACGACGGACTCAAAGGGCCAGGCCCAGGTTGGCGCCGGTAAATATCTGAACAAGCGCACCTATATCGAGCTGCAGCAGGGCGCCTCCAACAACACCAAGGCGATCATCAATCTCGACGTAGGCCGCGGCGTTAAGCTACGGGGCGCAGCCGGCTCGGATGGCGCAGGCGAAGCCGGGATCGTTTATGAGCATGAGTATTAAGGAGATCACACGACTTTCTGCTCAAGCCAATCCGCGGCCACCTCGCCCTTCGAGGCCTTGCCGCTTTCGCTGACGCTTAAACGTCAAAGTACCCCAGGGTGAGGTTGAGAGAGTTTTGGGGCGCGCAAGAGACCAGTCCTCACCCGCAAGCCTCCTGGGCTTGTCGAAGGGGGCTGGAGCCTCAAAGGGCGAGGGCGGGTGGTGCCTCCTTGGAAAGAATGTTTAAAATCCCATCTTGCTCGTCTTCAGCAGGATATTGGACTCCGTCGTGTTGATACCGTTGATCAAGCGAATCCTGCGCAGCGTTTCGTCGAAGGAAGCGAGATCGCGATCCTCCAGCTCGGCGATGAAATCCCATTTTCCGTTGGTGCTGTGCAGCGCCCTCACCTGCGGCAGGCCGCGAAGCTGATCGGCGACCTTATCCGCCAATTTGCCGAGCACCTCGATCATGACGATGGCGCGCACCCCGGCGGAGCGGGCCTCGTGGCCGGTTCTGATGGTAAAGGCGGTGATGGTGCCATTGTCGACCAGCCGTTCGATGCGCGCCGTCACCGTGGCGCGTGAGGCGCCGGTCGCTGCCGCAAGCGACGAGACGGAGGTGCGGGCGTTGTGGCGCAACGCACTCAGGAGGTCACGATCGAGATCATCCATGGACTTATCATTCTGCTAAATGGCATTTATCAATCTGTCGAAGACTACTCGATTTTTGACAATTTTCCATCTTTTTGCTGTCATCTCCGTCGCTGATAATCGACACCGACAGCCAACCTGTATCTTGGATAACGCATAGGCCTTCCCGAAAGCCACTCTGCACTTTTCGGGCTTATGCGCTGAACGGAGGACCGCCGATGAACGTAGAACCCACATCCATCACGCTGATCGGCGTTCCGCTCGAGGAAGGCTCCGGCCGCCGCGGCGCCGGCATGGGCCCGACGGCCCTGCGCATCGCCGGCATCGAGACGATGCTGACCGAACTCGACCATCGCGTCACCGACAGCGGCGACCTGCATCCGGCCCCCGCCGCCGACCTGCCGGACCATCCGAAAGCGCATAATCTGAAGACCGTTGGCGCCTTCACCCGCGCTCTGGAAGCCAAGGTTTACGAAGTTGCCTCATCGGGCGGCTTCCCGCTGATCCTCGGCGGCGATCACAGCCTTTCCATGGGCAGCGTCTCCGGCATGGCGCGCCATGCGGCTGAGGTTGGCCGGCCGCTGTTCGTGCTCTGGCTCGACGCGCATTCAGACTTCAATTCGCCGGCCACATCTCCATCGGGCAATATTCACGGCATGCCAGTCGCCTTCTTCTGCGGCGAAGCGGAGATTGCCGATATCCTGCCGGCCTCCCGCCCGCTGGTCGATCCGAAGAAGGTATTCCAGGTCGGCATACGCTCCGTCGACCCGCACGAGCGCCAGGAAATCCGCGAGCATGGCGTCAACGTCTTCGATATGCGCTCGTTGGACGAGCAGGGCGTGGCAGCCATCATGCGCCAGGTGCTCGACACCATCAGCGCCGCCAATGGCCTGCTGCATGTCAGCTTCGATGTCGATTTCCTCGATCCGGATATCGCGCCGGGTGTCGGGACGACCGTGCCGGGCGGCGCGACTTTCCGCGAAGCCCATCTCATCATGGAAATGCTGTCCGACAGCGGCCTCGTCTCGTCGCTGGATCTGGTCGAGCTCAATCCCTTCCTCGACGACCGCGGCAAGAGCGCCCGCGTCCTGGTGGAGATGGCGGCGAGCCTCTTCGGACGACGCATTTTCGATCGCCCGACACGGGCAGCATAATTCTCGGGGGGAACTTACCATGAGCGCATCAACCGATCTTATCGCCACTGAACAGCGCCTCGGCGCCCATAATTACAAGCCGCTCGATGTCGTGCTGACCCGCGGCGAAGGCGTCTATGTCTGGGACACCGACGGCAAGCGCTACCTCGATTGCCTGTCAGCATATTCCGCGGTCAACCAGGGGCATTGCCATCCGAAAATCCGCGAGGCGATGATCGAGCAATCCGGCAAGCTGACGCTCACCTCCCGCGCCTTCCGCAACGACCAGCTCGCCTATCTCTACGAGGAGCTGGCGGCGCTGACCGGCTCGCACAAGATCCTGCCGATGAACTCCGGCGCCGAAGCCGTCGAAACCGCGATCAAGGCGGTGCGCAAATGGGGCTATGAGGTGAAGGGCGTTCCGGAAAACCAGGCCGAGATTATCGTCTGCTCCAACAATTTCCACGGCCGGACGCTCAGCATCATCAGCTTCTCGACCGATCCGGATGCCCGCACCGGCTTCGGCCCCTATACGCCGGGCTTCCGCACTGTTCCTTTCGGCGATGCTGAGGCCTTTGCTGCCGCGATCAACAAAAACACCGTCGCAGCGCTGATCGAGCCGATCCAGGGCGAGGCCGGTGTCATCATTCCCGCGCCCGGCTACTTCACCCGCGTGCGCGAACTCTGCACCGTCAACAACGTCACCCTCATCCTCGATGAGATCCAGACTGGCCTCGGCCGCACGGGTAAGCTGCTCGCCGAGGAGCATGAGGGCATCGAGGCCGACGTAACGCTGATCGGCAAGGCTCTGTCGGGCGGCTTCTATCCCGTCTCCGCTGTGCTTTCCAATTCTGAAGTGCTTGGCGTCTTGAAGCCCGGCCAGCATGGCTCCACCTTCGGCGGCAATCCGCTGGCCTGCGCCGTCGCTCGCGCCGCGCTGCGCGTCCTGACTGAAGAAGGCATGATCGAGAACGCCGCCGTCATGGGCGATTATTTCCTCGAAGGCCTGCGCTCGATCCGTTCGACTATCGTCAAGGACGTCCGCGGCCGCGGCCTTATGATGGCGGTGGAGCTGGTGCCGGAAGCCGGCGGGGCACGACAATATTGCTACCAGCTCAAGGATATCGGCCTGCTCGCCAAGGACACGCACGACCACACGATCCGCCTCGCGCCGCCCCTGGTCATCACCCGCGATCAGGTCGATTGGGCACTGGAACAGATCGACAAGGTGCTGGCCCAATAGGCCTGATCTTGAGAAGTACCTAAAGTATATCCTGCCGAAATCTCTTCGGCAGGTTTAGGTTTGAGCAACATTCTTGCGTTATTCTCATGATAACGCGTCAGTTTTGGCGCCATACTTGAATGGGAAGAATGTTCATGGCCACGATCAATTCCACCAGCTTCAGCGGCGACACCTTGGAGATCATTGCCTTCCGGCTTCATGATCAGGAGTTCTGCGTCAAGACCACCACGATCCGCGAAATCCGCGGCTGGGCGCCGTCGACGCCGATCCCGCATGCGCCGGCCGATGTCATCGGCGTCATGAACCTGCGCGGCTCGGTCATTCCGATCATCGATCTCGCCTACAAACTCGGCATGAAGAGCACGGTCGCAAACGAGCGCAGCGCCATCGTCGTCGCCGAAGTCCACAACATGGTCATCGGTATGCTGGTCGACCGCGTTTCCGACATCCTGACGATCTCCTCGAGCCAGGTCCAGCCGGTCCCTGAGGTCACGGCTTCCTTCGATCGCGCCTTCTGCGAAGGCATCATCGCCACCGAAAGCGGCATGATCTGCTTCCTGAACCTCGCCAAGATGTTCAAGGAAAACGAAACGGAAGAACTCGCCGCCTAAACGCTCGTTCTTCATACCATTCTCTATGAATAGAGCCGCCCCGGTTTTCCAGGACGGCTTCTGCATGCAGTCGCCGTGCCGGGGTTCAGCCAAACAGCGCGTATGTGCTCTTGATCGTCACCCAGACGCCCCAGAGCAACGGGATGCCGACGATCGCCCAGGCGATCAGCGCCCTGGCGTCGAGGCCGCCTGTGCCGATGCCGAAGGAACCGGTGGGGCCGGCGTTCGCGGCGGCGGTTCTCGCCTGCAAGGCAGCAACCTCGCCATCCGACATGAACCATTTGTCCGAAAGCGGCTTCACCAGCGAGTTGGCGATCAGACCCAACGCCAACATGCCGGCGAGGATATACATGGTGAAGCTGTAAAGCTGCGCGCCTTCGACGCCGGCAGCCTTCTGCGCCTCGCGGATATAGTTGACCACCACCGGACCGATGATGCCGGCCGTCGCCCAGGCGGTGAGCAACCGGCCATGGATCGCACCGACGAACTGCGTGCCGAAGATATCAGCGAGATAGGCGGGAACCGTGGCGAAGCCGCCGCCATACATCGACAGGATGATGCAAAGGGCACCTACGAACAGCACCTTGCTGTGAATGCCCGCTGCCCACGGTGCAAGGACATAGAGCGCAATCCCGATAACGAAGAAGCAATAATAGGTGTTCTTGCGCCCGATTCTATCGGACAAGGATGCCCAGAAGAAGCGACCGCCAATATTGAAGAGCGACAGGAGACCGGCAAAGCCCGCGGCGATCACAGCGACGGCGGCCACCTGGTCTTTGCTCAGAGCGGCGAACGTCACATCCGGCAGACCGATCAGCGCACCACCGAAGATTTCCTGTAGCATCGGCGAAGCCATGCCGATGACGCCGATGCCAGCCGAGACGTTGAGGCATAGCACAGCCCAGATCAGCCAGAACTGCTTGGTCTTATGGGCGTCGCGCAGATGCACGTGCTTGGTCGTGATCATCGTGCTCTTGGCGGCGGGCGGCGTCCATCCATCCGGGCGCCAGCCGGCCGGCGGCAGGCGGTAGCCGAAGGCGCCGCCCATCATGAAGACGAAGTAGATCGCCGCCATGACGACGAATGTCTGCCAGACTCCGGCTGAACCGTCGCTGCGGAAGCTGGTCATCAGCAGGTTGGCGAGCGGCGCGCCGATCATCGCTCCTCCCCCGAAGCCCATGATAGCCATGCCCGTCGCCATGCCGCGCCGATCGGGAAACCATTTGATAAGCGTCGATACCGGCGAGATATAGCCGAGACCGAGACCGACGCCGCCGATGACGCCGGCGCCGATCCACATCAGCCAAAGCTGATGGAAGACGACGCCGATCGCGGCAACCAGAATGCCGCCGCACCAGCAGCAAGCGGAGACGACGCCCGCCTTGCGCGGCCCGACCCGCTCCAGCCAGCCGCCCCAAATGGCAGCGGAAGAGCCCAGCAATACGAAAAACAAGGTATAGATCCAGCCGAGATCGCTGACGCGCCAATCGCAGCTCGTGGTGACGAGGGCGGAAAGAAGATTGAGGCCAGCGCATTCGGCCGGCGGCGTCGAAATGCCGAGCGCTTTCGACAATGGCAGCCAGAAGACGCTGAAACCATAAGCCATGCCAATGCAAAGATGGATCGCCAGAGCTGCCGGCGGCACCAGCCATCGATTGAAACCGGGTTTGGCGATAATGCGCTCGCGATCGAGCAAACCTGATGTTATCTGTTCTCTTGAAATATCTGTTTCCGCAGTCGTCATGAACAACTCCTCCTTGATTCAGAGACTGGAAATTCTCAATTTTTCTACTTTAAATTGCATTAACGAGCAGATTCCGCCATCCTCCCTTCTTATTCAGAATATCTAATATTTGACCGGATCAGTCTTGCTTGACTGGCTCCGGCCTATGGATCAATGGGGCTGCCTCCAGCACCAAGGGATCCAATCCACTATTTCCATTATCAATTATTTCGAAAAACTGCCGCCGCATCCGCGGATCCCAGAATTTATTGATATGCGTCGCAACGCCCTGTGCCGCCTCGTTGGCTGGCTGCGTTTTGAAGAAAGTGGCGATCTGGTTCGCCATATAGACGAGCTTGGCTGACGTTTTGCCGTGGGGTGTTTCGTCAGGCGACATCGGCGATGCTCCCTGGGGTAATGCGCTGCGGATGGGTGAAAATCTCAAAATCGTCGCCGCGCACCAGTGCTACCAGCGTCATGCCGGCTTCTTCGGCGGTGCGGATGGCAAGTGCGGTCGGCGCGGAAATGGCAATGAGGACGGAGCTGCCCAGTATCGCAGCCTTCTGCACCATCTCGACCGACAAGCGGCTGGTGACGGCAACGACGCCCTCAGGCCCCTTATGGCCGGAACGGATGACGGCGCCGCAGAGCTTGTCCAACGCATTATGGCGCCCGACATCTTCACGCACGGCGATCAATCCCTCGGCCGAAATATAAAAGCCCGCCCCATGCACGGCGCGGGTCTCATGGTTCAATACCTGCGCGTCGCTCAAAAGAGCGACCGCTTTGACGATATCCCCATACGAGATTGTCAGAGCGACCTTCGAAACATCCGGCACCTCGCGCACCGCCTGCTCGATCGATTCGATGCCACAGAGCCCACAGCCGACCGGCCCGGCCATATGCCGCCGCCGGACGCGCAGCGCATCGGCCGCGTCATCGACCAGAGTGATCTGCATATCGATCCCCCGCTCGTCCTCTATCGGCTCGATCGCGGCTATCTGATCGACATTGGTAATGATGCCCTCGGTCAGGCTGAAGCCGACCGCAAAATCCTCGATATCGGCAGGCGTACCCATCATCACCGCATGCGACGTGCCGCCATAGGAAAAGGCAATCGGAACTTCTTCCGGCACGGTGCGCGTACCCGAGCGTACCAGGCCATTGCGGCGGGCAGTTTCGGGGACGGTCGTGGTGCGGGTGAAACGGGTCATGTGGCGACCCTTCCTTCTCCCCGACGGGGAGAAGGGGTCAATCCATCGGATATCACTCCGCTGCCTCCAGCTTCCCAGCAATCCGGCGCGATTGCCGCGCTTGTTCGTCATAGTCGATCTGCCATTGCGACGGGCCGTTGGAGGGCGAGACCTGCACCGCCGTCACCTTGTATTCCGGACAATTGGTCGCCCAGTCGGAATAGTCGGTTGTGATGACATTCGCCTGCGTGTCCGGATGATGGAAGGTCGTGTAGACGACGCCGGGGGCCACGCGATCGGTGATCAGCGCGCGCAGCGTCGTGTCGCCCGAGCGGCTGGCGAGCTTGACCCAATCGCCGTCGCGGATGCCGCGCTGTTCGGCATCGTGCGGATGGATCTCCAACCGGTCCTCCGCATGCCAGACAACATTGTCCGTCCGCCGCGTTTGTGCGCCGACATTGTACTGGCTGAGGATACGCCCGGTGGTGAGCAGCAGCGGAAAGCGCGGGCCGGTGCGTTCGTCGGTCGCGACATATTCCGTGCGGATGAACTTGCCCTTGCCGCGCACGAAACCATCGACATGCATGATCGGCGAGCCAAGAGGCGTCTTCTCGTTGCATGGCCACTGCACCGAGCCCATCTTTTCCAGATAGTCATAGGAGACAAGCGCGAAGCTCGGCGTCGTCGCGGCGATCTCGTCCATGATCTCGGACGGATGCGTATAGTTCCAGGCAAGGCCCATGGCCTGCGCCATCTTCTGCGTCACTTCCCAATCCCCATAGCCGTTGCGTGGGGTCATGACTTTGCGCACGCGATTGATGCGACGCTCGGCATTGGTGAAGGTGCCGTCCTTTTCGAGGAAGGTCGAGCCCGGCAGGAAGACGTGGGCGTAGTTGGCCGTCTCATTCAGGAAGAGGTCGTGAACGACGACGCATTCCATGGCGGCAAGGCCGGCGGCGACATGCTTGGTGTCCGGATCGGACTGCAGAATATCCTCACCTTGGATGTAGATGCCTTTGAAGGTGCCATCGACGGCGGCATCGAGCATGTTGGGGATGCGCAGACCGGGCTCGTTGTTGAGCTTTACGCCCCAGAGCTTTTCGAAGATGTCACGCGTCGCATCGTCGGAGATGTGGCGATAGCCCGGCAGCTCATGCGGGAAGGACCCCATGTCGCAGGAGCCCTGCACATTGTTCTGGCCGCGCAACGGGTTCACGCCGACGCCCGGACGGCCGATATTGCCCGTCGCCATGGCGAGATTGGCGATCGCCATAACGGTCGTCGAGCCCTGGCTGTGCTCAGTGACGCCAAGGCCGTAATAGATCGCGCCATTGCCGCCCTTGGCATAGAGGCGGGCCGCGCCACGCACGAGATCGGCGGGAACGCCGGTGAACTTTTCCGTCTCCTCCGGGCTATGCTGCGGCTCGGCGACGAAGGCAGCCCAATCCTCGAATTCGGACCAGTCGCAGCGTTCGCGGATGAACTTCTCGTCGAACAAGCCTTCGGTGACGATGACATGGGCGAGCGCCGTCAGCATGGCGACGTTGGTGCCCGGCTTCAGCGGCAGGTGATAGCTCGCCTCGACATGCGGCGTGCGCACCAGATCGATGCGGCGGGGATCGATGACGATAAGCTTGGCGCCCTGGCGCAGCCGCTTCTTCAGCCGCGAACCGAAGACCGGATGGCCGTCCGTCGGATTGGCGCCGATGACGACGACGACATCGGAATGTTCGACGCTGTCGAAATCCTGCGTGCCGGCCGAAGTGCCGAAGGTCTGGCCGAGGCCGTAGCCGGTTGGCGAATGGCAGACGCGGGCGCAAGTATCGACGTTGTTGTTGCCGAAGCCGGCGCGCACCAGCTTCTGCACGAGGTAGGTCTCCTCATTGGTGCAGCGCGACGAGGTGATGCCACCGATGGAGTCGCGGCCGTATTGATATTGCAGGCGCTTGAACTCCGTGGCGATGTGGGCAAAGGCCTCATCCCAGGTGACTTCCCGCCAGGGATCGCTGATCTTCTCGCGGACCATCGGATTGAGGATGCGGTCCTTGTGAGTCGAATAGCCGTAGGCGAAGCGGCCCTTGACGCAGGAATGGCCGCGATTGGCTTGGCCGTCCTTCCAGGGCACCATGCGCACCAGTTCCTCGCCGCGCATTTCCGCCTTGAACGAGCAGCCGACGCCGCAATAGGCGCAGGTGGTGACGACGGAGTGTTCCGGCTGGCCGATCGATATCACCGATTTCTCGGTCAGAGTCGCGGTCGGGCAAGCCTGCACGCAGGCGCCGCAGGAAACGCATTCCGAATCGATGAAATGCTCATGCATGCCCGCCGAGACGCGCGAGCCAAAACCGCGGCCCTCGATAGTCAGCGCGAAGGTGCCCTGCACCTCCTCACAGGCATTCACGCAACGGGAGCAGACGATGCATTTCGACGGATCATAGGTGAAATAGGGATTGGACTCGTCCTTAGGCATCCATTTCTGATTGATGTCGCCGTTGTTGCGTGCCTTGACGTGATTGTCGCCGTCGTAGCCATAGCGCACGTCGCGCAGACCGACAGCGCCCGCCATATCCTGCAATTCGCAATCGCCATTGGCGGCGCAGGTCAGGCAGTCGAGCGGATGGTCGGAGATATAAAGCTCCATCACGCCACGGCGAATATCCTTCAATCGTCCGGTCTGTGTGTGCACCACCATGCCCGGCGCCACCGGCGTCGTGCAGGAAGCCGGCGTGCCTGCCCTTCCCTCGATCTCGACCAGACAGAGGCGGCAGGAGCCGAAGGCATCGATCATGTCGGTGGCGCACAGCTTCGGCACCATGATCCCGGCTTCTCTCGACGCGCGCATGACCGAGGTACCTTCCGGCACGGTGATTTGCTGCCCGTCGATGGTCAAGGACACCATGCTTTCGGAGCGGGAGGCTGGAGTACCGTAATCAATTTCGGAAACAAGGGACATCTGGTCTTACTCCGCCGCTTCAATCAGGGGAACCGGAGAGAAATCCTCCGGAAAATGCGTCATCGCGCTCATGACCGGATAGGGCGTGAACCCGCCGAGTGCGCAAAGCGAGCCGAATTTCATCGTGTTGCAGAGATCGGCAAGCAGCGCCCGGTTCTGTTCCGGCTCGATGCCGCGTGCGATCTTGTCTGCCGTCTCGACGCCGCGGATCGAGCCGATACGGCAGGGCGTGCACTTGCCGCAGCTTTCCACCGCGCAGAATTCCATGGCGAAACGCGCCTGCTTCAACATGTCGGCCGTATCGTCGAAGACGACGATGCCGGCATGGCCGATCAGCCCGTCCTTGGCCGCAAAGGCTTCATAGTCGAAGGGCGTATCGAAGAGCTTGCGAGGGAAATAAGCCCCCAGCGGCCCGCCGACCTGCACCGCCTTCACCGGCCTGCCAGACCTCGTGCCGCCGCCGATCCTGTCGACGATATCGCCAAGCGATAGGCCGAAGGCCGTCTCATAGAGGCCAGCATGTTTGACGTTGCCGGCGATCTGGAGAGGAATCGTGCCGCGCGAACGGCCCATGCCGAAATCGCGGTAGAAGGCAGCCCCCTTGTCCATGATGACCGGGACGGAGGCGAGCGAAATGACATTGTTGATGACGGTCGGACAGTCGAACAGGCCCTTATGCGCCGGCAGCGGGGGCTTGGCGCGCACAACGCCGCGCTTGCCTTCCAGGCTGTTGAGCAGCGACGTTTCCTCGCCACAAACATAGGCGCCGGCGCCGCTGCGGATCTCCATATCGAAAGCCTTGCCGGAGCCAAGCACCGAGGCACCGAGAATGCCGGCAGCTCTGGCGATCTCGACCGCCTCGGTCATGACGGCAATCGCATGCGGATATTCCGAGCGCGTGTAGACGAAACCCTTGGTCGCGCCGGTCGCTAGGCCGGCGATCGCCATGCCCTCGATCAGCACGAAGGGATCGCCTTCCATGATCATACGGTCGGCGAAGGTGCCGCTGTCGCCCTCGTCGGCATTGCAGACGATGTATTTGCGGTCGCCCGGCGCGTCGAGCACCGTCTTCCATTTGATACCGGTCGGGAAACCTGCACCACCGCGACCGCGCAGGCCGGAATCGGTGACCTCCTTGACGATATCGCCTGCCGCCATGTCGACGGCGCGACGCACCCCCTTCAGACCGCCATGGGCTTCATAGTCTTCCAGTGAAAGAGGATCTGTGATGCCGCAACGGGCGAAAGTGAGACGGGTCTGTTCCTTGAGGAATGGGAGGTTTTCGACCTCCCCAAGACAGAGCGGATGAGCGCCGCCGGTGATCAGCCCGGCATCGAAAATATCAGCCACGTCCTTGGCCTTCACCGGCCCATAACCGATACGCTTGCCGTCGACTTCAACCTCGACCAGCGGCTCCAGCCAGAACATGCCGCGCGAGCCGTTGCGCACAATCTGCGCATCAAGACCCCGGCTGGCGATCTCCTGCGCGACCGCCTTCGCCACCTTTTCGGCACCGAGGGAAAGAGCGGCAGCATCGCGGGGAATGTAAATCTTCACCGTCATCGGCGCGCCTCCTTCACGAGGTCTTCGACGGCCTCATCGTCCAGGCGGCCGTGCAGCTCGCCGTCCAGCATCGCCGACGGCGCGCAGGCGCAGAGGCCGAGACAGTAGACCGGCTCCAGCGTCACGCTGCCATCCAGCGTCGTCTGGTGAAAATCGATACCAAGCAGCCGCTTGACGTGCTCGGCCAGCGCATCGCCGCCCATCGACTGACAGGCTTCGGCACGACAGAGCTTCAGGACATGACGGCCAGCGGGATGATCGCGATAATCATGGTAGAAGGTCATCACGCCATGCACTTCGGCGCGCGATAGGTTCAGGGCCTTGGCGATCAACGGAAGCGTATCCTGCGGCACATAACCGAATTCCTCCTGGATCCCGTGCAGGATCGGCAGGAGCGGACCTTCCATCGACTTCATGCTGTCGATGATAACGCCGGCGCGGGCCGCGATCTCGCCCGAACCAAGATGCAAATTCATATGCAGCCCTCCCAGGCTTTCCTCCGTAAACAGGCGTCGACGCGTGCTCACCAAACAAAAATCGCAAGGAAGAGGCGGGGGATCAATAAGGTAATCCCGTCAGTCGATAGAAAACTCCTATCGACTCTTATTGCCTTCGGCCAGCAATCGTGCCTCGTGCAGCAAAGCGGAGACAAGCGGCGTAAACGGTTCGCGATGGGTGGCCACCAGGCCGACGAGATGCTCCGCCTCCGGCTCCGTGATGGGGATCTTATGAATATCGGCCGGAAAGCCGAAGGAATCGGCGATATTCTTCGGCATGATGCTCGCCCAGCGTCCGGTCTGGACATGGGAAAACAGCACGATCATCGAATTGGATTCCAGCGTCGGCCGGGCGGTCGCGCCGGCTTCGCCGAGATGCCGGTTGATGATCCGGCGGTTCTGCATATCGGCCGTCAATAGACAAAGCCGAAGATCGCCCACTTCCTTCCACGTCACACTTGTGCGCTCGGCCAGCGGGCTGCCGGCGGCCGTTATCAGATGATAGCGCTCGGCATAAAGCGGCACGCTGGTGACGCGGCCGAGCGGCTCGTTTTCCAGATAGGTGATGCCGGCATCGATCTCGAGGTTTTCAAGCAGGCTCAGCACCTGCAGCGAATTGCGCGAGGTAATGGAGAAGGTGACGTCGGGATGCCGCTCCTGAAACGGCGCGGTGATCTTCTGCACCATGGCAAGCGCCGTCGGAATGGCGGCGATGCGGAGATGGCCGGCAAGCCCCTTGCGCGCAGCCCGCATTTCCTCGCGCATGGTTCTGGTATCGCCGACGATGCGTCGCGCCCATTCCAGCACCCGCTGGCCCTCCGGCGTGAGCCCCTGAAAGCGCGAGCCGCGGCTGACGAGCATGACGCCGAGCTGATCCTCCAACTGCCTGATCGCCGCCGACAATGTCGGCTGCGTCACCCCGCATTCCTCCGCAGCACGGCCGAAATGCTTCTGGTTGGCAAGCGCGATGAAGAATTCCAGCTTATCGATCATTTAACTCTCCTGAATGCGAGAGTTAAACGGGCCAGGGCATCAGCGCAACATTGGAAAATAGAAGTGAGGCATTGGGGCGGTTCACCGCACTCCTCCAGCAATCACACCCCGTCTCTGCCTCTGAAGGCGCAAGTAAGAATGCAGCCGGAAAGGCTTTCGCCAAATCCGGCTGCATTCACTAGCTTCTACTGCCGTCGTCGGAAATCGTGCCCCTCCGAAAATTCCCTAGAGAGCGGTCTCGCCACCAGCCGATGAGCGCTCAATGAAAACGCGAGGGATAAACGGTATCGCATCCTGTTCGGCAGAGGCAGCATTTCTCGCACGGGCCGTTTTTTCCAGAAGTTTCGCAAAGTCGCTCAACGATACGCGATCGGCACGGAGCATCTGGCGGATCATCGGATCTCGCAGAACTTCCGAAATCGTCATTTCACTATTCTGCACGGCCTATCCTCCTTTTATCTTATAAGGGAGTATTAGCGGCCTTGCATAACACTGTCATGTCAGGCAGTTGACGATACGATGATGAATTGAAGGCCAAAACGAGGCTTCGGAAATTTCCGAATAAACGCAGAGGCCAGTCGGCAGTCGCGGCTCAAGCCTGACAGCCCGAGGAGGACGTTTCAGCAATCGCCCGTGCAGAAGATTTTTTGCAGCGAATTGATTGCGGCGCAGATTTCAGAACTGGCGACAGCATAATAGATGAGCCGGCCTTCGCGACGCGTATCGACCAGCTTTTCCAGGCGAAGCCGCGCCAGATGCTGAGAAACCACCGCCTGCTGCAGACCGAGCAACCCCTCGATCTCCGTAACGGTCTTTTCGCCAGTGGCCAGCATAAAGAGGATGATCAGCCGCGTCTCGTGCGACAGAGCCTTCAACAAAATGCTCGCCCGCCGGGCCTCCGCCGTCAGTTCCTCGACATTATGCTCGGCGGCACCGCCAGGCGGTGGAGACAGCGACATAGGATGGCCTCTAGTGATAACTCACATAGAGATATGTTTATAATATTATGAATCCATAAGCTGGTTCAAAAGGTCGCAGAACACCAAAAAAGGTCCGATTATCAGCAGATAAGCTGTCCTCCGTTGATCTCGATCACTTGGCCGGTGATGTAGCCCGAGAGCGTTGGCGCGGCGAGGAAGAGATAGGCAGGCGCGCAATCCTCCGCTGTGCCCAGACGCTGTAACGGGATCGACCGGCGGGTCTGTTCGAGTTTTTCCTTCGACGAATACCGCTCGTGGAAATCGGTGGCGATGGTTCCCGGCGATACGCAATTCACCCGGATCCCGTCCGGCGCCAGCTCGCGCGCCAAAGCCTTCGAGTAGGTGGCAACGAAAGCCTTGGAGGCGGAATAGATCGCCGACCCAGGACTGCCGCCGGTCAAAGCCGAGATCGAGACCGTATTGACGATCGCCGCCTGCCCGGCCGCCCGCAACAGCGGCAACAGCGCCCTGGTCACCTCGACGACCGAGGTCTGGTTGAGCTGGACAATCCGGTCATACCACTCGTCGGTCAATTCGCCGGCCGGAAAGCGGCCGACCATGGTACCGGCATTGTTGACCAGCACATCGATGCGGTCGAACACATCAGCGGCGGCGAGAGCAAAGTCCCTGGTGCCGCTTTCACTGGTGAAATCAGCGGGAACGAGAAAGGCGCGACGATCGAGTTCGGCCTCCAACAGAAAATCCGGCAGCTCACGGCCGGGGTCGCGGCCGACATGGACGAGAACGCGCGCACTGCAATCGAGAAACTGCCGCGCCACCTCCAGCCCGATGCCACGGCCGGCGCCGGTGACGACGACATTGCGATTTTCGAATAGCTTCGGATGAAACACCATGACCTCCCCAATGTGCAGAATCCGCGCGTCGGCAATTGCGGAATTTTCACTTTATCATATGATGACGAAAAAACGAAAGAAAGGGAGCGTCGACAATGTTCCTATCCGGACGCCAGACGGAGATTCTGGAAATCGCCAAGGCTGAGGGGCGCGTGCTGGTGGAGGAACTGGCGCTGCGTTTTTCGGTAACGCCACAAACCATCCGCAAGGATTTGAACGATCTCTGTGACGGCCGCGTTCTATCGCGCGTCCACGGTGGCGCGATCTTTCCCGGCGGTACGGAAAACGTCAAATACGAAGCGCGCCGCTCCATCGCCGCCCCTGAAAAGCAGGCGATCGGCCGCGCCGCCGCCGGCTTGATCCCCAACAACACCTCTCTTTTCATCAATATCGGCACCACCACGGAAGCAGTCGGCGAGGCGCTCCTCGGCCATCACGAATTGATGGTCATCACCAATAACATCAACGTTGCCAATAAGTTACGTATTTTCCCGTCGATCGAAGTGGTTATCGCGGGCGGCGTCGTGCGCGGCTCGGATGGCGGCATCGTCGGGGAAGCCGCGGTCGATTTTATCAGGCAATTCAAGGTGGACTACGCCATCATCGGGACTTCGGCTGTCGACGCCGACGGCGCGCTTTTGGATTTCGATTTCCGCGAAGTGAAAGTGGCGCAGGCAATCATTGCCAATGCCCGCCATGTCATCCTGGTGGCCGACAGCACCAAGTTCGAACGCACCGCTCCGGTGCGCATCGGCCATCTCTCGCAAGTCCATACTTTCGTTACCGACGAATGTCGCGTCGAATCCGTCCGCGCCGCCGCGGCGGAACACGGCGTTCGCCTGTTGGAAACCTCGCGCCGCCAGAATTGATCCTCACATCGCTTTCGTCACGAAACGTTCGTTTGACATTCGGATTGATTTCGTTTTAGATGAATCAATTTTCGAATTTTCCATTTCCCAAAATGGCAGACCTTTTCGGAGGGGCGGGTGAGCGAGCAGATTTACGACATTTTCGTTATCGGCGGCGGCATCAACGGCTGCGGCATAGCTCGTGACGCTGCCGGACGCGGCTACAAGGTGGCGCTTGCGGAAATGAATGATTTCGCCTCCGGCACATCGTCCGGGGCGACCAAGCTCATCCACGGCGGCCTGCGCTACCTCGAACATTATGAATTCCGCCTGGTGCGCGAGTCGCTGATGGAGCGTGAAGTGCTCTGGGCGATGGCGCCGCACATCATCTGGCCGATGCGTTTCGTCCTGCCTTACCACAAGGGCGGCATCCGCCCGGCCTGGTTGATCCGCCTCGGCCTCTTCCTCTATGATCATCTCGGTGGCCGCAAGCTGCTGCCGCCGACCGCGACGCTGGACATGAAGAGGGACCCGGCGGGAAAACCGCTGAAGGCGTTGTTTACCAAGGCTTTCGAATATTCCGACGGCTGGGTGGACGATGCGCGCATGGTCGTGCTCAACGCCCGCGACGCGGCCGATCGCGGCGCCACGATCATGCCGCGGACCAAGGTAATTTCCGCTCGTCGCGAAGGGGTCACCTGGACGATTGAAACACAGGACACCGTCACCGGCGAGAAGCGCACGTTCCAGTCGCGCATGCTCATCAATGCCGCCGGTCCCTGGGTCGACCATGTCCTGTCCGACGCCTTCGGCAAGAACCAGGTGCACAATGTCCGCCTGGTGCAGGGCAGCCATATCATCGTCCGCAAAAAGTTCGACGATCCTCGCGCCTATTTCTTCCAAAATCCAGATAACCGCATCATCTTCGCCATCCCCTATGAACAGGATTTCACCCTTATCGGCACGACGGATCGCGACTACAAGGATGATCCGAAGGATGTGAAGATTTCCGACGAGGAAACCACCTATCTCTGCAGCGCCGCCAGCGAATATTTCAAGGAGCCGGTCCGGCGCGAGGACATCGTCTGGTCCTATTCCGCCGTACGTCCGCTCTATGACGACGGCGCTTCCAAGGCGCAGGAAGCGACGCGCGATTATGTGCTGAAGGTCGAAGGCGCCGAGGGACAGGCGCCGTTGCTCAACGTTTTCGGGGGCAAGCTCACCACCTATCGCCGCCTTAGCGAACATGCGCTGGAAAAGATCGGAGAGGTCATCGGCCTCAAGGGAACGCCATGGACGGCCAAGAGCTCCCTTCCGGGCGGCGATTTTCCGGTTCGCGGCTACGAGGCCGAGGTCGCCAAGCTGAAGGCACGTTATCCCTTCCTCGCCGACCCGCATGCCCGCCGGCTGGTGCGCCGATATGGCACCCGCGCCGCTATGCTCCTTGGAGAGGCGAAGACCGCGGCCGATCTCGGCCGCAGCTTCGGCAGCGATCTCTATGAAGCGGAAGTCCGCTATCTCATGGCGCATGAATGGGCCTATACCGCCGCCGACGTCCTTTGGCGTCGCTCGAAGAAAGGCCTCTATCTCTCGAAGGATGAAGCCGCCGCGCTGGATGATTATATGGCCGGCACGCGCGTTCATGCTTAGGCAGGCACGGCGCTCCAGAGCAATTCCAGCAAAAGTGCGAAACGGTGTTGCATCCGGAATTGCTTGAAAACAAGAGATAGAGTACTTCCGTGGTTCGAAGAAACACGGATACTCTAGGGATCCAGCAGACGCGGCCCAGGCCCCTCTTCTGACAGCACATCCCAGGGATTGCGCAAGGGGCAGGTCTGCATCGAGAGACAGCCGCAGCCGATGCAGCCGTCGAGTTGATCCCGCAGGCCCTGCAGCCGCTTGATCCTTTTGTCGAGATCATCCTTCCAGTGTGCCGAGAGCGCCCGCCAATCGGCGCCTGTCGGCGTCCGGCTTTGCGGCAGCGTGTCGAGTGCCGCTTGAATCTCGGCAAGCGGAATGCCGACACGCTGCGCCACCTTGATGACCGCCACCCGGCGCAGGACCTCGCGGGCGTAACGCCGCTGATTGCCGCGGCTGCGATGGCTCTCGATCAGCCCTTTTGCCTCGTAGAAATGCAGCGTCGAGACCGCGACGCCGCTGCGCGCCGCCACCTCGCCGACCGTCAGCAATTTGGAAAATTGATCGGATTCGATTTTTTCCATCATACGTCCTTGACCTCAACTTTACTTGAGGTTCTATAGCTCCTGCTCCGAAGCGCGTAAAGCAGGAGCAACACATGACTGGACCTACCAAGCTGGCAATTCTCTACGGCAGCACCCGCAAGGGCCGACTATGTGACCGCGTGGTCAATTGGGTCGTCCGTGAGCTGGAAAACTATCCGCTGATCGACATCGACATTATCGATCCCCTTGAATTCGACCTGCCGGCGCAGCACGACCGCGAGCATCCGGCCGTCGCGGCCCTCGCCGAGCGGCTCTCCAAGGCCGATGCCTTCATCGTCGTCACGCCGGAATACAATCACAGCTTCACCGCCTCGCTGAAATTCGTGCTCGATCTCGTTTATGAGCCATGGCAGGGCAAGCCGGTCGCCTTCGTTTCCTATGGCGGCATTTCCGGCGGGCTTCGTGCCGTCGAACAATTGCGGCTGGTCTTTGCCGAGCTGCATGCCGTAACCGTGCGCGACACCGTCAGCTTCGCCAATCCCTGGGGCCGGTTCGCCGAAGATGGCTCCCTTGAAAACCCGATCGAGGCACGTCAATCGCTGGTGCGGATGATGGCGAAGCTGCATTGGTGGAGCGCGGCCTTGAAACCGGCTCACGCAACGCGCCCCTATCGCTCCGTCGCCGCCTGAGCCCCTTCTGCAATATCCGAACACGGTCTTTCGTTTCTGGCAGGTGCGAAAGACCGGTTTGACGTCCGGACCTGGTACCCCAGGTCCGGACGTCTGTTATACACCCAGAAGTTTACCTTGCCGCAAAGCTGCGCTTGCCGAAGTCGCCTCGATGACCTAACCCAATAGGAAGACAGTTTCGGCGGTATTGCGATGGAGAACGAGAAACGTCTTGGAGGAGCGGATTTCATGCGCGCCGTCGCATGTCTGATGGTGCTCGCCCACCATCTCGCGCTCCGGATGGATTTCAACAAGATCCCCCCGACCTTGGACTTGACCTTCATGTTGGCGCGCTTCGGCAATCACGGCGTCTCGGTCTTCTTCGTTCTCAGCGGCTTTCTTCTTTCGCGTCCCTTCTGGCTGGCGCTGGATAGAGCCCAGCCGCTACCGTCATTGAAGATCTACACCATGCGCCGCGCTGCACGCATCCTGCCGGGCTTCTGGGTCGCGCTCACGGTCGGCTTCGTGCTAAGTTTCACCATCTATGGATTTCCACTCGATGGAGAGTTGATCGGCCGCTATGTCGCCGGCTTCTTCCTGATGAGCCAATGGCATTGGCGCACCTTTTTTCCGGTGCAGGGTGACGGCCCCCTATGGTCGATCCCCTTCGAGACAACCTGCTATGTCCTTTTGCCGATCGGCTTCCTGCTGCTGTTCCATGCAACGCCGAGATCACGCTCCGTTCTCGTCAGCCGGTTGCTCTGGATCGGCATTATCGCGGCCGCGCTGGTCGGCCATTGGCTGGTGGTGAGCTATCTCCCGACAGACAGCGTCGGAAAGGGATGGCAATATGGCTTCGAGGGCGGCGCCAAGGAATGGATGCCGCGCTACAACCCCGTCGGCTTCTTCGCGATATTCGCGATCGGCGCGCTGGCTGCCGGAATACAGACCATCCTTCCTGCCCGCCGCTTGGTAATCTACGATATCATCGGAGCGCTTATGATCGTCATGGGCGCATGGCAGTTGCCGCAATCCATCGGCGGCCCGGCGGAAGGCTATGCGTGGCTTGGCATTCCCTATCAATTCCCGCTGCTTCCCCTGGCGGCGGCTACCGCGCTCTGCGTTCTGCCGCAGTCGGTCTTTCTGGGAAGAGTTGTCGACTTCAGTCTCATCCGCTATGTCGCCACCGTCTCGTTCGGCGTCTATATCTGGCAGGATATCGTGCTGACGCTGATGAAGACGCTCTTCCCCTGGACCTTCGGCACCGGCTCCGACAATGTGCTTGGCGGATGGATCACATCGAGCCTCGTCGCAATCCTCATCATTTTCGCGATCGGCACCTTCAGCTATTTCTGCCTGGAACGCCCAATCATCCGCTGGGCGCGCACCCGCGAGCAGGCGACACGGACGATGCCCACATCCGACAAAAAAGCCGCCCAAGGGAACCCATTGGGCGGCAGATAAGGTGGGAAACGAAACTCGACCGGCAAGGCCGAGCATCATGTCAGATGCGGGTGGCTTTCAGTCGCTCCTCATCGAGAACAACACCGAGGCCGGGAGATAGCCCCAAATCCAGCCAGCCCTCATCGTGCTTGAGCGGCATCGCCATCGGATAGTCACGACGGGCCTCGCTCCATTCCGGATTGTCATACGGATATTCGAGCCAAGGCGCATCCCCGACACCCGCGGTCAAATGCGCGTTCGCCAGCACACCGATACCATTCGTCCATGAGTGCGGCGTAAATTGGACACCCGCCTCGCGCGCCTGGTAGACCAGCCGCCGGCAGCCGGTGATACCGCCGACCAGCGCCACATCCGGCTGAATGACATCGAAGGCGCGTTCCTCGATGATGTCACGGATCTCATACAGCTCCCGCGTCATCTCGCCGCCGGCAATGCGCACGGAGGTCGCCTGCTTCAGCTCCTTCATGCCCTTGCGGTCCGAGCGGTGCAGCGGCTCCTCCATCCAGTAGATGCCGAGCCGCTCCAGCTCTTTTGCAACCGCCAGCGCATCCTTGAAAGTCCATGGTAATGTCGTATCCCACGGCATGCGCCAACCCTGGTTGCAGTCGACCATCAACTCCAGCCTGGTGCCCACACGCGCACGGATCGCCTCCAGGGCCTTCACATCGTCCCGCCAACTGCCGCGCCCGCCCGCAGACGAAGAGAAACGCACCTTCATCGCCGGAAAGCCTTCTTCGAGATAACGTTCCGCCTGCTCCGCCATTGCAGCCGGCTCTCGCAACACGCCGGAGGAAGCGTAGAGGCGCACACGGCTGGCCCGGCCGCCAAGCATCCGCCAAACCGGCTCGCCAGTGATCTTGCCGGAGAGATCCCAGAGCGCCAGATCCATCGGCCAGCAGCGGCCGTAGTGAAAATTAATATGCGACAGGACCTCGTAATGGCGCTCCAGATGCCGCGGGTCCTGACCGATGAACAGATCCTCGTGCCCCTCGAATCCCTTCATCAGATCGCCGGAGCCGATGCCTTCGCGGCCCTCGTCATCCCGAACGCGAACGATCGTCGCATCGAATTGCCGGCGCGGCCGCCCATCCCAGCTCGCCTTGAACGGCGGATCGAGCGGCAGCCGATGGTGGGTGATCTCAATGGAAACGATCTTGCTCATGGCCATGCCTCTCCGCAAACCTCAGCCGAACTGCTGCCAGATGGTCTTGTAGTCGCAATATTTATCGATCGCATGCACCGAGCGATCACGCCCGAAGCCGGACTGCTTGAACCCGCCGAAGGGCGTGGCGAAATTCGACATGTCATAGGTGTTGATCCATACGGTGCCCGCATGGATCGCCTCGGAAAAGCGCTGAGCACGATCCATGTCCTTGGTGAAGACGGCACCGGCGAGGCCGTAGATGGTGTCATTTGCGATCTTTAGGGCCTCCTCCTCGGTATCGAAGGGAATAGCGGCGAGCACGGGGCCAAAGATTTCCTGCCGCGCCAGGCTCATATTATTTGTCATGTCGACGAAGACGCCGGGCGAAACATAATAGCCCCCAGTCTCGCTCAAGACACGCTCGGCGCCGAAGGCGCGGCGCGCGCCTTCCTTCTCGCCGGCGGCGATCATGGACAGCACCTTGTTCATATGCTCCTCCTCGATCAGCGCGCCGATCTGCGCCGAAGGATCGAGAGGGTGCTTGAGAGCGATATCGGAGCGAGTCACCGCCTCGATCTTCGCAATCAGCTTCTCTTGCACCGAGCGCTGCACGATCAGCCGCGTCGAGGCATGGCAGGTTTCGCCGGAATTGTAGAAGCAGCCCCAGGCGGCCGCACTCGCCGCCGCATCGAGATTGGCGTCTTCGAAGACGACCAACGGCGACTTGCCGCCGAGTTCCAGCGCCACGCGCTTGACGTTCGACTGCGCCGCATAGCCCATGATCAGCTTGCCGACCTCGGTCGAGCCGGTGAAGGCGATCATGTCGACATCCATATGCAGCGCCAGCGGCTTGCCGGTCTCTTCGCCATAGCCGGTGACGACGTTGAAGACACCGGCGGGCAGCCCTGCTTCGAACGCAAGTTCGGCCAGGCGGATGGCGGATAGCGAGGACTGCTCCGCCGGCTTCAGCACCACGGAATTGCCGGCCGCGATGGCCGGGCCGAGTTTCCAGGCATCGATGATCATCGGATAGTTCCAAGGCGTAATCGCCCCGATGACACCGAGCGGTATCTTGCGCACCAAAGCGCGGGCATTCGGCCCGGTCGGCGCAATCTCGTCATACATCTTGTCGATCATCTCGGCGTAGAACTGGATGCCGTCGGCGCAGAGGCGCACATCGACGGTGAGCGAGGCCATGACCGGCTTGCCGACATCAAGTGTTTCCAGCATGGCGAGTTCTTCGCCATGGGCGCGGATGAGTTCGGCCCATTTCAGCATGATCCGCTTCTTTTCCAGCGGCTCCTTCCTGCGCCAGACGCCGCTTTCAAAGGCGGCGCGTGCCGCAGCCACGGCCGCATCGATATCGGCCGCGTTGCCGCGGGCCAGTTCCGCACCCGGTCTGCCATCCATCGGCCGGACGCGGGTGAAGGTCGCGCCGGAGGAAGAGGCGCGATAGGCGCCATCGATGAAATGCCGCCCTTCGAGCTTGAGGCCGGATAGAACGCCTTCCCAATAGTCGCGCGTATAATTCTTGGTCATCTCAAATTCCTTTCGGCAGCGCCATGACGGTGGCGGCGAAGCGGTCGATGTCGGCATCCGTGACATCGCGTACGGTCGAACGCCGCATCGGCTGGTTTTCCGGAGCGCGCATTTCGCGCGCGAGATCGGTCGTATCGAAAGGTATGAACGCTGCCGGCAAAGCGTGGACAATACCGCAACGGTCCATCCAATCGGAGAGGAAGGCGGGCAGCGCCGCCGCACCTTCGAGGCCGCAAGCCCTTGCGGCAGCGTTGAGATCAACCGTATCCGCCTCGACCAGCCAGGGCAGCGTCGCTTCAAAGCCGAGGGCGGTTGCAAGCCCATGGTGGACCGGCGCAAGGCCGGCCAGCGCGTGGCTGATATTGTGGGCAATCGCCGTGCCGCAATTGTCGATGGCGATGCCGGCGAAGCAGGAGCCGAGCAGCACGTCACCCCGCGCCTCGATATTGCCGGGCTCCTTCACCGCCGTTTCCAGCGCGCCGGTGATCAGCCGCAGTGCCTGATAGGCGTAGAGCTGCGCACCGCGATGCGTGTTGCGGTTCGTCGCCGCCTCGAAAGCATGGATGAAGGCATCGAGGCCGCACCAGGCGGTGAGACCCGCCGGCAGCGTGGTCGTCAGAGCCGGATCGAGGATGACGAGATCTGCCTTGGTTTCCGGCCCCCAGATCCAGAGCTTCTTGCCCTCGGGGCCTGCAAAAATATTGGTGGCCGAGGTCTCCGAGCCAGTACCGGCCGTCGTCGGCACCATGATCTTCTTCAGCGGGCTCTTCGGTAGGGGATTGGCGGCCAGTGCATAAAACATCGGGTCTTCGCCCGATGCTGCGCAACAGGCGACGATCTTGGCGATATCCAGCGCCGAACCGCCGCCGACGCCGATTACCAGATCCGCGCCCTTCGCCGCTTCTATCGCCGAGCGGATATGCGCGAGTTTCGGCTCGCCGGAGAAATCCGAGAAGACCTGCGTGGCGATGCCCGCTTCCGTCAGATCGCTTCTGATTTTATTCGCAAGACCCGACTGAGCCAGAAAGGCATCGATCACCAAGAAAGCGGCGGAAACACCATCGAAGGATTTGGCGGCACCGGCAAGGCCGGACAGCGCGCCGCTGCCAAAGTGGATGTCTGGAATGGCGGAAATGGAAAAGGACACGAGGATCACCAGGAAAAGCGCAGCAGATTCGATGCCGCAATCCTGCATCACAATTTCAGCTCTTCAAATCTGGCCATTTATCGGGAATATTGATGACTTGAAGTTATGGAGAGACAATGCTGGAGAAGATACCGCTGGAATCCTTTCGCGTGTTCGATGCCGCGGCGCGCGCGATGAACTTTTCCCGCGCCGGCCGCGAATTGAACATCACGCAAGCGGCCGTCAGCCGACGTATCAAGGGGCTGGAGGATCATCTGGGCGCCGCGCTCTTTACCCGGCGCGGCCGGAACTTGGCGCTGACGCCGGAAGGCGAACGGCTGTTTCAGCGCGTCCGCGCCACGCTGGAATATCTCGAGGAGAGCCTGGAGCCTTTCCGCGCCGGCACAGGCGAGATCATTTCGATCGCTGCCAGCGGCTCGGTCTCGCATCTCTGGCTCGGGCAGCGGCTCAAGGATTTCGGCAAGGAGAGCCCCGGCATCTCCGTCCGCCTGCTGACGACGGACTCGCCTTCGGAACTTGCATCGGAAACCAACGACCTCGTCATTCTCTATTCCACCGGCGAACATCCGCGCTGGAACCTGACGCTATTGATGAAGGAAGTGCTGGTTCCGATCGCCTCGCCCGATTATCTCGCCAGCCGCGGCCTGGAGCCGCAGGCTTTGACATCGGCTGACATAGCCGGGCTGGATCTCATCGATTACGAGCGCTTCAACGCCCACTGGATCAGCTTCCGCCAATGGTTCGGCCGCATCGGCAACCCACTGAGGAGCAAACTGCCCCGACCGCGGCTATCCTTCTCCACCTACATCATGGCGGTCGAGGCGGCATTGCGTGGCGAGGGTATCGCGCTCGGCAGCCTCGGACTTATCGAGGAACATCTGCGCTCGGGCGCACTGATTACCATCGGCAACGACCGGGTCGAAAGCGGCTTCGGTTATTATCTGGGCGCCCCCCGCTTCCGTGCGCTCTCGCCGGAAGCAGGCCAGTTGCATCGGCATTTGCTCGGCGGCTATCAGGGCTGACGCAAACCGAACCGCCCAACAAAAAAGCGGCCCCAAAAGGCCGCTCTCATTCAAAACCTAAGACTAGGTACCGGATCAATCTTGTCCGATTGCGCCGCGCAGCCGCGTCATTTCCATGATGTAGTGCTCAAGGCGCGACTTGTGCTCGTGATGCTCGGCATCTTCGAGTTCTGCCCTAGCGATATCGATACGACGCGTCAGCTCATCCTGGTTGAGATCTTCCACCGGAATTGCGGATTCGGCCAGCAGCGTGCAGCCGGTCGGCAGGATGTCGGCGAAGCCGCCGAACACGACGTAATCCTGCTTCTTGCCCGATGCGGCATGCACCTTGACGACGCCCGGCTTGATCATGGTCATCGTCGGCGCATGATGGGCCATGACGGTCATCTCGCCTTCGCTGGCGGGAATGACAACATCGATAACCTGCTCCGACAGAAGCAGACGCTCCGGAGATACCAGTTCGAAATTGAAATTGTCAGGCATGACCGGTCTCTTCTCGATTGTCTTTATTTCAAGGCAACGGCGCACGAAACCTCGCGCGCCGTTCGATTGGTCTTATCAGGCAGCCAGCTTCTTGGCTTTTTCCATCGCCTCTTCGATCGAGCCGACCATGTAGAAAGCGGCTTCCGGCAGGTGATCGTATTCGCCGTTGACTAGGCCCTTGAAGCCCTTGATCGTGTCTTCGAGAGCGACGAGCTTACCCGGCGAACCGGTGAAGACTTCTGCGACGAAGAACGGCTGCGACAGGAAGCGCTCGATCTTGCGGGCGCGGGCAACGGCCAGCTTGTCTTCTTCCGACAGTTCGTCCATGCCGAGGATGGCGATGATGTCCTGGAGAGCCTTGTAGCGCTGCAGGGTCGACTGAACCTTACGAGCGACTTCATAGTGCTCTTCGCCGACGACCATCGGGTCGAGCATGCGCGAGGTGGAGTCGAGCGGGTCGACGGCCGGGTAGATACCCTTTTCAGCGATCGAGCGCGACAGAACCGTCGTTGCGTCCAAGTGGGCGAACGAGGTTGCCGGTGCCGGGTCGGTCAAGTCGTCGGCCGGAACGTAAATGGCCTGAACCGAGGTGATCGAGCCCGTCGTCGTCGTGGTGATGCGTTCCTGCATCTGGCCCATGTCGGTGGCGAGCGTCGGCTGATAGCCCACGGCCGAAGGAATACGGCCGAGCAGAGCCGACACTTCCGAACCAGCCTGGGTGAAGCGGAAGATGTTGTCGACGAAGAACAGAACGTCCTGGCCTTCATCGCGGAAGTTTTCAGCAACGGTCAGACCGGTCAGAGCGACGCGAGCACGAGCGCCCGGCGGTTCGTTCATCTGGCCGTAAACGAGCGCAGCCTTGGAGCCTTCGCCGCCGCCATGCTTATTGACGCCAGATTCGATCATTTCGTGGTAGAGGTCGTTGCCTTCGCGGGTACGTTCACCCACGCCTGCGAACACCGAGTAACCACCGTGCGCCTTGGCGACGTTGTTGATCAGTTCCATGATAAGAACGGTCTTGCCAACGCCAGCGCCGCCAAACAGGCCGATCTTGCCGCCCTTTGCGTAGGGAGCGAGCAGGTCGACGACCTTGATGCCGGTGACGAGGATCTGCGCTTCCGTGGACTGCTCGACGTAAGACGGAGCATCCTGGTGGATGGCGCGCTTCTTCTGGGTATTCAGCGGACCTGCTTCGTCGACCGGCTCGCCGATAACGTTCATGATACGGCCAAGCGTTTCATGTCCGACCGGAACCGAGATCGGCGCGCCCGTGTCCTTGACGGACTGGCCGCGAACCAGACCTTCGGTCGAGTCCATGGCGATGGTGCGGACCGCGTTTTCCCCGAGGTGCTGTGCGACTTCGAGAACCAGACGGTTGCCATTGTTGTCGGTTTCAAGCGCGTTCAGGATCGCCGGGAGTTCGCCTTCGAAAGCAACGTCCACAACGGCGCCGATAACCTGCGTAACCTTACCGACAGAACCTGCGGGGGTAGCTGCGTCAGCCATATTCTTACCCTCTTTTCCTAACCTCAGAGCGCTTCCGCGCCCGAAATGATTTCAATCAATTCCTTGGTGATCTGTGCCTGGCGCTGACGGTTGTAATTGAGCGTCAGCTTGTTGATCATCTCACCAGCGTTGCGCGTCGCATTGTCCATCGCGCTCATCTTGGCGCCCATCTCGCCGGCGACGTTCTCGAGGAGCGCGCGGAAGATCTGGACGGAGATGTTGCGCGGGATCAGGTCCGCGAGGATCGAAGCCGCATCCGGCTCGTATTCGTAAACGGCACCCTTATGCTCGGCATCCTCTTCGACAACGGTCGGAGCCGAAGCCGGGACGAGCTGAAACGCGGTCGGCACCTGGCTGATCACCGACTTGAACTCGGAATAGAACAGCGTGCAGACGTCGAACTCGCCGCCTTCGAACATTTCGATGACGCGCTTGCCGATGGCATCGGCATTGTCGAAACCGATACGCTTGACGTCGCGCAGTTCCTTGCGCTCGACGATCAGCGATGCGTATTCACGGCGCAGGATGTCGTAGCCCTTCTTGCCGACCGTGAAGATCTTCACGGTCTTGCCGTCGGCCAACAGCTTGCGGACGTGATCGCGGGCAAAACGTGCGATCTGCGAGTTGAAACCGCCGCAAAGGCCACGCTCAGCCGTGCAGACGATGAGCAAATGCACATCGCTCTTGCCGGTGCCGGTCATCAGCGGCGGCGCACCGTCCGCGTCGCTGACGGCAGCCGTGATATTGGCAAGAACGGCGCTCATGCGTTCCGAATAGGGCCGTGCGGCCTCGGCCGCCTCCTGGGCGCGCCGAAGCTTCGCCGCGGCGACCATTTTCATCGCCTTGGTGATCTTCTGCGTCGCCTTGACGGAGGCGATCCGGTTTTTCAGATCCTTAAGTGAAGGCATCCGGTATCCGTCCTAGAAGTGAGGTCCGATCAGGCGAAAGACTTGGCGTAGCTGTCGAGAGCAGCGATGAGCTTGCTCTTGGTCGCATCGCTGATGGCCTTTTCAGTGCGGATCGCGTCGAGGATGTCCTTGCCTTCCGACCGCAGGTAGGAAAGCAGGCCCTGCTCAAACTTGCCGACCAGGGCAACGCCGATCTTATCGAGATAGCCGTTGACGCCGGAGAAGATCACCGCAACCTGCTCTTCCGTCTTCAGCGGCGAGAACTGCGGCTGCTTCAGGAGCTCGGTCAGGCGGGCGCCGCGGTTCAGCAGGCGCTGCGTTGCGGCATCGAGGTCCGAACCGAACTGAGCGAAGGCGGCCATTTCGCGATACTGGGCGAGTTCGCCCTTGATCGAGCCGGCAACCTGCTTCATCGCCTTGATCTGTGCGGACGAACCGACGCGCGAAACCGACAGACCGACGTTAACGGCCGGGCGGATACCCTGATAGAACAGGTCGGTTTCGAGGAAGATCTGGCCGTCGGTGATCGAGATCACGTTGGTCGGGATGAACGCCGAAACGTCGTTACCTTGCGTTTCGATGACCGGAAGAGCGGTCAGCGAACCGGCGCCCTGTTCGTCGTTCATCTTGGCGGCGCGCTCGAGAAGGCGCGAATGCAGGTAGAAAACGTCGCCCGGATAGGCTTCGCGGCCCGGCGGGCGGCGCAGCAGCAGCGACATCTGACGATAGGAAACAGCCTGCTTCGACAGGTCGTCGTAGCCGATCAGGGCGTGCATGCCGTTGTCACGGAAATATTCGCCCATGGCGCAACCGGCGAACGGCGCCAGGTACTGCATCGGGGCCGGGTCGGAAGCCGTTGCGGCGACGACGATCGAATACTTCAGCGCACCGCGCTCTTCGAGCACCTTGACGAACTGGGCAACGGTCGAACGCTTCTGGCCGATAGCGACGTAGACGCAGTACAGCTTTTCGCTGTCCGGACCGGCATCGTGGATGGCCTTCTGGTTCAGGATCGTGTCGAGAATGATGGCGGTCTTGCCGGTCTGGCGGTCGCCGATGACAAGCTCGCGCTGGCCGCGGCCAACCGGGATCAGAGCGTCGATGGCCTTCAGGCCGGTCGACATCGGCTCATGAACCGACTTGCGCGGAATGATGCCCGGAGCCTTGACGTCGACGCGAGCGCGGCGGGTCGCATTGATCGGGCCCTTGCCGTCGATCGGGTTACCGAGCGCGTCGACAACGCGGCCGAGAAGCTCCGGACCAACCGGAACGTCAACGATCGCGCCGGTGCGCTTGACGGTGTCGCCTTCCTTGATGTCACGGTCGGAGCCGAAGATAACCACGCCGACGTTGTCGGATTCGAGGTTCAGCGCCATGCCACGGATGCCGCCGGGGAATTCGACCATTTCGCCGGCCTGAACATTGTCCAGACCGTAGACGCGGGCGATACCGTCACCGACGGAGAGAACCTGGCCGACTTCGGAGACTTCAGCTTCCTTGCCGAAGTTTTTGATCTGATCTTTCAGAATTGCGGAAATTTCCGCGGCGCGGATATCCATCAGCCGACCTCTTTCAATGCAAGCTTAAGGGTGGAGAGTTTGGTGCGAAGGGACGTATCGATCTGACGCGAACCGACCTTGACGATCAGGCCACCAAGAATCGACGGATCGACGGTGACGGCAATCGCCACGTCCTTGCCGGTGACGCCCTTCAGCGCCGCCTTCAATTCATCTTCCTGCGCCGGGGTCAGCGCATGCGCCGAGGTGACCTCGGCGGAAACTTCGCCGCGATGCTTCGCGGCGATGATACGGAAAGCCTTGATCATGCCCGGCAGCGCAAAAAGGCGCCGGTTGCCTGCCACGACCTTGAGGAAATTGGTGACGTAATTGCCGAAGCCCGCCTTCGTTGCCAGCGCCTGGACGGCACCGACCTGCTCTTCGGCCGAAAAGACCGGGCTCGAGACGAAACGCTTCAGATCTTCGCTGTCATCCAGCATGGCTTGAAACCGATCGAGATCGGCGGTCACTGCCGGAACAGCACCCTCTTCGAGGGCCAGCTCGAACAATGACGAGGCATATCGCTCTGCGACACCAGAAATATGCTGGGATGTGTCTGCCACGGGCACAAAATTCCCTGATTTCAACCCAAGAATCCGGCTTCCGGGAGACGGAAGCCACATGTTCTTGAATTCGTTTTGATTTCCCCCAGAAATCAGCAGGGGCTTCCCCCTACCTCATCCGAAATTCGGGGTTCGTCTAACATAGGATATTGAGACTCGCAACACGCGTAATAGCCGAATACGCTATTCGGGTGAATTTATGATGGCAAAAAGTTCAAAACCTTGGGGATAGCGCGGGCAATTGCAGCCGAAGCGAGATCATTTTCGATCAAATATAGCCCAATCCGTAAAGAAGCGGTAGAGCCGCCAAAATCGCCTGGACAACCAGAAGTAACAAATTCACGAGAACGCTTCCCCGATCCGACATGATCGAGAGGATGCGACCGAATGCGGCAACGGCAAAGGACGCCCCGAGCGCCAGGTAGACCATCGGCTGCGCCAGCAGGATAGCGACCAGCCCGAAGCCCAGATAGAAGCCGCCGGCCGAACGTCCCTCGGCATAGGCTTCCGGCCGCCCTTCGCGCACCTGCAACTTCAGGAAACGATAGGTATAGCCAGGCGCGAACATCGCGAGGAACCCGATGAGCGCCGTAAACGCCGCCGAGCAATAGGCAAGCTGTTCGCCCAGGTCAGTCGGAAAATAAAGCTCCATCGGTCGTCCCCAAATCAACCTAAACCAAATCAATCATATCAAGAGGCTGACTTATGGCATGAACAGGCGAAACAGGGGAAGACGCCGGAAAGGCACCGTTTCGCGAAACTACAGGAAACTCTGTGGATCGATGTCAAGCTGCACCTGCACGGAACCGCGCTCCTTCGGCGATTGTGCCAGCAAAGCGCGAAGGAACCCCTGCATATCTGAATTGCGCCGGCCGTGCACAAGCAGGCGGAAACGATGGCGGCCCCGCACCAGGGCGAGCGGCGCTTCAGCCGGCCCGAGCACCGATATGCCCTGGACCTGCGGCGCCGCATTGCGCAGGCCGCGGGCATGAGTTTCCGCATCCTGCCGGGTATCGGCCGAGACGATGATCGAGGCGAGCCGGCCGAAGGGCGGCAATATGGCTCTTTCGCGCTCCGAAATCTCGCGCTCATAGAAAGCGCCGGCATCGCCGGAGACGATCGCCTGCATGACGGGGTGCTGCGGCTGATAGGTCTGCAACAGGCCGTGGCTCTTGAGCCCGGTTCGCCCGGCGCGGCCGGTCACCTGCGACAGAAGCTGGAATGTCCGCTCGGCTGCACGCGGATCGCCATTGGCAAGACCAAGATCGGCGTCGACGATGCCGACCAGCGTCATCAGCGGGAAATTGTGTCCTTTGGCGACGAGCTGCGTGCCGATGACGATATCCGCCTCGCCCTTGGCAATGGCCTCCAGCTCCAGCCGCAGCCGCTTGACGCCGCCCATGATGTCGGAGGAGAGCACGATGGTCCGCGCTTCGGGAAAATGCCGCTCGACCTCCTCGGCAATGCGCTCGACGCCCGGACCGCAGGCGATGAGATGGTCGAGCGTGCCGCATTCCGGGCAGGCTTCAGGCGTCCGTTCGGCATAGCCGCATTGATGGCACTGGATCTGTCCACGGAAACGGTGTTCCACCAGCCAGCTCGAACATTGCGGACATTGGAAGCGATGCCCGCAGACGCGGCAGAGCGTCAACGGTGCATAGCCGCGCCTGTTGAGGAACAGCAGCGACTGTTCGCCCTTTTCCACCGTTTTGCCGATCGCCCGAATTAGCAGCGGCGAGAGGAACCCGCCGCGCTCCGGCGCATGCCGGCGCATGTCGATCAGATGCAGGTCCGGAAGAGCCGCATCCCCGTAGCGGGTCGGCAGATGAATGGTGCTGTAACGCCCGCTCTGGCCGTTGACCTGGCTCTCGACCGAAGGGGTCGCCGACACCAGCACTACCGGAAAATCGCCGATCCGGCCGCGCACGACCGCCATGTCGCGGGCATTGTAATAGACCCGATCCTCCTGCTTGTAGGCGGGATCGTGCTCTTCGTCGACGATGATCAGGCCAAGGTCTTCGAAGGGCAGGAACAGCGCCGAGCGCGCGCCGGCAACGACCCGGACCTCGCCGGTCACCGCCTGCCGCCAGACTTTTTCGCGCATGCGCGGCGCCAGGTCCGAGTGCCACTCGGCCGGCTTGGCGCCGAAGCGATCCTGAAAGCGCTCGAGGAAACTCGCCGTCAGCGCGATTTCCGGCAGCAGGATCAACACCTGCTTGCCGCGCTTCAGCATCTCGGCGATCGCCTCGAAATAGACCTCGGTCTTGCCCGAGCCGGTGACGCCATCGATCAGCGAAACGGAGAACTCGCCCTTGCGCACCTCGGCAAGGATTTCATCGGCCGCTTCGCGCTGCGGGCCTTCGAGCCGCGAGGCGGTGAAATCCGGATCGGGCCTGGCGACGACGGGCGGCGGCGGCAGGAATATGGTTTCGAAAATGCCCTGCGCGATCAGCCCGTCGACGACTCCAGTCGAAACGCCGGCAGCGTGCGCCAGCCCGCTCCGCGTCCACGAGAGGCCGTCCTTTGCCGTCTCCATGACCCGGGTGCGGGCGGGTGTCAGCCGTTCCGGTGCGCCGCCGACAAAACGAAGGCCCTCGACCATCGGTTCGGGATCGAAGGCTGCGGGCGCGCGCAGCGCCATGCGCGCCACCAGCCCCGGCGGCGACAGCGTATAGGCGGCCACCCAGTCGATGAAATCGCGCATCTCCTTGGTCAGCGGCGGGCAATCGAAGACATGGCTGATCGGCCGCAGCTTCTTCGGATCGACGCCGCCCTCATCGCCGCCATCCCAGACGACACCGATCACCTGCCTCGGCCCGAGCGGCACCTGCACGACCGAGCCGGGCTCGACCGCCATGCCTTCCGGAACCGCATAGGAATAGGGCTTCGGCGCCGGCATCGGCACCAGAACCGGGACCGTGCGGCTCATGGTCGGGTGTGCGGGCGCAGCTTCAAACAGCGCGCCGAACAGATCGGACGAATCTTTAGTCATCGCGCCAGACCATGCCCCGAGCGGCGACAAAAAGAAACCCGGGGTGGTTCGGCATCATATTGTCCGAAGCCACTTCAAACTTTCACCGCTGTTGTCTTTTGACACAGGATGCCGAAGCAATGAGCTGCCAACAGCCGTCAAACGGAATGCTCCGCGACGGCGGCTGCCATATCCTGGACCGCAGCCGGAGGACCGACCGGCGCAAACGTCGTATTTCCGTCGGCAGCCAGATCGAACACCGTATGCTTCTCCAGCGCCTTCGTCACTTCGTTGACGTCGCCGTCCAGATGCTCGACCGGGATGAGATTGCCGATCAGGAAATCGAAGCGGTCGCCGCGCTTGTTGAGGAGCTCGTGGAACACCGTCATGTCGCGCAGCTCCGTCGACCATTTGGCGAACCAATAGAACAGCCCGGAATTGCGCGCTGTCAGATGCACCGGCAGGATCGGCAGATTATACTTACGCGCCAGCCCCACGGCCGATGTCTTCCAAGGCCGCTCGTTCAGCTTGCCGTTTGCCCAATAGGCGATGCGGCCGGAGGGGAAGAGCACGGTAACCTTGCCCTCGGCAACGGCGCGATTGGTGATCTGCAGCGTTTCGCGCGTCTTCAGTTTGCTCTTATATTCCTCACGCCATTCGACCGGGATGATCATCTCGGCGAATCGCGGATTGACGCGGACGGCATCGCGATTGGCGAAAACCATCATATCGGGCCGGCGCGTCTTCAGGAGATCGAAGACGGCGACGCCGTCGGCAATGCCGGTCGGATGGTTGCTGACGAGAATGAAGCCGCCGGAAGCCGGGATGCGTTCGGCGTGGGTTACCCCGATATCGAGCCGCAGCAGATCGCTCATATATTCGAAGCACTGGAAACCCGGCAGCTTGGCGATGTCGTTGGCAAATTCGATCGCCTTGTTGTAGCGCAGCAGCGTGTAGAGAAAGGGCCGCATCAAGGGCCAGAGTGGGTTGCGAACGATCTTCTGGCCGCGCTCGGCGATCAGCGTATCGACGATATGTCCGGGCTGGCCCTGGGACACCAAAGCAATTGCTTCTGCAAGTTGTCCCAATGCAGTTATCGAACCGCGACGTGCCATGAAATGCCCTGGATGGTTGGGTTGTACTCTATTGCAATCGAATATGATCGAAGCATGACAAGCGCCTCGCGTATAACCGCTTAAATCGATTTTGATTCAAGGCGCAGCCTATACGCAGTTGAAAAGAACTACTGCGATCTTTCCGTACGCAAAGGAGAGACACGGCACAGTAGGAATGTTAGCGATTCCATAACCTTCCCTCCTTCAAAGTGGCAGAAGGAATTTGAATTTCAAGGGGTTTTCCACTGAACGAGTTGCTGATTATCGCCGATCCCGAGCTGATGGCTGAGCGCAGCCGTTGGTTGGATACGCTCGGCCAGGAGCGGCGGCTTTCGGCCCATACGCTGGATGCCTACGAGCGTGACACGCGGCAATTCTTGACGTTTCTGACCGGCCATCTCGGTGGCCCGGCGACAATCAAGGATATCCATGCGCTACGCCCCGCCGACTTCCGCGGTTTTCTGGCTGCGCGCCGCAAGGATGGCGCGGGTGCGCGTTCGCTCGGGCGCAACCTCGCCGGCCTTCGTTCGCTGCTGCGCTATCTTGAAAAGAAAGGCCTGGTGAACGCGGCCGGCGCCGGAGCGGTACGCTCGCCGAAGCAGCCGAAATCACTGCCGAAGCCGCTGTCGGACACCCAGGCGATCACCGTCGTCAGCGACGAGGCGCAGATGCATGACGAGCCTTGGATTGCCGCGCGCGACACGGCAGTGCTGACCCTGCTCTATGGCTGTGGCCTGCGCATCTCCGAAGCGCTGGATCTGACGCCGGAAGACGTGCGCCCCGGCGCGACGGCGCTACGGATCACCGGCAAGGGCAACAAGACCCGGCTGGTGCCGCTGCTGCCCATCGTCGTCGAAGCGGTCGAGAAATACCGTGCGCTCTGCCCCTATCATCTCAACGCAGATGCCCCGCTCTTTCGCGGCGCGCGCGGCGGCAAGCTGCATGCCGGCCTTATCCAGCGCGGCATGCAGAAGCTGCGCTGCGCCTTCGGGCTGCCGGACACGGCGACGCCCCATGCGCTGCGCCATTCTTTCGCCACGCATCTGCTCGCAGGTGGCGGCGACCTGCGTACGATCCAGGAATTGCTCGGCCATGCCAGCCTTTCGACAACACAGGTCTATACTGGGGTCGATTCATCGCGGCTGCTGGAGGTCTATGACCGGGCTCACCCGCGGGCGTAAGAAAGTGTTAACCTCTCGCGTTAAGGGAATATGCGTTTCAGGCGGATAGAGCAGAAGCTAATTCGGCATGATCCCGGCCAAAGTCGCGATCATGTCCCCTGCTTTCGGAAGGTTGAGATAATGTCTGCTCTCGGAATCAAGACAGCGCGGCTGACAGCGTCGAGATTCGGTGACATTCTCCTCTGGCTGGCGACGGCCTTTCCCTGGATGCTGATGACGGCATTGATCGTGGCTCTGTTGTCGCTGGCGCCTGCGCATGCCGAAGAGGCCGCGTCCGATAGCTGCGGCGGCAAAGATCTGATGGCTGAACTGCAAAAGAGCGACCCCGCCAAATATGCCTCGATCCTCGCCGAGGGTGACAAGGTGGCGAATGGCAAGGGCATCTTCTGGAAGATCGAAAAGTCCGGCCTAAAACCCTCCTGGCTGCTCGGCACCATGCATGTCAGCGACGCGCGCGTGGTGACCATGCCGAAGGGCGCAGCCGAAGCAAGTGCCGGGGCGGATACGATCGTCGTCGAATCCGATGAAATCCTCGACGACAAGAAGGCGATGGCAGCTCTCTTCGGCAATCCGTCTTTGATGATGCTGACCGACGGCTCGACCATTAGCCAGCATCTGTCGCCGGAAGAGAATGCCAAGCTGGAAGCGGGCCTGAAACAGCGCGGCGTGTCGCTCGCCACCGTCGCCCACATGCAACCTTGGTTGATTTCGAGCTCTTTCGAAATGACCGGCTGTGAAGTCCGCCGCAAGACGGCCGGCATGAAATTCCTCGATCAGAAGCTTGCGAGCGACGCGATCGCTAGCGGCAAACAGGTGAAGGGGCTGGAAACACTGGCCGAACAGGCCAAGGCCATGAGCGATCTGCCGATCGAACTTCACGTGAAATCGCTGATCCAGACGCTGGAACTCGGCGACAAGATCAACGACGTCAACGAAACCATGACCGATCTCTATCTCGCCGGCAATATCGGCGCGATCGTCCCGATGCTGAAGAACATCGTGCCGGATCAGAACCTGTCCGACGATGATACCGCCGCCTTCGAACAGCGCATCATTTTGGACCGCAACAAGGTAATGGCCGAACGCGCCGCGCCGATCCTCGCCAAGGGCAACGCCTTCATCGCCGTCGGCGCACTGCATCTGGTCGGCGATCAGGGTCTGGTGGAACTGCTGCGCAAGCAGGGTTTTACGGTGACGGCGGCGAACTGAGCGCGCCCATTCGTTTGCCGAAGTCAGTCAGCACTGTCTCGACAATCAACCGATGGAACGGCGTGATCACAGCGATATAGATCTGGCCGAGCAAGATTTTCCGTTTCACGAGCGTCGTTATATCGATGAGTCGACGCCCCCGACCATCATCCCGCACATCGATTACGACACGGAAATCAAGGTGCTTGTCGTCGAAGCCGAGAACAACTTGGTTCTCTGATTTGCTGACGATCGGAAAGAAGCCGATTGTTTCCGACGTATTTAGGGAGTGATGTCCCGTAGATTTCAGGCCGAAGACGCTGACGACCGTATCGCGCAGCTTTAGCAGTGACCGCACCCAAAAAGGAAATTTGCCGAACATTGTGCGCGCGGCAGCGACTGCCGTAAAATCCGATTCCTGTACCTGTAGCTCGTAACAATCAGCCCAGTCCGCGCCCGGCAATGCGGGATGCGGCATATTTGGTTTAACCATTACGGGCTTTGCCGGCATTTTGGCGTCTGCTGTTTCACTCTCTGCAAAGTAGCACAGCCAACGTATAGCCAGACATACAAACGACGGCTGCGGCAATTCGCTCACGACAACCCGCAAAAGGAAACGGCGGCCGTCATCACCGCCGCCGCTCACATCAAAGGATACGTCTCTATAATTTACATATGGATCGGCTTGAAGAAGGTCGCGAGCGCGGCTTCCTTTACGGCTTCCGACATGGTCGGATGCGCATGGCAGGTGCGGCCGAGATCTTCCGACGAGCCGCCGAATTCCATCAGCACGGCAATCTCGTGGATCATCTCGCCAGCGCCGAAGCCGACGATGTGGCCGCCGAGAACGCGGTCAGTCTCTTTGTCCGCCAGGATCTTGACGAAACCGTCCGTCGCCAGCATGGCGCGGGCGCGGCCATTGGCGGTGAAGGGGAATTTGCCGACCTTGTAGGCGATGCCCGCGGCCTTCAGCTCTTCCTCGGTCTTGCCGACGGAGGCGACTTCGGGCTGCGTGTAGACCACGCTCGGAATGACATCGTAATTCACATGGCCAGCCTGACCGGCGAGGATTTCGGCAAGCGCCACGCCCTCGTCTTCCGCCTTGTGCGCCAGCATCGGGCCCTTCACCACGTCGCCGATGGCATAGATGCCAGGAACATTGGTCTTGAAATGGCCATCGATTTCGACGCGGCCCCTGACATCGAGGGCAACGCCTGCCTCTTCCAGGCCGAGACCGGCCGTGTAGGGCTTGCGGCCGGTCGACACCAGCACGACATCGGCATCGAGCACCACCTTGTCGCCGCCCTTGACCGGCTCAAAGGTGACCTTGGCGCCGTCGCCGACCTTTTCGACGCCGGTGACCTTGGCGCTGAGATGGAAGTCGATGCCCTGTTTGGCCAGCATGCGCTGGAACTGCTTGGAGACTTCGCCGTCCATGCCGCCGAGAATGGTGTCGAGATATTCGACGACCGTGACCTTGGCGCCGAGGCGCGACCAGACCGAGCCGAGCTCGAGGCCGATGACACCGCCGCCGACGACGATCATGTTGGCCGGCACCTTGTCGAGCGCGATGCCGCCGGTGGACGAAATGATCACCTTCTCATCGATTTCGAGCGACACGCCCGGAATGCCGGCAACGTCGGAGCCGGTGGCGATAACGATGTTCTTGCCCTCGATCTCGGTCACCTTGCCATCCTCGGCCGTGACGGAAACCTTGCCGGTAGCGACGATCTTGCCGGTGCCCTGGAAGGTATCGATCTTGTTCTTCTTGAAGAGGAAAGCGACGCCGTCGGTGTTCGCCTTCACCGTCGCATCCTTGTGCGCCATCATCTTCGAAAGATTGAGCGTCGGTGCTGCGACTTCGACGCCGAGCGCGTCCATGCCATGGCCGGCATGATGGAACATTTCGGAGGCATGCAGCAGCGCCTTGGACGGGATGCAGCCGATGTTGAGGCAGGTGCCGCCGAACGTGGCGCGCTTTTCGATGACTGCCACCTTGAGGCCGAGCTGCGCCGCCTTGATAGCGCAGACATAGCCGCCGGGGCCGGTTCCGATAATGATCACATCGTAGGACATGGTTTTAATTTCCTTGTTTTGTATCTCTGTTAGTCGGTCGCCCGCGCCAATGCGAGGCGGATACCGAAGCCGACAAGTGCCGCTCCAGTGATGCGGTTGAACCATTTGCCGCCGGCGATGAAGCGATCGCGGACCGGCTTGACGGTGAAGAAGACGGAGACGCCGGCAAACCAGGCGACAAGCGCCGTCGCCATGCCTATGCCATAGGAAAACTGAATGAGCGCCGGCGTGTCGTGATGCACGAGCGTCGAAAACAGCGACAGGAAAAACAGCACCGGCTTCGGATTGAGCGCATTGGTGATGAAACCCGTTGCCAGGCAGCGCCAGATGGAAACCGGCTTGCGATCCTCCTCGCCGATCTCGATCTCCTTCACCTTGAAGCCGGGCTCCCGGAAAGACTTGATGCCGAGATAGACGAGATAAAGGACGCCGGCCCATTTGATCAGGCTGAAGAGCATCAGCGATTGCGAGACGATGAGACCGAGGCCGAGAATGGTATAGCTGACGTGGAAAAGCAGAGAGAAGCCCATGCCGAGGCCGGTCATGACGGCCGCGCGGCGGCCATGCACGATGCTCTGGCGCAGGATGACGGCGAAGTCAGCGCCCGGTGCGACGATGAAAATCGAAAACACCGCCATCAGGCCGAGGAATTCCAAGACATATTGCATGATTTCTGCCCTTTCCGATCAGCGGCCGCCGCTCACATCGAGGACGGCGCCCGTTATATAGGATGCCTGGGCTCCCAACAGGTAGAGGATGGCGTCCGCCACCTCTTCCGCGGTCCCCGCCCTCTTCATCGGCAGTTGCGGAGCGATCTCGCGCGCACGGTCTGGCAGGCCTGCCGCCGCGTGGATTTCCGTATCGATAATGCCCGGCCGCACCGCATTGACCCTTATGCCCTCGGCCGCCACCTCGCGCGCCAGGCCGAGCGTGAACGTATCGATCGCGCCCTTGGAAGCCGCATAATCGACATATTGCCCACCGCCACCAAGGGTGGCTGCCACGGAGGAGAGGTTGACGATCGCGCCGCCCTTGCCGCCATGGCGAGTGGACATGCGGCGAACGGCTTCCGCGGCGGCCAGCATCGAGCCGGTGATGTTGATGCGAAACATCCGGTCGAGGCGCTCCGGCGTCATCTCGTCCAGACGCTGCACGCGATCGACGATGCCGGCATTGTTGACGAGACCGTCCAACCGACCGAAATGCTGGTCGACGGTGGAGAAAATGGACCTGATATCCTCGGGCGAGCCGACATCGCCGGCGACCGCAATCGCCTCGCCGCCGGCATCCCTAATCGCGGTGACGACCGCCTCAGCAGCCGCCTTGTTCGAAGCGTAATTGACGGCCACGGCCCAGCCTTGCCGGGCAGCCGCAATCGACACTGCCGCCCCGATGCCGCGGCTGCCGCCGGTGACGAGAAGAACAGGGGATTTGCCAGTCATTCGCCGCATCCTTTCAAGGTCAGGACATCCCAGGGGGCGACGGTCGCTTTGCCTTTGCCCCAGATGGAGGATTCACGGATCGAAGGTCCGAGCGCCGGCAGGAACAGCCGCGCCGCGGCGCCTGCGCCCTCCGCCGGCAAGACACCGATATTGCCCTTCAGGTCAGAGGCGTAGATCATGCCCTGCCAAACAGTGCAGGCGCGGAGATCGGCGCCGGTCACATCGCCTTCCGGGCAGTTGAACATGATCAGGCCGTTGGCGCGCAGTTGATCATCCGAGCGCATCACCACGCCATCCGCCACGATCGGCGTGTTCCGCACAGAGAATTTGAATTTGTTGCTGGTGGCTGCCGCGTCGGAATCGACCGGTTCGAAACGCAGCTCGTAGGCATCGTCCATGTCGCCATAAACAGCCTTTTCCTGTACGCATTCATCCGCAAGCGCCGGCACCGGAATGGCCGCAAACGCCATCATTGCCCAGTGCACGGGGCCTAGTCGTGCCATCCCTCGGTTCGCCAGCATGATCACCCTCCCCCTGGTTCGTGCCGACCGTCTGCATTTTCTGTCACCCCGAAATCCGTAAAGAGGACAAGCGGGCGATCCTTCGCATCGAGGCCCCAGAACACCGGGTAGAAACCATCGCCCCATCCGCTCCAGAACACCGCGACATTGCCGCGCTTGCCGGTCACCGGCCGATGCATGACATATTTGTCGTCATTCGCCTCGATCTCGGGAGCGAGCACATCATCGTAGTAATTGATGTCGGTGGCGGACTTCTGGGTGCGGACCTGCTGCTCCCGTTCCTGGATCAGGGCGTATGTTTCCGCATCCATATAGCAGCCAAGACCGGCATCGACCGGATAGCCGAAGAACTCGTCGTTCTTCAGCGACTTGATATCCTGGCCGGGAATGAGCGCCAGCTCCCAGCGCGCCGGCTTGCCATCGGCAAAGCGCAGGCCGGCCGCGGCAACGCGGCCGAAGGCCTTGTAGATGGACACGGGATAGTTGCCCGGCGCAACGATCCTGACGAAGGCGGGACGATCCGGCCCGACCAGAGGATCGCTGGCGACGATGCGGCCGGACGTCAATTCGACATCGCCCATGTGAAAGACAGTGATCGACCGGGCGGCGAGATCGGCGTCGCTCAGCGACGCCAGATCGAGATTGCTGCTGAGCTTGGCAACGTCGAAATCATCCGCGGCGGCGGAAAATGGCATCCACGCGGCGACGGCGCACAAGAGTCCGCGCATCGTCCGCATGGGCCATTTCGACATGAGCCAGCGCTCCCTTAGAGATCGAGAACCAGACGTTCCGGATCTTCCAGGCTTTCCTTGACGCGCACGAGGAAGGTAACCGCTTCCTTGCCGTCGACGATGCGGTGATCGTAGGAGAGCGCCAGATACATCATCGGGCGGATGACGACCTGGCCGCCGATGGCGACCGGACGCTCCTGGATCTTGTGCATGCCGAGAATGCCCGACTGCGGCGCATTCAGGATCGGCGAGGACATCAGCGAGCCGTAGACGCCGCCGTTGGAGATGGTGAAGGTACCGCCCTGCATGTCGGCCATGGAGAGCTGGCCGTCACGGGCTGCCTTGCCGAGGCGGCCGATTTCCTTCTCGATGCCGGCGATCGACATCTGGTCGGCATCACGCACGATCGGAACCACGAGGCCCTTGTCCGTGCCGACGGCAACGCCGATGTGGCAGTAGTTCTTGTAGATGATGTCGGTGCCGTCGATCTCGGCGTTGACGGCCGGGAGTTCCTTCAGCGCATGCGTGACTGCCTTGGTGAAGAAGCCCATGAAGCCGAGCTTCACGCCATGCTTCTTCTCGAAGATGTCCTTGTACCTGTTGCGCAGGTCCATGACGGCCTTCATGTCCACCTCGTTATAGGTGGTGAGCATGGCGGCGGTGTTCTGCGCATCCTTAAGGCGCTTGGCGATCGTCTGGCGCAGGCGCGTCATCTTCACGCGCTCTTCGCGGCCGGCATCTTCGACGGTGGTCGGGGCTCGGGCGGCAACCGGAGCAGCCGGTGCGGCGGCAGGCGCCGAGGCAGCCTTGGCGACGGCGGCGATGACATCACCCTTCAGGACCTGGCCGCGCTTGCCGCTGCCATCGACCTGATCGGCGGAAAGATTGTTTTCGGCGAGCAGCTTGGCGGCGGCCGGAGCCGCCGGCATGGCGGAAGCCGGTGCGGCGACTGGAGCAGCGGCGACCGGAGCGGGCGCGGCAGCAGCGGTCGGTGCGGCAGCCTGGGCCGGAGCAACCGCAGCACCGTTGCCGGCGGAGATCTGGCCGAGCAGCGCGCCGAGGCCTACGGTTTCGCCGGCCTGGGCAACGATTTCGGAAAGCGTGCCGGCCGAAGGCGCAGGGACTTCGATCGTCACCTTGTCGGTTTCGAGTTCGAGAAGCGGCTCATCAGCCTTGATGGCATCGCCGACCTTCTTGAACCAAGTACCGACGGTCGCTTCGCTGACGGATTCGCCGAGGGTAGGAACGCGGATTTCAGTGGCCATTGTTCAGATCCTGATTTTTCGTCGTTATGACTTAGATAGAATTACCGGCGACGGACGGCCGGAGAATGATCGAGGGCATCGGCGAGATTTCGATGCGGAAACCGAGCCCGGCGAGAAGGACGGGATCGGCATCGCCAAGCGCCTTGGCGGCATCGGCGTCTTCCACGTCGAGGACAGCCATGCCGAAAGCACCATCGGCCGCGAAAACCGGACCGACGATAACAGCCGTTCCGGCACTTGCATGATCGCGCCAATAAGCGGCGTGTTTCTGCATGGCGGCCATCTCCTCCCCTGTGGCGTCATGCGGGAAGCTGGGGCGCGGCGGCACAAGTTTCAGATGAAAATAGGCCATCGCGCACCCCCTTTCCGGCTCATGCCTTAACCGCCGAGCGCATCCTCAAGGAATGCAGCGAGCTGCGCCAGATGCTTGGACATCAGGCCCGTCGCCGGCGAGGCGGCGGCCGGACGGCCGGTGTAGCGAACCCGCTGGTACTTGGCGTCGATATGGGCAAGCACCCATTCCAGATACGGATCGATGAAGGACCATGCGCCCATGTTCTTCGGCTCTTCCTGGCACCAGACCATCTCCGCATTGCGGAAGCGGCTGAGCTCGTTGATGAGCGCCTTGGCCGGGAACGGATAGAGCTGTTCGATACGCAGCAGGTAGATATCGTCGATGCCGCGCTTCTCGCGCTCTTCCAGCAGGTCGTAATAGACCTTGCCCGAGCAGATGACGACGCGACGAATCTTGGCGTCCTTCTGCAGCTTGATCGGGCCGTCCTTGATCACTTCCGCATCGTCCCAGAGCAGGCGATGGAAGGAGGTTTCCCCCGCCATCTCCGCTAGGCCCGATACCGCACGCTTATGGCGCAGCAGCGACTTTGGCGTCATCAGGATCAGCGGCTTGCGGAAGTCACGCTTCAACTGGCGACGCAGGATATGGAAGTAGTTCGCCGGCGTCGTGACGTTGGCGACCTGCATGTTGTCTTCGGCACAGAGCTGCAGATAGCGTTCCAGGCGGGCCGAAGAGTGTTCCGGACCCTGACCTTCATAGCCATGCGGCAGCAGGCAGACGAGGCCGGACATGCGCAGCCACTTGCGTTCGCCCGACGAGATGAACTGGTCGAACACGACCTGCGCACCGTTGGCGAAGTCGCCGAACTGCGCTTCCCACAGCGTCAGCGCATTCGGACGGGCCAGCGAATAGCCGTATTCGAAGCCGAGAACCGCCTCTTCCGACAGCATCGAGTTGATGACTTCGTAGCGGGCCTGGGTCGGCGACAGGTTGGCGAGCGGGATGTAGCGATCTTCGGTTTCCTGATCGTAGAGAACCGAATGACGCTGCGAGAACGTGCCGCGCTCGCAATCCTGACCGGACAGACGGATCTTGTGGCCTTCGACCACGAGCGAGCCGAAAGCGAGCGCTTCCGCCATTGCCCAGTCGATGCCTTCGCCTGTCTGGACCATGCCAGCACGGTTTTCCATGAAGCGCTGGATGGTTCGGTGCGCATGAAAGCCGGCCGGAATTTCCGACAGCTTGCGGCCGATATCCTTCAGCGTCTTCATCGGCACCGCAGTCTTGCCGCGACGCTGCTCGTCTGCATTGTCGGCCGTATGCAGGCCCGACCATTCGCCGTCCAGCCAGTCGGCCTTGTTCGGCTTGTAGGACTGGCCGGCCTCGAACTCCTGTTCGAGATGGGCGCGCCAGTCGGCCTTCATCTTCTCGACTTCGCCTTCGCTCAGCACGCCTTCGGCAACCAGCCGCTCGGAATAGAGCTGCAGCACCGTCTTGTGGGCGCGAATGACCTTGTACATCTTCGGCTGCGTGAAGGACGGCTCGTCGCCTTCATTGTGGCCGTAGCGGCGATAGCAGAACAGGTCGACCACAACAGGCTTGTGGAACTTCATGCGGAATTCGGTCGCGATCTTCGCCGCATAGACCACCGCTTCCGGATCATCGCCGTTGACGTGGAAGATCGGCGCTTCGATCATCTTGGCAACGTCGGACGGATAGGGCGACGAACGCGAGAAGGCCGGATTGGTGGTGAAGCCGATCTGGTTGTTGATGATGACGTGCATCGTGCCGGCGACGCGGTGGCCGCGCAGACCGGAAAGCCCGAGGATTTCAGCCACGACGCCCTGACCGGCGAAAGCCGCGTCGCCGTGGATCAGCAACGGCACGACCTTGGCGCGTTCGGAGAGCGGAATGATATCGCCGTCCCAGAGAGTGGCGCTCATATCCTGCTTGGCGCGGACCTTGCCCATGACGACCGGATTGACGATTTCCAGATGCGACGGGTTGGCTGTCAGCGAAACGTGCACCTTGGTGCCGTCGAAATCGCGGTCCGAAGAGGCGCCGAGATGGTACTTGACGTCGCCCGAGCCTTCGACCTCGTCCGGCGCGTAGGAGCCGCCCTTGAACTCATGGAAGATGGCGCGGTGCGGCTTGCCCATGACCTGGGAAAGCACGTTGAGACGGCCGCGATGGGCCATGCCGAACACGGCTTCCTTGAGGCCGAGCTGGCTGCCGCTCTTCAGAATCTGCTCCAGTGCCGGGATGAGCGATTCGCCGCCATCGAGGCCGAAACGCTTCGTGCCCTTGAACTTGACGTCAAGGAACTGCTCGTAGCCCTCGGATTCGATCACTTTCTGCAGGATCGCCTTCTTGCGCTCCGCGCTGAAGGCGATGCCCTTGTCGACGCCCTCGATGCGTTCCTGAATCCAGGCCTTCTCCTCCGGATTGGAGATATGCATGAATTCGACGCCGAGCGTCGAGCAGTAGGTGCGCTCGAGGATTTCCATCATCTCGCGCACGCTCGCATATTCGAGGCCGAGCACGTTATCGATGAAGATCTTGCGGTCGAGGTCGGCCTCGGTGAAGCCATAGGCTTCCGGCGACAGCTCCTTGTAGTCTTCGACCGCAGCGGCGATACCCAGCGGGTCGAGCTTGGCGTGCAGGTGGCCGCGCATGCGATAGGCGCGGATCATCATGATGGCGCGGACAGAATCGCGCGTCGCCTGCAGAATGTCGGCGGTGTCCGTCGGCTTACCTGCGGCTTCGGCCTTGGCCTTCACCTTGGTCTCGATCGCCTTCTCGACGATGCCCCAGTTGCCGTCGAGCGCGGAGACGAGCTCGCCGTTTGCCTGGATCGGCCAGTTCTTGCGCTGCCAGGAGGCGCCCTTGGCCGCCTTCTTCACATCGTCAGGACTGTCTTCCAGTGCCTTGAAGAACGACCGCCATTCGTCGGAGACCGACGATGGGTCTTCCTCGAAGCGCGCATAAAGCTGCTCGATATAAGCAGCGTTGGCGCCGTCCAGGAACGAGGTGATCTGAAATTGCTCGTTGGCTTCTTGCCTTGCCATGGTGATATGCGGACGCTCTCGTCCGCCTCCCGACTTGTTTGCTTTGCCGGCTTATGGAAATCCGGCGACCATATTTCGTCCGCGATCCCTTGGGATCACGTATCTGCTTTTACGAATTCGAAGGCCGGACGGGCTGGCGACTGCCGCTTCCCGTCCGGGTCTTGCAATAGGTAGGATCAGCCCTTCAGGACTTCTACCAGCGTCTTGCCGAGACGCGCCGGCGACGGCGACACGCGGATGCCTGCCGATTCCATCGCTGCGATCTTGTCTTCCGCGCCGCCCTTGCCGCCAGAAATTACGGCGCCGGCATGGCCCATCGTGCGGCCGGGAGGTGCCGTGCGGCCGGCGATGAAGCCGACCATCGGCTTCTTGCGGCCCTTCTTGGCTTCGTCCTTGAGGAACTGCGCGGCGTCTTCTTCCGCCGAGCCGCCGATTTCGCCGATCATGATGATCGACTTGGTTTCGTCGTCGGCGAGGAACATTTCCAGGACGTCGATGAATTCGGTGCCCTTGACCGGGTCGCCGCCGATGCCGACAGCCGTCGTCTGGCCGAGGCCTTCATTGGTGGTCTGGAACACGGCTTCGTAGGTCAGCGTGCCGGAACGCGAGAGAACGCCGACCGAGCCCTTCTTGAAGATGGAGCCCGGCATGATGCCGATCTTGCATTCGTTCGGGGTCAGGACGCCGGGGCAGTTCGGCCCGATCAGGCGCGACTTCGACTTGATGAGACGGTCCTTGACCTTGACCATGTCGGCGACCGGAATGCCTTCCGTGATGCAGACGATCAGCGGGATCTCGGCTTCGATCGCTTCGAGGATCGCGGCCGCAGCGCCAGCCGGCGGCACGTAGATGACCGAAGCGTTGGCGCCGGTTGCTTCCTTGCCTTCGGCGACGGACTTGAAGATCGGCAGCTTTTCGCCGTCCTTGCCGGCCCAGGTTTCACCGCCCTTGGAAGGGTGGATACCGCCGACCATCTTCGTGCCGTGATAGGCAAGCGCCTGTTCAGTGTGGAAAGTACCGGTCTTGCCGGTCAGGCCCTGAACCAGGACCTTGGTGTCTTTGTTGATGAGAATAGACATGCGAGGCCTTTGTTACGAGAGGTTGGAAGACGCGGAGGCGACGCGACGATAGATGCCGCTGACGACCTCCTGCCATGTATCGCTGCCGGCGGGCGAGAAAGTGACGCCCATGCGGTAGCAGTCTTCATTTTCGAACTGGAAGAGAGTGCGTTGTTGACCGCGCGGCGAGACCTTGGTCAGGACAAGCTTGTCGTCGATCCACTCGCCGGAAGCCGGCGCGGCGGGCACGAAGCCGACCGTATCGAACTGATAGAGCTTGTAGGCCTGATCCGCAGCGTCGAAGCCGAGAATGTTCCGGGCTTCGAACGATGTGCTGCCGTCCCGTGTCTGCACGTAGCGCTGTTCGACGAAAAATCCGCCGAACAGACACTCGGCCGTGAGCTGCGCGGTTGCCTTTCCTTCCTTCGTCCAGGCCGAGGCCGCGACATGCTCTTCCCCTTCCCAGATGCCGGCGAAGGCACCGAGGCGAAGATGAGCAGCCGTTGGAGCGAAGGAAGCAGCCATCCCGATCAGCCCTTGACTGCCTTCACGATCTTCTGGGCGGCATCGTCCAGGTCATCAGCGGAGATGACGTTGAGACCGGATTCGTTGATGATCTTTTTGCCGAGCTCGACATTCGTGCCTTCGAGGCGAACGACGAGCGGAACCTTCAGACCGACTTCCTTGACGGCTGCGAGCACGCCATCGGCGATGACATCGCACTTCATGATGCCGCCGAAGATGTTGACGAGGATGCCTTCGACAGCCGGGTCGGCGGTGATGATCTTGAAGGCCGCGGTGACCTTTTCCTTGGTAGCGCCGCCGCCGACATCGAGGAAGTTCGCCGGCTCTGCGCCGTAGAGCTTGATGATGTCCATGGTCGCCATGGCAAGGCCGGCGCCGTTGACCATGCAGCCGATGTTGCCGTCGAGGGCGACATAGGCGAGGTCATACTTGTGCGCTTCGATTTCCTTGGCGTCCTCTTCGGTCGTGTCGCGAAGCGCAACGATGTCCTCGTGGCGGAACAGCGCATTGCCGTCGAAGGATACCTTGGCGTCGAGGACGCGCAGATTGCCGTTGGTCATGACGATCAGCGGGTTGACTTCGAGCAGGGCCATGTCCTTTTCGACGAAGGCCTTGTAGAGGATCGGGAAGAGCTTGGCAGCGTCTTCACGGGCAGCGCCTTCGAGCTTCAGCGCGTCGGACAGGGCAGCCGAGTTGGCAGCCGTAACGCCGGTCGACGGGTCGATGGCGACGGTGATGATCTTTTCCGGCGTGTCGTGTGCAACGGTTTCGATGTCCATGCCGCCTTCGGTCGAAACGACGAAGGCAACCTTGCCGACCGAGCGGTCGACCAGGATCGAGAGATACAGTTCGCGGTCGATATCGGCGCCGTCTTCGATGTAGAGGCGGTTGACCTGCTTGCCGGCCGGGCCGGTCTGCTTGGTCACCAGCGTGTGGCCGAGCATTTCCTTGGCATTGGCAACGACGTCCTCGATCGACTTGGCGAGGCGAACACCGCCCTTGGCGTCGGGGCCGAGTTCCTTGAACTTGCCCTTACCGCGACCGCCGGCATGGATCTGGCTCTTGACGACATAAAGCGGGCCCGGAAGCTGCTTTGCGGCGGCTTCGGCTTCATCGGCGGAGAAAATGGCAACGCCGTCCGCGACGGGTGCGCCATAGGTCTTCAGCAGAGCCTTGGCCTGATATTCATGAATGTTCATGGATTTATCCCTATTGGAACGCGGAAATTACTTCAGCGACGGCGCGATGACGGCGCAGGCTTCGCAGAGGCCGGCAACGGCTGCGACAGACTTGTCGAAGGCTTCTTTTTCGGCCTTGTTCAGGTCGATCTCGATCACGCGCTCGATGCCGCCGGCACCGATGACGGTGGGAACGCCGACATACATGTCCTTCACGCCGTACTGGCCGGAGAGGTAGGCAGCGCAAGGCAGGACGCGCTTCTTGTCCTTGAGGTAGGATTCGGCCATCGCGATGGCGGAAGCAGCCGGAGCGTAGTAGGCCGAGCCGGTCTTCAGGAGGCCAACGATCTCGGCGCCGCCGTCACGGGTGCGCTGGATGATTTCTTCGAGGCGTTCCTTGGTGACCCAGCCCATGGTGACGAGGTCGGTCAGCGGAATGCCGGCAACGGTGGAGTAACGGGCGAGCGGCACCATCGAGTCGCCGTGTCCGCCGAGAACGAAAGCGGTGACGTCTTCGACGGAGACGTTGAATTCCTGGGAGAGGAAGAGGCGGAAGCGCGACGAGTCGAGCACGCCAGCCATGCCGACGACCTTGTTGGTCGGCAGGCCCGAGAACTTCTGCAGAGCCCAGACCATGGCGTCAAGCGGATTGGTGATGCAGATCACGAAAGCGTCCGGGGCATATTTCTTGATGCCGGCGCCGACCTGTTCCATGACCTTGAGGTTGATGCCGAGAAGATCGTCGCGGCTCATGCCCGGCTTGCGGGGAACGCCGGCGGTGACGATGCAGACGTCAGCGCCTTCGATCGCGGAATAGTCGCTGGCGCCGGTGAGGTTGGCGTCGAAGCCTTCGACAGGAGAAGACTGGGCGATGTCGAGACCCTTGCCCTGGGGAATGCCGTCCGCGATGTCGAACAGGACGATGTCGCCCAGTTCTTTCAGGCCGGCGAGATGCGCCAGCGTGCCACCAATCATGCCAGAACCAATAAGTGCGATCTTGTTGCGCGCCATTTCGGTGTATCCTTTGCGATCAAAATCCGTGGCGGGACACCTTGCAAGGCATCCACCATTGCCGCCAATCGCATAGACCCAAAGGTCGAAATTGGCAATTGATTATTTTTGGATCAGGTATTTCAATCGGTTAGATCGAAAATGTCTTACGTAAACGTAAGACATTTTGTCACCAAAACGTTACTCGGCGGCGCGTTTTGCCTGAGTCTGGGCAAGATATTCCGTGCTGCGCATTTCGAAAAGCCGCGATGCGGTGCGGTCGAACTCGAAGCCTTCCGTGCCGCGTTTTTCGATCAGAAGCTCCTCCGGCATCGCCTCGGCCGAAACGTAAAGCCGGATGGCATGATCGTAAAGCGTGTCGATGAGAATGATGAAGCGCTTGGTCTGGTTGCGCTTTTCCGGCCCGAGCTTCGGAACGCGGTCGAGAAATATCGTGTCGAACCGATTGGCGATGGCCAGGAAATCGGCTGCGCCCAGCGGCGCTTCACAGAGATCGGCGAACGAGAAGCGCGCCGCGCGATCGACGGCGAGCGGCACATGGATGGAACGCCCCTTCATCGGAATGTCTGACGGCTGTGCCTTGCGTCCGTGCAGCACCTGCACCCACGACGCATCCATTGCCATATCGGTGCGATCGTTGATCGGGGTCAGATAGACCGGCTGGCTATTCAGCTTCTCCATGCGGTAATCCGTTGGCGAGTCCAGCGTGACGACATCGACATGGCGTTTCAAAAGATCGATGAAAGGCAGGAACAGGCCGCGATTGAGGCCATCGCGATAGAGATTGTCCGGCTCGACATTCGATGTGGCAACCAAGACGCAGCCGAGCGAAAACAATTCGGAAAACAGCCGCGACAGGATCATCGCATCGGCAATGTCGGTCACGGTGAATTCATCGAAGCAAAGCAGCTCCGCCTGACCATAAAGGTCGGCTGCGACCGGCGGTACCGGATCGGCCTGCTTGGTCTCGCCATTCTTGAACTTCAGCCGGTGAGCAGCGATGCGGTTGTGCACATCCGCCATGAACTCATGGAAATGTGCCCGACGTTTCTTGCTGCAGGGCGCCATGTTGAAGAACATGTCCATCAGCATGGTCTTGCCGCGCCCGACACTGCCATGGATGTAGAGGCCACGAACGATCCCCGTCGGCCTCTTGCGCGCGGCAAACATCCAGCCAAGCGCGCTCGATTTGGTCGCCGGTCGCTTCCGCTTGAGATCGGCAAGCACGCGATCGAGGGATTTTGCGACATCCATCTGCGCCGAATCCACCTGAAGCGATCCGGAAGCCGTCAGCGTCTTTAGATGTTCGACGACGCTGATGGAATAGTCGGGCATGGGCTGCATGGGGAAATACCCGCCTGTGCAAGGAGGAAGCGGCTGGACGGCCCAGCCGCTTCAAAAGAGCTTATCGGCTGAGGCTGAGCGGCTGGCCGGATGCCGTGGAACCGTCGAAGCGCGAAGCGGCCGTCTTGTAGAGCGAGCCGATCTGGCTGCCGTCACGATTCTTGAGGATGACCTGCTTGCCGGACACTTCCCAGGAACCCATCGTCGTCAACTCGCCCGCGCAACCGCGCGTGCCGCCGCGCGAACCGCTGCCGAGATTGGTGAGCGTCAGGAACATGTCGCAGCTCGCGCCGCCATTGCTGACCTTCCAGCTACCGACCATGGATTCCTTGGTCACGTCCTGCGCGGAAGCGGCCATCGCCTGCTGTTGCTGCTGATTGGCAGCATTCGGCGTATTCGTCGGCGCTGCCGGGAACTGCGAGGCGCCGCCGGTGGTCGGCGGAAGCTGGCTGGATTGGACGGAAGGAACGGGTTGAGCCTGCAATGGCGCGGCAGAATATTCGTCGTTGTATGCTGTGCGCTGGCAACCGGCAAGCGACAGACCTATCGCCGCAGCCGTCGCTGCATATCTCAATTGCATCATCATACTCCTAATTGTCCACCATCGAGGTTTGCAAACTGGCGCTTAATTAAGTTGGAATTACCGTATTTCACTTTGGTTAATCAAGTCGCTACGGGACACAAATCGCTGGAGGCCATAGCTCCGCAGGAATCCGGTCATTTCAAGGCTTAACCAGACAAACCTCATCCGGCGAGTTCCTGCAGGTCCGCGTTCTAGCGAAGTTTGCTGGAGAAATCGGAACAACATGCAAGCGAGGCCGATAAAAATTCCGTGAGCTGCAGCGGCGGCATCCGCCTCTTCACCGAGAGCGGCCTACAGAATGATCCCGCTCCGACCCGATGTGGTCGAAGCGGTAATCATGGCGGTCAGGCTATTCCCGCCGCAACAGGGACGAACGGTCGGCGGCGGTCAGATCCGCCTCTCGACCATCATCTTCTTGATTTCGGCGATCGCCTTGGCCGGGTTCAGACCCTTGGGGCAGGTCTGGGCGCAGTTCATGATCGTGTGGCAGCGATAGAGGCGGAACGGATCTTCGAGATTATCAAGACGCTCGCCCTTTGCTTCGTCACGGCTGTCGATCAGCCAGCGATAGGCCTGCAGAAGAACGGCCGGGCCGAGATAACGGTCGCCGTTCCACCAGTAGCTCGGACAGGAGGTCGAGCAGCAGGCGCAGAGGATGCATTCATAAAGGCCGTCGAGCTTCAGACGATCCTCGTGGCTCTGCTTCCACTCCTTCGCCGGCGGCGGCGACACCGTCTTCAGCCAGGGCTCGATCGAGCGATGCTGGGCGTAGAAGTTCGTCAGATCCGGCACGAGATCTTTGACGACGGGCATATGCGGCAGCGGATAGATTTTCACCGTGCCCTTGATCTCGTCCATGCCCTTGGTGCAGGCGAGCGTATTGGTGCCATCGATGTTCATCGCGCACGAGCCGCAAATGCCTTCGCGACAGGAGCGGCGCAGTGTCAGCGTCGGATCGATCTTGTTCTTGATGTAGAGCAGACCGTCGAGCACCATCGGGCCGCAATCGTCGACATCGATGTAATAAGTGTCGATGCTCGGGTTCAGGCCGTCATCCGGGCTCCAGCGATAGACACGGAATTCGCGGGTGTTCGTGGCACCGGCCGGCTTCGGCCAGACCTTGCCTTCACGCATCTGAGAGTTCTTGGGGAGAGCGAGTTCAACCATTCTTTCTATCCACCTTCACGATGTTCAGAATTAATCCAATATCTGGCGCCTCACCAGATAGATGATACATTTTGTCTATCATCGAGGCTGCATCGAAGGCCCCGCGCGTCGCATTCCAACTTTTAAATTCTTCCGCAGAAGAAAGCGCCAGATAGCTACCTAGTATGGAGGCTACAATTTCCGAAACTAAGAAAGTCAGCGCGATCAGCATCGCATATGCGATCGCTTTAAACTCTGAGGAAGCCAGCAGCGCACTCGTCGCGCTCTCATCATCTTCAACGATTACTTTCATATGCGCGCCGTAGCTCCAGTGAGCATGATCACTCATCCACCCATACAAGCGCCCTACCTGAGGGAATTTAGCCGTCGTTGTCGCTATAGATTTGGTCGTCTTAGTCTTCTTGATCACCTCGCCGTCATCCAGGCCGTGCACAGCAAAAACCCAGGAGACTTGCTCAAGAATCATGCGCGCTATCGCTACCGCTTCAAACAGCGCACCTTTATCGGCTTCAGAGAATGCACGTTCAAAGCTATACAAGACTCGAATCAACGTTAAATCGCCAATCACTTCACCAATAGATGGCTCACGCGTTAGCAACTTTGGATACCATTTCAGTATCTCATCCAAGCAAGTGGTTTGCTCTCGGCAGCTCCGACGATAGAGCCGATCTAGACGAGCATCACCTCCAGGATCCTCTGAATACGGCTTGTCTTTGAAATACTTTCTGTAAATGTTGTCGACGGATTTATTCTGCAACGAGTATGTTAAAACAGCCGCGCTAATCATCTCACGGAGACGAGCCGGATAATGCTTATCAACGCCAACTTGATAAGCGCTCCTGTTCACTGGAACTTCAAAATCCTTTCGCATAGACAACGGAAAAGCGGCCCGTAGTTTTGACGAGACTCGCTCTCCGTCATCATCCGAAGCTTCGTCTAGTGACAACACTTAATATACTCGTGCCTTCGGCTCGATCTTGTGCGGATCGATGCCTTCGGCGATCAGGTCGGTGTGAACGGGACGATAGTCGAGCTTCACGTCGCCTGCCTCGTTGACCCAGGCAAGCGTATGCTTGCGCCAGTTTTCGTCGTCGCGGCCGGCAAACTTGCCCTCGGTATAGTCCTCACGGGCATGCGAGCCACGGCTTTCCTTGCGGGCTTCGGCGCCGTAGATCGTCGTGATGGCGTTTGCCATCAGGTTGTGCAGCTCCAGCGTCTCGACAAGGTCGGAATTCCAGATCAGCGAACGGTCGGTGACCTTGATATCGGGCATTTCCTTCCAGATCTCCGAAAGGCGGCGGCAGCCGGATTCCAGCGATTCCTGGGTGCGGAACACGGCGGCGTCTTCCTGCATGGCGCGCTGCATCTTTTCGCGCAGCACCGCCGTCGGCGTCGAGCCGCTGGCGTGGCGCAGGCGGTCGAAACGCTCCATAATCTTGTCGCAGGCGGCAACATTGACCGGCGGAACCGGGCTGTTGCGGTCGATGACCTGGCCGGCGCGGATGGCGGCGGCGCGGCCGAAGACCACAAGGTCGATCAGCGAGTTGGAGCCGAGGCGATTGGCGCCGTGCACCGAGGCGCAACCGGCTTCACCGACGGCCATCAGGCCCGGCAGAACACGCTCCGGATTGTTGCTGTCGGCATTCAGCACTTCACCCCAATAATTCGTGGGAATGCCGCCCATATTGTAGTGAACGGTCGGCAGGACCGGGATCGGCTCGCGGGTGACATCGACGCCGGCGAAGATGCGCGCGCTCTCGGAAATACCCGGCAGGCGCTCATGCAGCACGGCCGGATCGAGATGGTCGAGATGCAGGAAGATGTGGTCCTTGTTCTTGCCGACGCCGCGGCCTTCGCGGATTTCCAGCGTCATGCAGCGCGAAACGACGTCGCGCGAGGCAAGGTCCTTGGCCGACGGCGCGTAGCGCTCCATGAAGCGCTCGCCTTCGGAGTTGACGAGATACCCGCCTTCGCCGCGTGCGCCTTCGGTGATCAGACAGCCGGAACCATAGATGCCGGTCGGATGGAACTGTACGAATTCCATATCCTGCAGCGGCAAGCCGGCGCGGGCAACCATGCCGCCGCCGTCGCCGGTGCAGGTATGGGCCGAAGTCGCCGAGAAATAGGCGCGGCCGTAGCCGCCGGTCGCCAGCACCACCATCTTGGCGGCGAAGCGATGGATCGTTCCATCGTCCAGGCACCAGGCGACGACGCCGGTGCAGCGGCTGCCATCGTCGGACATGATCAGATCGAGCGCGAAATATTCGATGAAGAATTCAGCGTTGTTGCGCAGCGACTGGCCATAAAGCGTGTGCAGGATAGCGTGGCCGGTACGGTCGGCAGCGGCGCAGGTGCGCTGAACCGGCGGGCCTTCGCCGTAGTTCTGCATATGGCCGCCGAACGGGCGCTGGTAGATCTTGCCCTCTTCGTTACGCGAGAAGGGCACGCCGTAGTGCTCGAGCTCGTAGACCGCCTTCGGCGCTTCCATGGCGAGATACTGCATGGCGTCGACGTCGCCGAGCCAGTCGGAACCCTTGACGGTGTCGTAGAGATGCCACTGCCAGCTATCCGGCGTCATGTTCTGCAGTGAGGCGGCGATACCGCCCTGGGCTGCGACCGTGTGCGAGCGGGTCGGGAATACCTTGGTGATGCAGGCGGTTCGGAAACCCTGCTCGGCCATGCCGAGCGTGGCGCGCAGGCCAGCGCCGCCGGCGCCGACAACGATCACATCGTAGGAGTGATCGACATATTTATAGGCTTTCCCGTTCTGAGCGGGCCCATTCTGAGCGGATGAATTCGGTGCCATCGGTAATTATCCTACGAACGCGATCTTCAGAATGGCGAAGAGACAGAGCCCGGCCACGATGATCGCGAAGAATGTGTTGAGCATAAGAAGGACGATCTTGCTGATCTCGCTATGGACATAGTCCTCGATGATGACCTGCATGCCTATCCGCATGTGGATGACGCCGGAGATCACCATCAGGCCGAAAATAACGGCAACGATCGGGTTCGACAGCGCGTGCACGACTTCCGCGTAGGGCGCGCCGGCATAGATCATCAGGAAGATGACGAAGAAAATGATGAGAGGAACGTTGGCGACGGCGGTCAGGCGCTGGCGCCAGAAATGCTCCGTGCCTTCCTTAGCGGAACCGAGACCGCGGACTTTGCCCAGGGGAGTGCGCATATCCATGAGAAATATCCTTTAAAGCATGATCCCGAAAGCGTTCGAGCGCTTTCGAGAACAGTCATGCCAATCAAATCAGCCGGATGATAATGCCGATGATCCAGACCAGCGCGGTAAGACAGAGCGAGCCGACGAGCGTCGCCTTGGCCATCCTGGTCGAGACAGCGGGGTCGTAGCCGTATCCGAGATCCCAGACGAAATGGCGGAAACCGCCGAGCATGTGGTGCAGCAGCGCCCAGGTATAACCGAGCAGGACGAGCCGGCCGATGATCGAGCCCATGATCCAGTTGACCAGATCGAAATAGCCCTGGCCGGTCGCCGCCGCGATCAGCCACCAGGCGACCAGCAGCGTGCCGAAATAAAGCGCGCCGCCGGTGATGCGGTGGACGATCGACATGACCATGGTGGGAATAAGTTTGTAGACTTGCAGATGCGGCGACAGGGGCCGGTTTTGTGTGACGTTCGCCATCAGAACCTCGCGGCGTTACGATACGCTTCTATCCCGGAATATCTCCGGGGCAACACACGCCTGGGGGAAGTCCTGTGTGCGTTGCATCAATTGGACCATTAATCACGGAAAGGCACGTCGACAAGCACAATTGCTGTCTGCCTTGAATTTAATCGATTCGGATCAGCCGACACTTTTAGCGAGTGCGCAGAAACGACATTCTCCGATTGGCCATTCCACACGATTTTCCCGCTAACCGAGTAGACTTGGCGTCGCTCTTGCGGCACTCTGTTCTTCATATTTTATTAAGCATTTGGAGAGCGAGGCAACCTATGGGACAGCATCTTTTCAAGGCAGCAACGCTCGTCTTAGCGGCAGCCGCCGCCCTTTCGTCCATGTCGGCCTCCGCAGGCGATTATCGCCATGGGTACCGCCCGTTCCAGCATCATGGGCCATTTCCGCTGCACCCCGGACGCGTCGGTGCCTATGCCACGGAGGTCGCCTTTTCGACCGGCTATCGCCATGGATATCGGCCGTTCCATCATCGCGGCCCGGTTCGGTTGCAACAAATCTCCTGGCCGCAGCACTACACGCAGCCGCAACCGACCAGAATCATCCTCATGGATCGGCAATATGCCGCTGACATCGGCACCTATGCGGGCACGGCCGATATGTATCAGGCCGACGATGGGACTTATATTGTCGGCTATGGCGGCGGCTATGATCAATATCAGGGCGAACCGGCTGCATTGAAGCCGAGAGCCAAGATCATCAACGTCAAACGTGCCGGCAATGCCTGCTCCTACGAGGCCGGCGTCTGTGTGATTCGCCCCTGACGGTCGTTAGCCGGCTAGAAATCGCCAGACCGTGGTCTTCTTGACCTCGCTATCCTCCAGCGCCCGCGTCACCGGCACCTGATAGGTCGCCTGAAGCTCCAGACGATCCTTGGGCAGGTAGGCCCTCCCCGGATCGCCGACCAGCACAAGGCGATCCTCTCCCGCGAGCTGCCGGAACCAGGGAATCAGCCGATCGGCGAAATCGCGATCATAAAAGACATCGCCGGCGAGAATGACGTCGGCATCCGTAGCTTGGTCAATGAGATTGTCGCCTGTAAAATCGAGCGCAACGCCGTTTTCCGCAGCATTCAGCCTTACCGCGGTTTCCGCCCAGGGATCGATATCGGCGGCGAGCACATGGCTTGCGCCCGCGAGCTTTGCCGCAATCGCGACGAGGCCGGAGCCGCTGGCGAAATCCAGTACCCGTTTTCCGGCGACCATGTCGGGATGATCGAGCACATAGCGCGCAAGCCCCTGCCCGCCCGCCCAGGCAAAAGCCCAGAAGGGCGGCGGCAGGCCGATCTCTTCAAGTTCTTCCTCCGTCTTCAGCCAGAGATCATGGGCTTCGCTTGCCAGATGCAGCCGGATTTCCGGCACATGCGGCGGCGCCATGAGACTGGTATTCGCACGGATGAAACTCTCCGGATCGGTCTTCAAAGCGTCCTCGAATTACGGGTCAGACGGGCGGATTGTCGAGTTCGCCCATGCGGCAGACTTCGAGATATTCCTCATCGGTCACCGGCTGCACGGAAAGCCGCATCGAGGTGACGAGCGACATCTGCGAGAGCTTCGGATTGGCTTTGATATCCTTTAGCGACACCGGTTTCGGCATGTCGCACACGGCGCGGATATCCACGCAATCCCAGCGCGGATCGTCCTTGGCGGTCGAATCGGGATGCGACAGCGCGCAGACCTCGACAATGCCGACGATCTCCAGCCCTTCGTTGGAATGATAGAAGAAGCCCTTGTCGCCGATCTGCATCGCCCGCATGTTGTTGCGGGCGAGATAGTTGCGCACTCCGGTCCATTCCGTGCCCTTCTCGCCAGCCTTCTTCTGTGCCTCCCAGGACCAGGAGGACGGCTCGGATTTATACAGCCAGTGCGCCATGTTCATACCTCCGGATTGTTGAAGACCCAGTTGAACGGCTTGATCTCTACGCTCTCGAACAGGCCAGCCTTGGTGTAGGGATCGGCATCGGCGATCGCCTTCGCCGCCTCGATCGTTTCGGCACTGACGACAACCAGGCTCCCATTCGGCTTGCCTTCGGCATCGAGGAAGGGACCCGCCATCTTCAGCGTACCCTCGGCATTGAGCTTGTTCAAATGCTCGAGATGCGCAGGGCGCGTGTCCATGCGGACATTCAAATGACCGGGCTTGTCCTTGCAGACAAAGGCAAACAGCATTGTTTCATTCTCCTATGGAAATCAGCAGATCATCAGGGGTGATGGATAAAGTCTCATCCACCGAAGGTCATCTTGTTTCTGCGCGAAGCGGATTGATAATATCGAGGCCCCAGAAATCGGCCTCATTGTGCGTGACGATGATGCATTCATTCGCGATTGCGACGGAAGCGATCAACATATCCAGCGGGTCACGCTGCCGCCCCGCTGCTCGCCCCTCCGCCATGAGTTGCGCCCATACCAAGGCCGCGTTCTCATCGAAGGAAAGAATACGTCCGGCGAAATACGCCAGTGGTCCTTGTGCACCGAGAAACCAGGTTTCGAGGTCATCGCGCATACGCCCCGCCGGCATGATCAGGATGCCGCGCTGAATCTCGGCGATCGTGGAGGCTGCGATGAAGAGATCATCGTCTATTTGGGCTTGAAGCCATCTGGCAAGATCAGGTGACGGCTCTGGTTTGATCGTGTTGCTGATAATATTGGTATCGAGCAAATAACGGGTCAAAGATCGATCTCGCGCACTTTGCCACGAACTCGTTCAAGATCGATATCCGCGCCGACGAGGGGCGAACTACGCAGCCAGGCATAAACGCCACCTTTCTTCGGCGGCTCGCCGGAGAGCGTCTGGTTCAGGACATTACGGATATATGCCGCTTCGGTCCCTCCTTCCGCCAGACGCCGCGCCACAGAACGAATGAGCGCCCGATCACTATCAAGGCCCAGCACTTCGAAACGAGCCAGGCCGCGCTCCTCGATACGTGAGCGGTAATTTTGAATTGCACGCTTCTGTGAACTGCCCATTCTGGCCTCCGCGATATTACCGGTAATATATCCAGTAATCGCGGTGCATTCAAGTTCAAGTCATTCCGTCGTGATCGGCCGGGTCATCAATTGCCCAATGGCGGTCGCTATGTCGAGCTTGCCATCGATGATGGCCGAGACCGCTTCGGTGATCGGCATGTCGACGCCCAGCTCAAGTGCCAGCCGCGCCGCGATCGAGGCGGCATAAGCGCCTTCGACGAGGTCGCCATGCGATGGATCCGCCGCCTCGCCGCGGCCGAGCGCGATGCCGAAACGCAGATTGCGGGATTGGTGGCTGGTAGCGGTCAGCACGAGGTCGCCGAGGCCGGAGAGACCGCGCACCGTTTCCGCCTTGCCGCCCTTGGCGACGACGAAGCGCGACATTTCCGCAAGGCCGCGGCTGATCAGTGCCGCGCGCGCCGAATCGCCGATGCCGCGCCCTTCGACAATGCCGCAGGCAATCGCCAATACATTCTTTAGCGCGCCGCCAAGCTGCACACCGACGCGATCGTCGGAGGCATAGAGACGGAATGTCGGCCCTGAAATCGCTTGCGCCAGCCGTTCGGCCACCGCCATATCGCCGGCGGCGATCGCCATAGCCGTCGGCAGGCCCTTGGCAATGTCGGTCGCAAAGCCCGGACCGGAGAGAACCGCAATGGTGTGATGCGGCAATTCCCGCTCCAGCATGTCGGTCAGGAGATCGCCTGAGACCTTGTCGATGCCCTTGGCGCAGGTGACGACGACGGCATCTTCCGCCAGGTAAGGCCCGTAATGGCGCGCCGCATCCGCCTGCGCCTGCGACGGCATGGCGAAAAGCACGATGCCAGCGTCCGAAATCGCGTCCGGCTCGGCCGAAAATTGCAGCGAATCCGGCAATTCTATGCCCGGCAGAGCCGTATCATGCAGACGATCATCCCTGAGATCGGCCATCAGAGCCGCCTTGCGCCCGACCAGCGTCACCTGGCTCTTGCCGGTCAAGGCGATGACGGAGGCGAGCGCCGTGCCGAAGGCGCCGGCGCCAACCACTGCGATGCGTTCACTATCGCTCATGCCTTCGCTCCTCGTTTGCCATGCCCCAAGAGAGTTTCCGCCTTCTGATCGAGCGGCCAGCGCGAGCGCGGCTGCACATCGAGGCCGTCGGGTGCCGCACCTGTCGCCATGCGCTCCAGCCCCGCCCAGGCGATCATCACCGCATTGTCGGTGCAGAGGTGCAGTGGCGGCGCGATGAAGCGGAAACCGTTGAGATCGCAAAGCTCCTGCAGCGTGCGGCGCAGCTCGAGATTGGCGGCGACACCGCCAGCGACGACCAGCGCCGGCTTGTCCGCCCTGTTTGGAAACTCCTTTTTGAAGCGCTGCAAGCCACGCCCGATCCGGTCCTTCAAGGTGCGTGAGATCGCCTTCTGGAAGGAGGCGCAGATATCGGCGATATCCCGCGCGTTCACCGGCGCGATCGCCGTCGCCGCCTGTCGCACTGCAGTCTTGAGGCCGGAAAAGGAAAAGTCCAGCCGCGTCTCGCCGACCAGCGGCCGAGGGAAGTCGAATCGGTCCGCATTGCCGTTCTGCGCCGCCGCTTCGACCGCCGGGCCGCCGGGATAGGGCAGACCGAGCAGCTTCGCCGTCTTGTCGAAGGCTTCGCCCAGCGCATCGTCGATGGTCGTGCCCCAGCGCTCATATTCGCCGACGCCGCGCACCAAAATCAGTTGCGTGTGGCCGCCGGAGACGAGCAGCATGAGATAGGGAAAGGTGAGGCCATCCGTCAGCCTTGCCGTCAATGCATGGCCCTCTAAATGATTGATGGCATAGAGCGGCTTGCCGGTCGCCCTCGAAATCGCCTTGCCGGTCATTAGCCCGACCAACAGGCCGCCGATCAGACCGGGGCCGGATGTGGCCGCGATGGCGTCGACATCGGACAGCGACACATTGGCGCGCTTCAGGGCCTCGTCGATCAACGTATCCAGCGCCTCGACATGGGCCCGCGCGGCAATTTCCGGCACGACGCCGCCATAGGCGCTATGCTCGTCCAACTGGCTCAAAACCACGTCGGAGGCAATCGTGGCCGTGCCATCTTCCCGGCGCTCGACAATGGCCGCGGCGGTTTCGTCGCAGCTTGTTTCGATGCCGAGAATGCGAAGAAAGGACGCCATGGAAGCTGTTCGTTGCCTGTTGGTCGATTGCGATGAAGCGGAAATATGGTTACGGGAACTGTCGGTAACAACGGATCAAAGCGGATGCAAACAAAACCTTTCCGGATCGGCACGCGCGGCAGCCCGCTTGCGCTGGCGCAGGCACACGAGGCCCGCGACCGCCTGATGGCGGCGCATGGCTTGCCGGAGGAGATGTTCGAGATCGTCGTTCTGAGCACCAAGGGCGACCGCATTACCGACCGTTCGCTGGCGCTGATCGGCGGCAAAGGCCTGTTCACGGAAGAGCTGGAACAGAAACTGACCAAAGGCGAGCTCGACTTTGCCGTACACTCGGCAAAGGACATGGCGACAAAGCTGCCGGAAGGGCTGGCGCTATCGGCCTATCTGCCGCGCGAGGATATCCGCGATTCCTTTATCGGCCGCACCGCGCCGAAGCTGATCGACCTGCCGCATGGCGCAACCGTCGGCTCCGCCTCGCTGCGCCGCCAGGCGCTGATCCGGCGCCTGCGCCCAGATATCAACGTCATAACCTTTCGCGGCGCCGTCGAAACGCGTCTGCGCAAGCTGGAGGAAGGCCAAGCGGACGCGACATTGTTGGCTCTCGCCGGCCTGAAACGGCTCGGCAAGGTGAATGTGATCACTGACATTCTCGACCCAGATGAATTCCCGCCGGCGCCAGCGCAAGGTGCGATCTGTATCGAAAGCCGCGTCAGCGACGACAGGACGAACGACCTGCTCGCCGCCATCAACGACGCACCGACCTTTGACACCGTTTCCTGCGAACGCGGCTTCCTGGCGGCACTGGACGGCTCCTGCCGCACGCCGATCGCCGGCTATGCCGTCTGCGAGGGCGACCATATCAGGTTCTTCGGCATGATCCTGACGCCCGATGGCCAGCAAGTGCACACCACCACCATCGAAGGTCATCGCCGGGACGCCGAGGCGCTCGGCACCAATGCCGGCCAGGCGATCCGCACTGAAGCCGGCAGCACCTTCTTCGAAGACTGGACCTGATATCCGATGCGTGTCGTCGTCACCCGTCCGGAACATTCGGGTGAACGCACCGCCCGACGGCTTGCGGAGATGGGGCATGAGGCGATCCTCTTGCCGCTGACAAAGCCCGTGCATGATGCCGAGGCGGCTCTAAAGGGGCTTGAGGAAACAAGCGGTGCCATCGCCGTCACCAGCACCGAAATCATACGTGTCTTGGAACATGTGAAGCCGTCATTGCGGTCGATTATCCATCGGCCGCTTTTTGCGGTCGGCAACGCGACCGCGCAGGCTGCCCGGGAGATCGGCTTCAAGAGTGCCGTGGGCGTGGGCGGCGGCAACGGAGCCCAGCTAGCGGAGCTGATCAGCCAGCAAAGCGCCGAATTCGGAGATTTGCCACTGCTCTATCTGGCAGGCTCCCCGCGCGCAGCCGGCTTCGAAGCGCGGTTGGCGCAGCTCGGGATCGCGTTCCGAACGGTCGAATGCTACCGCATGGAGGACGTCATGCCCGACATCGGCACGCTGGCCCGCGTCCTTGTCGATACTCCCGCGGATGCGATCCTCTTCTATTCCCGCGAGACCGCCCGCCGCTTTTTCGCCCTGCCTTTTCTGCGCGTGCACTCTGACACCCTCGCTCAAACGCGAATGCTCTGTCTCAGCGGAGCAGTTGCCGAGGTGGTGCCGGCGGCGCTGCAATCACTTGTGGAAATCGCCGCCGTGCCGGACGAAGACAGCCTTCTGGCGCTTCTGGCAGCGAAGTGAGGTCGCAATTTTGATCTAACCTCTTTCCATAATCGATCTGTCTGTCTACTTTCGCTGCAGCGCATGAAAAGAGGACCTCATGGTATCGGGAAATCCGCCAAACCATTCGAAGCCCAACGACGAGCCGATCACGATCGATCTGGAAGCTGAGGAAACCGCTCGAACCGCGGTTTCCGAGGAGATGACGGAGCGCAATCACAGCGACCCCGGCAGTTCGTCCGCCAATGAGGTGGAAATACCGCCGGAAATGGAAAAGGAACCGGTGGCGGAAGAGGCCGACGAACCGGTCGCGGAGCCTGCGGCAGAAGATCCTAAAGCCGCAACCGCGGGGGAACCGGAACCTCCCCGCTCCGATGCCGAGCAACCTTCTGCGCCCCAGCGGCAGCAAGGGGCAACGTCTGGCCTGATCGCCGCGGGCATCGTCGGCGGGCTGATCTCCCTCATCTGCGTCGGCGCCATCCAATATGCCGGCCTCCTGCCCGGCGGCCGGCCGGCAAAAGACCATTCCGCCGATATTGCCGCGCTCACAGACGAAATCGACGGGCTGAAGCAGACCGTGTCCAATCTCGCTGCCAACTCCGCCGCAACATCGGACACCACCCTTGCAGCCCGCGTCGCAGCCCTTGAGACAGCGGCCGCCAATAACACGGGCGCAAGCGGATCATCCGGTACAAGCAGCGGCGATGCGGACCAGAAGATCGCAGCGCTCAGCGCCGAAGTGGATCAATTGAAGGCGAGCCTTGCTCAGGCGACGCAAAGTCAGGCCTCATCCGACGCCGATGTCAGCAAACGCCTTGATGACGCTGAAAAGAAGCTGAACGCGCCGAGCCAGGAAAGCGCTGTCGCCCGCGCCATTGCGGCTGCGGCCCTGAAGGCGGCGATCGATCGCGGCGGTCCCTTTCAGCCTGAACTCGATACCTACGCCAATGTCGCACCTGATGACCCTGCGGTTGCCGATCTGAAGGCGTTCGCCCAGACGGGCATTCCCTCGCGCGCCGATCTCATTCGCCGTGTCTCCGATGTTGCGACGGCGATCGTCAGTTCGACGCAGCAGGACGATCCGAACCAGAGCTGGAGCGACCGGCTGCTGAGCAGCGCCAAATCCCTGGTGCAGGTGCGCCCGGTCGGCAACGTCACCGGCGATAGCGTCGAGGCCATTACCGCCCGCTTCGAGGACAAGGTGAAGAACGGCGATCTGCCCGGAGCGATCACCGAATGGAACAGCCTGCCGGACGCCGCCAAATCGGCCTCCGCCGCCTTCAAGCAATCATTGGAAGCTCGCATCCGGGTCGAAGACCTAGTCAGCGACGCGCTGTCGAAGGCGATCGCCGACACCGGAAAACAAAGCTGAGGCGGGGAAGAGAATGATCAGACTGCTTATTTTCGCCGTTCTCGTCCTGCTGCTTGGCTATGGCTTTTCCTGGCTTGCGGATCGCCCTGGCGATCTTTCCCTGGTCTGGGGTGGCGAACTCTATCAGACCAAGCTCATCGTCGCTGCCGGCATCCTGATTGCGCTGATCGCCGTCGTCATGGTGGTCTGGTGGTTTATCCGCCTCATCTGGACCTCGCCGCATTCCGTCACCCGCTATTTTCGCGCCCGCAAGCGCGACCGCGGCTATCAGGCCTTGTCCACGGGGCTGATCGCCGCCGGTGCCGGCAACGCGCTGCTTGCCCGCAAGATGGCGGCGCGCACCCGCGGTCTGATCCGCGCCGACCAGGAGCCGCTGATCAACCTGCTGGAAGCACAGGCCGCGCTAATCGAAGGCAAGCATGACGAGGCCCGCCAAAAATTCGAGCTGATGGCCAACGACCCGGAAACCCGCGAACTGGGTCTGCGCGGCCTTTATCTCGAAGCCAAACGGCTTGGCGCGCACGAGGCGGCGCGGCACTATGCCGAAAAGGCTGCCGACCAGGCGCCCTATCTGCCATGGGCAGCGCAGGCGACGCTGGAATACCGCAGCCAGGCCGGCCATTGGGACGACGCCATCAAGCTTCTCGACCAGCAGAAGATCGCCCGCGTCATCGATAAGGATACCGCCAACCGCCAGCGCGCCGTATTGCTGACCGCGCGCGCCAATCAAAAGCTCGAAGGCGATCCGTCCGGCGCCCGGGACGATGCGCTGGCTGCATTGAAGCTGTCCCCCGATTTCGTGCCGGCCGCGCTGACAGCCGCCAAGGCGTTGTTTCGCGAAGACAAGGTGCGCAAGGCCGCTTCCATTCTCGAACAGGTCTGGAAGGTGGAGCCGCATCCGGAGATCGGCAGGGCCTATGTCCGCGCCCGCAGCGGCGATTCCGTCTCCGATCGCCTGAAGCGTGCCGAACGGCTGGAAGCGACGCGCCCGAACAATGTCGAAGCGCTGCTGATCACGGCAAAGGCGGCACTCGACGCCCGCGACTTCGCCAAAGCCCGCTCCAAGGCGGAAGCCGCGGCTCGCATCGATGCCCGCGAAGGCGCCTTCCTGCTGCTGGCCGATATAGAAGAGGCCGAGACCGGAGACCAGGGGCGCATCCGCCATTGGATGGCGCAGGCATTGCGCGCGCCGCGCGATCCGGCCTGGCTCGCCGATGGTTTCGTCTCCGACAAATGGCTGCCGCTGTCGCCGATCACCGGCCGCCTCGACGCCTTCGAATGGAAGGCACCCTTCGGCCAACTCGAAGGGCCGGTGGAAGAGGGCACGACCGTCTCGGTCGATGCCGCGCTGAGGTCGCTGCCGCCGGTGCGCGAGACCGCTCCGCCCGCAACTGCTGCGACAAAACCCGCTTCACCAACAGTTGCTTCGCCGGCTGCCGGCACCTCTGTTATAGAATTGGAGCCGATCGCCAAAAAGCCGGCGCCCGTACCCGCCGCCAAAACCGAGCCGGCGAAGGAGCCGGAACCAAAGCCCTTCTTCGGCGGCGCGCCGGACGATCCGGGCGTAAAAGATCTCAAGCTTGAACCGGAACCCAAGACACGGCTGAAGCTCTTCTAAGAATGGAATCGAATGTTCGAACGCTTTCAGGAATTCTTTCAGAATCTGACCAAGGAACACCCTAAATCCGGCTTTGCTCCCGACGATCCGCGTATCGCGGTTGCGGCGCTCTGTTTCCAGGTGATGGAAGCGGACGGCAAGATCGAGGAAAGCGAGAAGAAGCGGCTTCGCAAGCTGCTGAAGAGCCAATACGGTCTCGATGGCCGTCAGCTCGACGCTCTGATCGCCGCCGGCCAGGAGGCCGAGAGCGAGGCGGTCGATTATTATCGCTTCACCTCCGATCTGAAGCGCCATCTCAACAGCGAACAGCGCCTCGAGCTTCTCGGCATCCTCTGGGACATCGTCTATGCCGATGGCGAACGCAGCGAGATGGAGGATCATGCGATCTGGCGCATTGCCGACCTCATGGGCATCTCCGACCGTGACCGCGTTGTCAAACGCCAAGAGGCAGCCGCCCGCGCCCCGGGTCACAGAAGGGAAAGTGCGGATGATGATTGAGGCGCCGCAGGGCGGTGGACATCGCCCTGTATTGATCATCCTGCACCAGGAACGCTCCAGCTCCGGCCGTGTCGGCCAGATGCTCTTGGACAAGGGTTACGATCTCGACATCCGCCGGCCGGTACTCGGTGACCGATTGCCGCCAACACTGGAGGGGCATGCCGGCGCAGTGGTCTTCGGCGGGCCGATGAGCGCCAATGATCCCGACGATTTCGTCAAGACTGAGATCAACTGGCTCGACGTGCCGCTGAAGGAAAATCGCCCCTATCTCGGCATCTGCCTCGGCGCACAGATGCTCGCCCGCCACCTCGGCGCCAAGGTGAAGGCCCGCGACGACGGCAAGACCGAAATCGGCTGGTATCCGCTGCAGCCGACGGAAAAGGGCCGGCTTTTGATGCGCCACTGGCCGCAAATGGTCTATCACTTTCACCGTGAAGGTTTCGACTTGCCGCATGGCGCCGATCTTCTGGCGACCGGCGAGACCTACCCTAACCAGGCCTATCGCTATGGCGCCAATGCCTGGGGCCTGCAATTCCACGCGGAACTCACCCGCGCCATGATGCAGCGCTGGGTCGTGCATGGCGAGCATCGCTTTTGCATGCCGAACGCCCAACAGGGTCGCGAGCATCTGGAGGGTCGCATGATCTTTGACCCCCCGCTCAGAGCCTGGCTGTCCGATTTCCTCGATCTCATTTTCGAGGGCAAGCAGGCGATGGCGGCTTGATCGGCTCACGATCATATCCCCCAAGCGTCACCCCTGCTTTTCTTCCCTCACGGATTGGGCGCCTATCGGCGGACCGAGCAACAGGTTGATAAGCACCAACAGTCCCATGGCTCCCATCATGCCGGCGATGCGATTCATGGCCGGCAGCAGACTGTCCGCGGGGCCGGTATCCTGCACGAGCGTCAGGATCAAAGCGATGGCCGCCTGCGAACCGACGCCGGCGATGCCGTACGGCCCGTTCTGAATCTGCATGGCGAGCCAGGTGCCTGCCATCAGCAGCAGAAGCCAGGGCACGAAGGACTGGCTGATCGGCAAGAATAGCACCATCGTGCCAAAACAGCCGCCCAGGATGCATCCGGCCACCCGTTGCAACATGCGCTGAGCAATCGCCGACTGGTCCTTCTCCGAGACCCCGGTGAGCGTGGGGACAGCCATGACCGCACCGATCGAAATCGCCATCTGGCTGAGGTTGGGCAATTCCAACTGCCGCCAGACCAGCGGCACGGCGGCAACCGCCATGCCTGTCCGCATGGCATGTGACAATACATGCCAGTTTCCACCCAGCAGACTATGCCAGCCGGGCGGTGGCGCCACGACCTCGCCTTCCGCAGGTGCCAGCAGCCATGTCACCAGCAAGGCCGTGGCGGTGCCGAGCACGATCTCGACGGCACGATAGAAGGCAATGGAAAGCGCCAGCGTCGGATCGTCCAACGAGCCGAGCGTGACTATCATCGCCGTGATCCCGCCAAGGAGCCAGGCATAGCCATGGGGGCTCAGCAACGCACCAAGGATGGCAAGCGTGCCGGTGGCGAAAAGAAGCAGCACCGTCGCCACGGGGTCATAGACGGCCCAAGGCACAAGGGCGAAGCTCAACACCGCGCCGACCAGCGTTCCCACGATCCTCAGCCCGCCCCTCTGCCACGATTGCGGATGGCTCGCCTGCACGCATATGAAGGCGCTGATGGCGGCCCACCAGGGATTGTTGAGCCTCAGGAGCAGAGCGAAAACGAGCGCGAGCCCGACCGCCAGCGCGGCGATATTGGCTTGCAGCAAGCGTGGACCGGAAAGGCTCAGCTCCGACAGCTCGCCGCGGATCGCATGGACGAGCTCTGCAAGAGCCCGCCTCATGGGAAGATCAGCGTGCTGGCATCCGATCCCATATAAAGGGTCAGGTCGGATGGAGGATCGACCAGCTTGAATGTTACCGGGAAGCGGCGCCTCAGCCTGATCCAATCGGTGGTGGGAGCGACATAAGGCAATATCCCATCCTCATCGGGACCTCTGCTGATGCCGCGCGAGACACCCTCGATGCGAGCGCGATAGAGGCGCCACGGGTGCGTGTCGAGCCACACCCATGCTGCTTTGCCGGGCTCAAGCTTCCTGATGTAGTTCTCCTTGTAGTTCGCGACGATGCGCCAGCCCGCCGCATCGACAATCCCGACCAGCGCCTTTCCGGCCGAGGCCGTATCGCCCACACTCAGGGAGAGATTGTTGACCGTGCCATCGACGGGCGCGCGGATCTCGGTCTGGCTGAGCTGCCATTCCGCCAAGGCCAGCGCGGCCTGCGCCTGCGCGGCAACGGCATCCTGGCTGGCGACAGACCGGGATGCCTTGTCGACCGCCTCGCGCGCCGCCGCCTGTTCCGTGGCCGCCCGCTGTTGAGCGGAAACCCCGTCGGCGGCAGTCAAGGCCACCTGCTTCTGATCAATGCCGGCCTGTTGTAATGCAGTCGTCGCCGCCGTCAGCCGATCCTGAGCCGCCTTCCGCTCATCGTCGGCAAGCTTGTGGTTCGCAGCCGCTTCCTGAACCGCTGCCTTGCGTTGATCGACGACGAGTTGGAACGGCAGCTTGTCGATGACAGCCAAAAGATCGCCGCGCCGTACCTCCCGGTCGTTGGCGATATCGACGCTCACGATGACGCCCGTCACCTGCGGCGCAACCGTCACGAAATTCGTGGTGACATAGGCATCGTCGGTATAGGCAACGAACGATGTCAAAACCTGCCAAACCGCCAAAAGCGCCAGCAGACTGGCTATGCCCACGACAAGCCGAAACGCACGCCGGCGCTCGGTTGGCACATCCGGCGGCGCAGATGGGTCTGGCTCGATCGGTTCGTTGCTCGTCGTGTTGCTCATGGCGACAACATGCGCGCGGAGTTACCAGCATGACAAGAAAATTGTGGCTCACGCCACCTGCGGCTCGCCCTCTCGGTCCGGCGCGTTCAGACTGTCGATCTTGCGTAGTTGCGGAAAGCCGGTTGCCCAGATGATCGCGACGGCCAGCGTACCGATGCCGCCGATGACGACGGCAGGGACGGCGCCGAAATAGCGCGCCATGGTGCCGGCTCGGAATTCGCCGAGCTCGTTCGACGCGCCGACAAAGACCATGTTCACGGCATTGACGCGGCCGCGCACATGATCCGGCGTCCAGAGCGTGATCAGAGTTTCGCGGACATAGACCGAGATCAGATCGGAGGCCCCCATGACGGCAAGGGCTGCGATCGATAGCCACGGCGTATGCGAAACGCCGAAAACCAGCGTTCCCACTCCAAACATTGCGACACCGATGAACATGCAAATCCCGGCCCGATGCCGGATGGGATAGGTCGCCAGAAACAGGCCCATGGCAATCGCGCCGAAGCTTGGAGCAGCGCGCAGCAGGCCGAGGCCCCAGGGACCGAGCGTTAGGATATCGCGCGCATAGACAGGCATCAGCGCCACGGCGCCGCCGAGCAGCACCGCAAAGAGATCGAGCGAGACGGCGCCAAGCACCACCTTTTCCGACCAGATAAAATGGAAACCGGCGAGGATCTCGTTCAAGCTCCTCGATTCATGTGCAACACGTTGCTGCGGTTTCGGAATGAGGAAGGTCAGCAGCGAACCGGCTGCGAAGAACAGGACGGCGACGGTATAGGAAACGCTCGGGCCGATACCGTAGAGCAGGCCGCCCGCGACGGGACCGAGAATGGCGGCCGCATCCCAGGACATAGAATTCCAGGTCACCGCGTTCGACAGATCTTCCGGCGGAATGAGATTGGGCGCCAGCGATTGCGTTGCCGGCGTCATGAAGGCGCGCTCGATACCGAAGACGGTGAGGATCAGGAAAACCGGAAGCGGCGCGAAGGTGCCGGAAACGGTGAGGAACAGCAATGCCGCGGCACAGATCGTGCCGACGAAAATGCAGATGGCCGCCACCATACGCCTGTTGTAGCGGTCGGCAACGGTGCCAGTCACTAGGATCAGAAGTAGGGAGGGAAGAAACTGCACCAGACCGATCAGGCCGAGATAGATCGGATTGCCGGTATGGTCATACATCTGCCAGCCGACGGAGACGCTGACCACCTGCGTGGCAAACGCCGTCAGAAAGCGGGCAAAGAAGAAATAGGTGTAGGCGACATGCCTGAACGCGGCAAACCGGTCTCCGCTGGAAACCAACGACATGAGATGAGGCTTTCCGGCCGGAGCTGCGCAGGAACCCTCGGCCTGTTAAACATGATTCAGCGTGCTTCAAAGCATGGGACTTGCCCGTTAAGTCGCCAATGTCTACATGTCTGTCAACCGCGAAATGGAGACGGACATGCTCGCCTTATTTCAAACCATTGATCTGGCTTTGAATCTTTATACTTGGGTGCTGATCGCCAGCGCTATTTTTTCATGGCTCTATGCATTCAATGTTATCAATTCGAGCAATCAGTTCGTCAACTCGGTCGGAAGTTTCCTCTATGCAGTCACGGAGCCGGCGCTTCGTCCGATCCGGCGCGTGCTGCCCGATCTCGGCGGCATCGACATTTCGCCGATCATCCTGCTGCTGATCATCTTCTTCTTCCGTTCCCTGATGTGGAACACGCTTTACCCGCTCGTCGGCCGGTGAGCGAAGCCTGGCAGATTTTTGCCGATCATGTGAGACTGTCCGTCCGGCTCACGCCCAATGGCGGGCGTGATGCAATCGACGGGTTCGAGACCGGCGCCGACGGCGAGGCCTATCTCAAGGCGAGGGTCTCCGCCGTGCCGGAAAAGGGCAAGGCCAACAAGGCGCTGATCGCGCTTCTCGCCAAGAGCTTCGGCATCCCCAAATCCTCGATCAGCCTCATTTCCGGCGACACCGCCCGTAAAAAAATCCTCCGGATCGATGGCGACCCGGAGGATTTGAGAGGCAAGCTGAACGCTATAGCGAAAAACTGATCACTTCGCCTTCTTGGCGCGCTCGATCGCTTCGAGAATGAGTTCGCCGGCTTCCTTCGAGCCCTTCCAGCCGTAGATCTTCACCCACTTGCCGGGCTCCAGATCCTTGTAGTGCTCGAAGAAATGCTCGATCTGCTTCACGGTAATTTCCGGCAGGTCGGTATATTCCCGGACCTTTTCGTAGCGCAGCGTCAGCTTCGGCGAAGGAACCGCGATGATCTTTTCGTCCTTGCCGGAATTGTCTTCCATCATCAGCACGCCGATCGGGCGCACGTTGATAACGCAGCCCGGAACCAGCGGACGGGTGCTGGCGATCAACACGTCGATCGGGTCGCCGTCTTCGGAGAGCGTGTGCGGAACGAAGCCGTAATTGCCCGGATAGGTCATCGGCGTGTAGAGGAAACGGTCGACAACCAGCGTGCCGGCATCCTTGTCCATTTCATACTTGATCGGATGACCGCCGACCGGAACTTCAACGATGACGTTGACGTCTTCGGGCGGGTTCTTGCCAATGGAAATCGCGTCGATGCGCATGCGTCTCCCCTAATAAGGATGGTTGCTGCAGCCAGATAATCGGAATCATGACGCAACGCAACAAGGCATTGGGACGATGCGGGATTTTAATGGATGATCGCAGCCGCCGCCTTAGGGCCAGACGAAGCCGATCTTCTTGAGCTGCTTGCGATCGAAGGTCTCGATGCCCTCGCAGAAATCGGCACCGCCCTGGCCGCGATAGAAGCGGTCCGCATTCTCGTTTTCCTCGAGGCACCAGACGACCAATCCCTTGCACCCCAGCGATTTCAGGAGCCGGCGCGCTTCACCGAAGAGAAGCCGGCCAAGGCCGATGCCCTGATATTCCGGGCGAAGATAGAGTTCGTAGATCTCGCCTTCCTGAGGCAACGCGCGGGCGCGGTTGAGGCCGAGCGTGGCGTAACCGGCGATCTCGCCGGCGACGTCGAGGACTAGAAGGGTTGCCGGCCCGCTGGTCGCCTTGCGCCACCAGGCTTCGCCCCGGCGCTCGATCATCTGGCTGAGCGCGCGATGCGGAATGATGCCCGTATAGGTGTACTGCCACGACTGGCGGTGCACCTCGGAAATGGCTCGGGCATCATGCGGTTCTGCCCGACGAACATCAATCGACAACGTCTTCATAACGTCTACTCTGGTCCCGCCAGCGAAAATTAACCATCCACAAATCATGCGGACAGACGATTTGTTCACAGTCTTTACCTGTGGACGACTGCTGAAAATTAACGCATTTTTAACCTTTGCGACAAGGGCTCAAAAATCGAACACACAAAATAAAACCCCGGCACAGGGGCCGGGGTCAATTCGTCCGAAGCGGTACAAGTCGCGCTATTATGCGTAGCGAGCCTTCTCGAAACGCTTACGCTCGTTCGGATCGAGGTACATTTTACGCAGGCGGATCGACTTCGGCGTGACTTCGACCAGCTCGTCGTCCTGGATCCAGGAGAGCGCGCGGTCGAGCGTCATGCGGATCGGCGGCGTCAGCTTCACGGCTTCATCCTTGCCGGCGGCGCGGATGTTGGTGAGCTTTTTGCCCTTCAGCACGTTGACTTCGAGGTCGTTGTCGCGGCTGTGAATGCCGATGATCATGCCGGCATAGACCTTCTCGCCGGCGTCGATGATCATCGGGCCGCGGTCTTCCAGGTTGAACAGGGCATAGGCCACGGCTTCGCCGGCTTCGTTGGCGAGCAGCACGCCGTTGACGCGGCCGCCGATTTCGCCCTTGTACGGCTGGTAGTCATGGAACAGACGGTTCATGACGGCGGTGCCGCGCGTGTCCGTCAGAAGCTCCGACTGATAGCCAATCAGGCCGCGGGTCGGTGCGAAGAATACGAGACGGACGCGATTGCCGCCGGAAGGCCGCAGCTCGGCCATCTCGGCCTTGCGCTCCGACATCTTCTGCACGACGATGCCGGAATGCTCTTCATCGACGTCGATGACGACTTCTTCGATCGGCTCGAGAAGCTGGCCGCTCTCGTCTTTGTGCATGACGACGCGCGGACGCGACACGGCAAGCTCGAAGCCTTCGCGGCGCATGGTTTCGATCAGAACTGCAAGCTGCAATTCGCCGCGGCCGGAAACGTAGAACGAGTCCTTGCCTTCGGCTTCTTCGATCTTCAGCGCAACGTTGCCTTCGGCTTCCTTGAACAGGCGATCGCGAATGACGCGCGAGGTGACCTTGTCGCCCTCGGTGCCGGCATAGGGGCTGTCGTTGACGATGAAGGACATCGTAACGGTCGGCGGGTCGATCGGCTGCGCGATCAGCGGCTCATTGACCTGCGGATCACAGAAGGTGTCGGCGACGGTGCCCTTGGAAAGGCCGGCAATGGCGACGATGTCACCTGCCTGCGCGTCTTCGATCGGCTGGCGCTCGATGCCGCGGAAAGCAAGGATCTTCGAGATACGGCCGGTTTCGATCAGGTTGCCGTCAGCGCCCAGAACCTTGACGGCCTGGTTCGGCTTGATCGAGCCGGAATGGATGCGGCCGGTGATGATGCGGCCGAGGAAGGGGTTGGCTTCTAGGATCGTGCCGATCATGCGGAAAGGACCTTCGCCGACGGTCGGCTCCGGAACGTGCTTGACGACGAGATCGAGCAGCGGCGCCAGACCTTCATCCTTCGGGCCTTCCGGCGAATAGTTCATCCAGCCGTTACGGCCGGAACCGTAAAGGATCGGGAAGTCGAGCTGCTCGTCGGTGGCGTCGAGATTGGCGAAGAGATCGAAGACTTCGTTGATGACTTCGTCGGCACGGGCATCCGGACGGTCGATCTTGTTGATCGCGACGATCGGGCGAAGACCGACCTTCAGCGCCTTGCCGACGACGAATTTGGTCTGCGGCATCGGGCCTTCGGCAGCATCGACGAGAACGATCGCGCCGTCCACCATCGACAGAATACGCTCGACTTCACCGCCGAAGTCGGCGTGGCCGGGGGTGTCGACGATGTTGATGCGGGTATCCTTCCAGACGACCGAGGTCGCCTTAGCGAGAATGGTGATGCCGCGTTCCTTTTCCAGATCGTTGGAATCCATGACGCGTTCGGCAACGCGCTGGTTCTCGCGGAAGGAGCCGGACTGCTTCAGAAGCTCGTCAACGAGGGTGGTTTTCCCATGGTCAACGTGCGCGATGATCGCGATGTTGCGAAGTGCCATAATCTTGTATCTCTGAGGCTGGGGCGCGGTATGAAGTGAACACGCCAATTACATTTGGCGCGCTCATACCCTTTTTTTCGCGTTTGCGAAAGGGGGGAGGCAAGAAAGCAACGGCAAGCTCGCCCCAGCGCGTCACGAATATGTCAACCTTGCGCCAACTGATGGCAAAAACCCTCGTTCTGCGATGTCGCCAATATCTGATGTAGGCAGCCGCCTTAGTCAGGATTCCTCCAACCTTTCAGGCGGCGCGTTTCAGCAGCCACGCCTCGTGATCCCTCAAGAATACCTTGAGACGATCGGGATAGTCTTGCATCACCGCCTCTCGCACACTTTGCCGCGAAGCCAATTCTGCGCGCCATGCCACGAGACGCGGTAATGCATCAAATATGCCGGTCGACGTGATGGTATCGAACACGTCAAAGTAACGGAAGATCGGTGCGAAGACCGCATCGACCAGGCTGAATGCTCGGCCGGCGAAAAACGGTCCATCATCCAATTCAGCCTCGACACGACCGAACTTGTCGATCAGCGCTTTGCGCTTCGTCTCATAGATCCCTTCGTCTTTGGCAGTCTCAAGCCCCCACAAATCCGAAAGGATGGAGGAGCCGAACTCGATCCAACCGCGATGCCGGGCACGCGCCAGCGGATCGGCCGGATGGAGTGGAGCGCCGGATTGGGTTTCCTCAAGATATTCGCAGATCACGGCGCTCTCGAACAAAACCGTTTCTGCCCCATCGCCCTGCCGCACGATAAGGAGGGGAACCTTGCCGAGGGGAGAAATGGCGAGAAACCAATCGGGCTTTGCCGACAGATCGACATAACGGAGCTCGAACGGCACGGCCTTCTCAGTAAGCGTGATGACGGCCCGCTGAACGTAGGGGCAAAGATGGTGACTGACGAGGATCAGCTTTGCGTCGGACATGATCAGATCTCCTATTGCCTGACCCGGCAAATGGGCCGGAAATATCTCCATCCAAAATAGATGTAACTGCATTTATATCCACACTTGCCAAATTGGTCAATATAGATGTAATTGCATCTATGTCGGATAAATCAGATTTCGAATCCCTAAAGCCCTCGCCCGCCATCACGCGAGCGTGGGTACGCCTCATGCGGACTCAGCAAATCGTCCTTGCTGCGATCGAGCAGGATCTGAAGGCGGCAGACCTGCCACCGCTTGGTTGGTATGACGTACTGCTGGAGCTGGCGCGGGCCACGGGCGGCAGGTTGCGACCCTATGAGATTGAGGAGCGCACGCTGCTGGCACAACATAATCTGTCTCGCCTTCTCGACCGGATGGAAAAGGCTGGTTTTGTCCACCGCGAGATATTTTCCGAGGACGGCCGAGGCCGCTGGGTCGTTATCACCGAGGCAGGAAGTGCCATGCAGAGCCGCATGTGGGCCGTCTATGCATCGGCCCTTCAGCGCCACCTCGGCGATAAGCTAGATGACGCCCAGGCCGATCAACTAGCCGAGTTGTTAGCTGTGCTTTCGCGCGCATCCTGATTGACCAGACAAAATCAATCCAAACCAAACGCCGCCGCATAAATCGGTGGCAAAAGTTGACCTTTCGCGACCGATTTTTGCTGCATACCCAAGGCCAGAATCAAGCCGCCAATCCCTTTTTGCGTAGCATCGCATCCGGGCTCGGCAGCTTGCCACGGAAGGCCTTATAGGCCTCTTCCGGATCGATCGAGCCACCGACGGAATAGATATTGGCCTTCAGTTTCCCGGCCATATCCGGATCGAAGGCATCGCCGGTTTCCTCGAAGGCGGCGAAGGCGTCGGCGTCCAGCACTTCCGACCACATGTAGGAATAATAGCCGGCAGAATAGCCATCGCCGGAAAACACATGCTGGAAGTGAGGCGTGGCGTGGCGCATGACGATCGAATTCGGCATGCCGATTTCCGAGAGCACTTCCGCCTGCACCACCATCGGGTCCTCGACGGCGCCGCGGGTATGGAAGGCCATATCGACCAGCGCCGAGGAGGTGAACTCCACCGTGTTGAAGCCAGCATTGAAGGTGCGGGCGGCCAGAACCTTGTCGAGCAGAGCTTGCGGCATCGGCGCGCCGGTCTCGTAATGGATGGCATATTCCCTGAGGATGGCCGGCACGGTCAGCCAGTGTTCGTAGAGCTGCGACGGCAGCTCGACGAAATCGCGGGAAACGCCGGTGCCGGATACCGAAGGATAGGTGACGTTGGAGAGCATGCCGTGCAGAGCATGGCCGAATTCGTGAAACAGCGTGCGGGCATCGTCGAGCGACAGCAGCGCCGGCTTGCCTTCGGCCGGCTTGGCGAAATTGCAGACGTTATAGATGATCGGCAGTTCGCCGACATGACCGTTCTTCAGCGGCAGTTTGTGCTGCGACTGGAACGAGCTCATCCAGGCGCCCGAGCGCTTGGAATTGCGGGCGAAATAATCCCCGAGGAAGAGCGCCACCAGCCTGTCGGAGCGATCGCGGATTTCGAAGACGCGCACATCAGGATGATAGGCGGGAACGCCCTTCTGCTCCACGGCGCGGATGCCGAAAAGGCGGCCGGCGACATCGAAGCAGGCTGCGATGATCTTTTCGAGCTGCAGATAGGGCTTCAATTCCGTCTCGGAAAAATCGAACTTCCGCGTCCGGATCTTCTCGGCATAATGCCGCCAATCCCAGGGCATGACCTCATGATTGCGGCCCTCCTCCGCGATCAGCGCGGCGATATCGCCCTCTTCCTCGCGAGCGCGCTCCGCCGCCTTCGCCCAGACCGCCCTTAAAAGTTCATTCACCGCCTCCGGCGTTTTCGCCATGGTGTTGTCGAGCTTCAGTTCGGCAAAGTTGCCATAGCCGAGCAGCTCGGCCTTCTCTGCCCTCAGCGCCAGCGTCTCCTTGATGATCTTGCCATTGTCAGTCTCGCCGCCATTGGCGCCGCGCGCTACCCATGCCTTGAAAGCCTGTTCGCGCAGATCGCGACGCTCAGACGATGTCAGGAACGGCTCTATGATCGAGCGCGACAGAGTGACGGCAAATTTGCCTTCTTCGCCATGCTCGCGCGCCGCCGCGGCCATCGCGTCCCTCAGGAAATCGGGAAGACCAGCGAGGTCAGCTTCTTCGGAGAGGATCAGCGCCCAGCCCTTTTCGTCGGCAAGCACATTCTGCCCGAACTGCGCGCCGAGGCCCGCCAATTTCTCGTTGATCGCGGCGAGCCGTTCCTGCTCCGGCTTGGCGAGCTTGGCGCCCGACTTCACGAAACCCTTCCAATGCCGTTCCAGCACGCGGGTCTCTTCCACGGTCAGGCCAAGCTCCTCACGCGCTTCCCATAGCGCATCGATGCGGGCAAATAGTGCGGCATTCATGCCGATCTTCGAATAATGCCGCGACATCTTCGGCGCGATCTCTCGCTCCAGGGCCTGGATCACCTCATTGGTATGTGCCCCAGCCCGATTCCAGAATAGAGAGGAGACCCGCGACAGCTCGTCACCGGCGGTTTCGAGCGCAGTGACGGTGTTGGCAAAGGTCGGCGCCTCGCTGTTATCAGCGATCGCATCGATTTCCGCCTCATGAGCCGCAAGCGCTGCGTCAAAGGCAGGCGCAAAATCGGCGTCTTTCACGGCATCGAACCGCGGCAGACCCTGATGTCCGGTCCATTCGACGAGCGCTGGGTTGACGGCGGTTTGGGAAGACATGCAAGGCATCCTTTCGGCAGGCGTCTGATCGAAGCACGATATAAGACCCTCTCCGCCAAATTGGTATGGCGAGGGCGGAACAAATAATGAGGAATGATGGTCAGGCCTTACGCCAGCCGAGCAAGCCGGGCGTCGCATGCCACAAAGCCTGCGCCGCAAAACCCATAAACAGCACGCCGGAGCAGCGTACGATCAGCCGCTCGTGAGCGCGGTAGAACCGCCGGACCGCGCCCGCGCCGATGATGCCGATGAGAATAAGGTCGGCGGTGACGAAGCCGACGAAAGAAACGGTGAGCAGCAGCGGCAGCGCGCTGAACGTCAATGCGCCGGCCGAACCCGCCACCAGCGCGGTAAAGGTTGCCAGCGCCACGGGATATCCTTTCGGATTGGTGACGCCGAAGATCAGGCCACGGCGGAAGGGACGGTCGACATTGAGCAAGGCCTTGCCATCCTTCTTCGGCTTGGCGGTGACGGCACTCCAGCCGATCCAGGCAAGATAGAAACCGCAGAGCAATCCGAGCAGATCGAATACGACGGTGCCGATAGTTTTTGCTCCCACGATTGCAACCAAGGCGAGCGACGACCAAATGATGTCCCCGACGAGATGACCACTCATGAAGAAGGCGCCGGCCTTGCGCCCCTGCCCCGCGCCGATGCCGAGGAGAGCCAGGAAAGCCGGTCCGGGAATAAGCACATAGAACAGCGCCGCCAGGAAGGCGCCGACGATAAGTGATTGCGTCATATTGGAAGTTCCCGCTGATTATCAGCACAGATTAGCAACGCATCTAACCGGGTCAAGTTAAACAAGTCCCTTGAAAGGGCAAGAATCCATTGAATTCGGGGGGCGAAATCAATAAAGATTGATCGGGGCCTAAAAACAAGCGTAAGTAGGGAAGCGCTTATGAGCAGCAGGATAGATACGGATTCGCTTGCCTTTCTTGTGGCGGATTGCGCCCGACTAATGCGGGCGGCCTTCGAGCGGCGCATCATGGTCGCGGGGCTAGGTCTGACGGCAGGGGAAGCACGCACGCTGATCCAGGTCGCCGCCGTCAACGGCAGCCGGCAACTCGATATTGCCACTCGCATGGGGTTGGAGCCGATGACGGTCAGCGCCTTCCTCGACAAGCTGCAGGCGCGCGGCCTGATCGAGCGTCAGCCCGATCCGCTCGACCGCCGCGCCAAGCGCATCGTGTTGTCGGAAACGGCCAGCGCCAAGCTGAAGCAGATCGGTTGCGAGATCTACGCGGTAGAGCAGGACGCGCTACAGGGCGTCGATCATTGCCTGCAGGACGAGCTCCATCATGCGCTCCGGACCTTCCGCAGCAATCTGCAGAATGCAGAGCTGCCGGCGGAGATGGAGCGCGAATTAAGGCCCGTGGAGTAAATCCAGCCCTGTGCGCGCGCAAGAAAAACCCGCCTCCGTCAACCGGAAGCGGGTTCGTATTTATTCGCAAAGCTGATTACTTCGACAGATTGCGCTTGGCGAGCGTGCGCAGGCGCAGCGCGTTGAGCTTGATGAAACCGGCAGCGTCCTTCTGATCGTAGGCGCCCTGATCGTCTTCGAACGTGACAAGCTTGTCGGAATAGAGCGACTTCGGGCTTTCGCGGCCGATGACCATGACGTTGCCCTTGTAAAGCTTCAGCGTCACTTCACCTTCGACATGCTCCTGGCTCTTGTCGATTAGCGCCTGCAGCATTTCGCGTTCCGGCGAGAACCAGAAGCCGTAGTAGATCAGCTCGGCATAACGGGGCATCAGCTCGTCCTTGAGGTGAGCTGCGCCGCGATCGAGCGTAATGGATTCGATGGCGCGGTGGGCGGCGAGCAGGATGGTGCCGCCGGGGGTTTCGTAGACGCCACGCGACTTCATGCCGACGTAGCGGTTCTCGACGAGGTCGAGGCGACCGATACCATTGTCACGACCGTAATTGTTGAGCGTTGCGAGCAGCGTCGCCGGGCTCATGCGCTGCCCGTTGATCGAGACGGCATCGCCCTTTTCGAAGCCGACCTTGATGACGGTTGCCTTGTCGGGAGCGGACTCGGGTGAAATCGTGCGCATGTGCACATATTCCGGCGCTTCCTGCGACGGATCTTCCAGAACCTTGCCCTCGGACGAGGAGTGCAGCAGGTTGGCATCGACCGAGAACGGCGCCTCGCCCTTCTTGTCCTTGGCAACCGGAATCTGATGCTTCTCGGCGAATTCGAGCAGGTCGGTGCGGCTCTTGAACGACCAGTCGCGCCACGGCGCGATGATCTTGATGTCCGGGTTCAGCGCGTAGGCCGAAAGCTCGAAGCGAACCTGGTCGTTGCCCTTGCCGGTCGCGCCATGGGCGATCGCATCGGCGCCGGTCTTGCGAGCAATATCGATCAGGTGCTTGGAGATCAGCGGACGAGCGATCGACGTGCCGAGCAGGTAGACGCCTTCATAGACGGCATTGGCACGGAACATCGGGAAGACGAAATCGCGCACGAATTCTTCGCGCACATCCTCGATGTAGATCTCCTTGATGCCGAGCATCTCAGCCTTCTTGCGCGCCGGCTCCAGCTCTTCGCCCTGACCGAGATCGGCGGTGAAAGTGACGACTTCTGCGCCAAGCTCCGTCTGCAGCCACTTCAGGATAATCGAGGTGTCGAGACCGCCGGAATAGGCGAGAACGACTTTCTTCACGTCTTTATGTGATGCCATGGTGATGAGGTCCGTTTCAATGCGAGCCTGCGGAAAGGCCCCGCAAACCCTGTATCGCGGCACTTTTAGCGAGATTATCGCGAGGCGCAAGGGGAAGTGCGGCAGAGTGGTACGGGAGCAGCGTCACAGGTGCGCGCCGATATTCATTCGCCGATGAAGGATGGGGACGATCGTGAGTGTCTGGACGCCGTCTTTGTAGATAATGAAGTGCGAGCCGTAGGCCAAAGCGAGGTAGTCCGATCTGATGCCGCCAACTTTGCGACCGCGCGCGGTGCCGTTGAGCAGGGCATGGCAACGATCGCGCATGGCGAAGACGTAATCCTCCGCTTGCTGGTAACCCCATTTTTCCTCGGTGTAGTCATAGATTTGATCGATATCGGACGCTGCCTTGGGCGAAAAGATCAATTTCTTCATCGCTGATTGCGCAACATTCGCTTTCTTTCGATAAAGCCGTTGAAATCAAATTCCTCCGGCTCTCCCGATGCCTCCCCCTCCGCGATGGCAGCCGCGATTGCTTCTATTTCCGCCCTACTACGCAACAGTTGCAGCGCGGCGTCGATGACTTCGCTCGGCGAATCGTAATTGCCGTGGCTGATCTGTTCGCCGATGAACGCATCCATCTGCTCGTCGATTTCTACGGACATATGTTTTGTCACGGACACGACCTCCAGCCGGTTTGACTTGGTTTCGGAAAATACCATATTCGGCTGCGAGCAAACAATGCCTGGGAGGGCGTCCGTCCGTGACCGATATTCAACAGATTTTCAAGAAATCCAATGTCGCCGTCATCACCGGCGGCGCGTCCGGTATTGGCTTTGCGGCCGCGAAATATTTCGCAAAGCTCGGCATGAGCGTCGCCATCGCCGATCTCGGCCGCGACCGGCTGGCCGCTGCACGCGCCGAGCTCGAAGCGATCGCCGGGGTGGACCAGATCATGGCCGTCGAGACCGACGTTGCCCATAAGGAACAGCTCGAAGCTCTCGAACGCGCCGTCCTGCAGCATTTCGGCCGGGTGCATGTGCTGATGAACAATGCCGGCATCGGGCCGGAAACCTCGATCTTCAGCCCGCAGGCCGGTTGGGACAACATTCTCGGCGTCAATCTCCTGGGTGTCATCAACGGCACGCGCGTCTTCGGACCCGGCATGCTGGCCCATGGAAAGCCCGGCCTGATCATTAACACCGGTTCGAAGCAGGGCATCACCACGCCGCCGGGCAATCCCGCCTATAACGTCTCCAAGGCCGGCGTAAAGGTCTTCACCGAGGCGCTGCAGCACGAGCTGCGCAACACCGCAGGCGCCAAGATATCGGCGCATCTCCTGATCCCCGGATTCGTCTTTACCGGCCTGACCAAGGGCGACCGCCAGGAAAAGCCTGAAGCAGCCTGGACGCCGGAGCAGACGGTCGATTTCATGGTGGAGAGCCTCGAGCGGGGCGATTTCTACATCCTCTGCCCGGACAATGATGTTGCTCGGTCGACGGACGAACGCCGCATGCTCTGGGCCGCAGGCGATATCATCGAAAACCGCCCGCCATTGTCCCGTTGGCATCCTGACTACGCCGACAAATTCAAGGCATTCCTGGAAAACAAGGATTGATTTGCAAATACTCGAAAGCCGAATAAGAAAGCGCTGATACTCTTTTCCGGCTTTCGGAGCATGTCATGGACTTCATACCCAGCCTGACGACCCTTCTGGCTTTTTCGGCGGCCAGCCTGCTGCTTGCGGCAACCCCCGGCCCCGATATGACCCTGTCGATCAGCCGTGCATTGGCGCAGGGCAAGAAGGCAGCGCTTTTCGTAGTCCTCGGCACCAGCTTCGGCATCGTCGTCCATACATTCCTGGTGGCTTTTGGCGTTTCGGCACTGATTACCGCCTCGCCGCTCGCCTTCACGATCCTGAAAACCGGTGGCGCCGGCTATCTGCTGTGGTTGGCGATCCAGGCGATCCGCTTCGGCTCCAGCCTGTCGGTCAAGAAGGTGGATATGGCAAAGGGCACTCCGCTCGCCAATATCTCCACCGGCTTCTGGGTCAATCTGCTGAACCCGAAGGTCATCATCTTCTTCATGACCTTCCTGCCGCAGTTCGTCACTGCGGGCGATCCGGCGGTCACGCAAAAGCTCCTGTTCCTGGGCTTCTTCTTCATCATGATCGGCATGCCGGTCAACGCGCTCGTCGTGCTTGCCGCCGACCGCCTGTCGACCTGGCTGCAGAAGAACCGCGGCGTCATGCGCGGCCTCGATTACGCCTTTGCGAGCGTCTTTTCGGTCTTCGCAGTGAAGATCTTCCTCACCCATTCTCGCTGAGAGCGGGGCCGCGCCCAGCGAACCGGCCGGCGATCCACCAGTAGACGGTGGCGCTGACGGCTCCGAGAAAGGCAAAACAAACGACGATGGTGATCAGATTGAGGGTTTGCGGCCGTTCCACGCTCCCCGAGATCACAACCGATGCCGACGCTGACAGCAAGGCGCCGTAGATGGCGTAACCGTACCAACGGCGCATGCCGCGCCATTCGAAAATCGCAATGACGACAAGCGATGGCAGGATGCTGACGATCATCGCGAGCTTGGTCAGCATGACGGTGAGGGCGAAGAGCTCAGGGGCGGCCGTTCCCGGCATGGTCCAGGCGGCGACGCAAGCCAACACGAAGCCCATCAGAACACAGGCGCCGAGATAGCCCCAAAGGAGCCGCATCGGCCTGCGCAATCCGAGAAGCATCGACCTCAATCCTCGCCATGGTTGGCGATCATCATGGCCTCGAAGGCCAGCCGTTCGGTCTTGCGCATACGCTCCGATTCCGACTTCAACTGGCCGCAGGCGGCGAGAATGTCGCGGCCGCGCGGCGTACGGATCGGCGAGGCGTAGCCGGCCGAATTGATGAAATCGGCAAACTTCTCGATCTGCTCCCAGTCCGAACACTGATAGTTCGTGCCCGGCCAAGGATTGAAGGGGATGAGATTGATCTTGGCCGGAATGCCCTTCAGGAGCTGGATCAGCCCCTTGGCATCCTCGAGGCTGTCGTTGACGCCCTTCAGCATCACATATTCGAAGGTGATGCGCCGGGCGTTCGAAAGGCCGGGATAGGCGCGGCAGGCGTCCATCAATTCCTTCAGCGGATATTTCTTGTTGATCGGCACAAGCATGTCGCGCAGATCGTCGCGCACCGCATGCAGCGAGATCGCCAGCATAACGCCGATCTCCTCGCCGGTGCGATAGATTTCCGGCACGACGCCGGAGGTGGAGAGCGTGATGCGGCGCTTGGAGAGCGACAGGCCATCGCCATCGGAGGCAATCAGCAGCGCCGTCTTGACGCTGTCGAAATTGTAGAGCGGCTCGCCCATGCCCATCATCACGATATTGCTGACCTTGCGGCCTTCGGCGGGCATGATCGTCCCTTGCGGCGCTTCGCGATCCGGGAAATCGCCGAGCCGGTCGCGCGCCAGGAGTAGCTGCGACAGGATCTCCTCCGCCGTCAGGTTGCGGACGAGGCGCTGCGTGCCGGTGTGACAGAACGAACAGGTGAGCGAGCAGCCGACCTGGCTGGAAATGCAGAGCGTGCCGCGGCCCTCTTCCGGAATATAGACGGTCTCCACTTCAACCGGCCGTCCGGCGCCGCGCGGCGGGAAGCGCAACAGCCATTTGCGGGTGCCATCATTGGAAACCTGCTCTTCGACGATCTCCGGCCGGGCGATGGTGAAATGCGTCTTCAGCATTTCGCGCATGTCCTTGGAGACATTCGCCATGGCATCGAAATCGGAGACGCCGCGCACATAGATCCAGTTCCAGAGCTGGCTAACGCGCATCTTGATCTGCTTGTCGGAGACGCCCTTTTCCTTGAGCGCCGCACCCATTTCCTCGCGGGTCAGGCCGATCAGCGACGGCTTCGGCGAAAGCTCGACCGGCTGCGAGACGGGCATCGGCTTCAGCTTGGATGGGGTCATGACATCGATCGCGGACATAGGATCATTCCAATGGTTCATATCGGCGATGCCCCAAAGCCGGAAAGCTGCGGGCGCGGGCAAGGCACTGAGATCAGAAGGTTCATCTGGTAGCGGGGCAAGAAATTGCGAATACACCGCTCGTTGGGGCGGCCTTTAGCATTAATTTCAGCCCGCGTCATCCCTCTTGAAGAAAAGCAAAAGGCCAGCCATCAGGCCGGCCTCATCGCTTCGGTTTCGACAGAACCTGCGATCACTTTGACGTGATCGCGGCATCATCGATCTTATTTGCAGCTTTCGATCTGCTTCAGTGCGGCACTGACGCCCTTCAGCGAGTAGGTGTAGGAGGTGCCGGTGCCCTTCTTCGAGGTCGCGGTGACCTTCAGCGAATGGCCGGACTTGAGCGCTGCGACCAGCGCCGGCTCCTGCGCGGCATTCTCGACCCAGGCCGCCTTGTCCTTGGTGAACATCACGAAGGTCTTGTTGTCGATGACGACGTCGACCTTGGAATTTTCCTTGAGCGGATAGCCCATCATCGCCTGCGGTTCATAGGAGATGTTCTGACCCGGACGCTGGGAAACGATGAAGAAGTTGTCGCCGTGATCGATACCGGAAGCCGGCAACTTGGCTGTCGGCACGGAGAGAACGTAGCAGACCTTGCCAGCCCCGGACTGGTAGGAATAGGCGCCCCAGGCGTCGAACTGCTGGATGCGCGTCGGAGCCACCGGTGCCGCCGCCTGCGCCTGTGCGGGCGCTGCTGCCTGCTTCTTGGTCTTCGTCTGCGCGGATGCGATGCCGGTGCCGGCCAGAACGAGAGAGAGGGCGATTGCGAAGCTTTTTACAAACATGGTTTCCTGCCGATTTCTTGCGGTCCAGAGCTCAAGGCGATTTCAAGTAACGCACGCCTATGCTCGTGAGCTGCCCTATTTTGACTTTATTTAGGTTACCAAACCGTCAACGGAGCGGTAATTGCCCCTGATCTGTGCCGTTTCAGCCCATGTGGAGCCGGGCCTGAAATGCATCAGGAGGAATTGGAAAACCCGGATGGCGGAACACCATCCTATGGGATCGATTTAAGACAGAAAGATTCGGGCAAGAGTTTGACCTCTCTAAAATCAGGAAGATCTCATAAAGGTCTGGAAACCCGGCAGGAATCCCGTCGCCATCGATCGGACGCGGATCAAGCCGCTTTTGCGGCCTCGGGCTCGTCGGCCAAGGCCCGGTCGGCGGCGTCATAGTGCTCCTGGCGGATGTGGCCTTTGATCATGCCGAAGGCGAGCGTCAGCACCGCGACATCATCCGAAAAGCCGATGACGGCGAAGAAATCCGGGATGATGTCGACCGGCATGACGAAATAGCCGAGGGCAGCCAGCAAAATGCCACGGACGCGCGTCGGCGTTTGCGGGTCGAGCGCGCAATAGAAAGCCGCGACGACATCGCGGGAAAACGGGATATACCGTGCTGCCTTGCGCAAGGTCGGCCAGAACTTGCTGCGCACCGTCTTCTCCTGCCGATCTTGGGTCTCCTCGTCACCAGGCATCAGGATTTCCCCATACTTGATGTCATCCATTCCATTCATCCCTATAGGAAGCCCTTCCCGGGCCGCATCAGACATATGGTGATCGGCCCCTGCGATTCAATCGGCGCGCCGGGCCGCGGCCTTTTCCATCGCCTTGGCGAGTTTAATGTCATGCTCCGTCAAGCCACCGGCGTCATGCGTCGTCAGTTTCACGTCGACGCGGGAATAGACGTTGAACCATTCAGGATGATGATTGAACTTTTCCGCCGCCAAGGCCGCCTCTGTCATGAAGCCGAAAGCTTCGACAAAATTGCGGAATTTGAAGCTCTTCGACATGGAGAGGCGATCGGCCGCCAGGGTCCAACCGCTAAGGCCGGCCAGGTTTTCATCGATTGCCGCCGGTTCCAGCTTTTCGTATTTCATGGCAATATCACTCCTCTTTATCGGTTGAACGATACTATGGACCGTCACAAAATTCTGTTTGTTTGCGCCGGCAATATCTGCCGTTCACCCCTTGCCGAAGGCATCTTCCGGCATCTTGCGATCAAAGCCGGGCAAGGCTCCGAGTTCGAGGTCGATTCGGCCGGCACCGGCAGCTGGCATCAGGGCGAGAGGCCGGACCGCCGCTCCATGGAAGTCGCGTCGGACCACGGCGTCGATATTTCCGCTCAACGCGCACGCCGCATCGAGGCAGCCGATTTTCATCGGTTCGACCTGATCCTGACAATGGATCAAGACAATTTGAAGAATTTGCGCAAGATCGCGCCTGCCGATACGCTCGGCAAGCTGCACCTCTTCAACGCCTTCACGCTTGGCAGCGGCAAAGACATCCCGGACCCCTACTACGGAGGTCACGAGGACTTCGAAGCGACCTACACCATGCTCTTGGCTGGCTGCAACGCGCTGTTGCCCTTGGCGGGAAAAGCGCTGCGAGCCTCGTGAAGCGGGAAGACCTCTTCGGTGAGATAGGGACCGCCGCCAACCGATTCGCGCGATGACAGCAGCACGAAGCGTCCTACCGTGAACGGCGCGGTGTAGAAGTTACCGCGACCGGAGAGATAGTGCACGACATCATCGACCCGCGACGACTTCAGCCGCGCGAGCGTGACATGCGGTGTGAACTTGCGCGGGTCCGGCGGCAGGCCGATGCGCTGGCAGATGCGTTCGATTTCGCCCTGCAGTGCGTACATATCGGGCGTCTGCGTGACGCCGGCCCAGACCGAATGCGGCTTCTTCGAGCCGAAGGAACCGATGCCTTCCAACCGGAGCTGGAATTCCGGCCGGTCGATGCGGTCCAGTCGCTCGACGATTTCATCGGCGGTACGACCGTCGACATCGCCGATGAAACGCAAAGTGATGTGATAATTTTCAACGTCGATCCACCGGGCTCCGGGAAGACCGCCGCGCAACAACGAAAGGCTCATCGCCGCGTTGCGCGGAATTTCGAGGGCGGTAAAAAGTCTCGGCATAACGAGCACTCCCCGAATCTCTTGCAGATAACAACAGGGAATCATGCAATTGCAGCCGGTGCAAGCACCTATTTCGCATGTGCGACAATCGTCCCAATGAAACTCGTCACCGCAGGCTGGAAACGTTGCACCATCACATCGACACCCTGCGGGTTCGGATGCATGCCATCGCTCAATTGTAAGTCGGCATGCGTCGCGACGCCATCGAGAAAAAATGGATAGAGCGGCAGTTGATACTTGTCGGCAAGCCGCTTGTAGATCGGGTTGAACTTGGCCGCATAGTCCGGACCCATGTTCGGTGGCGCCAGCATGCCGGCGAGCAGGACGGGAATGTTGCGCTCCTTCAGCCGGCTGATGATGGTGTCGAGGTTCTTTTCCGTCTGTTCGGGCGGGATGCCGCGCAAGGCGTCGTTGGCGCCGAGTTCGAGGATCACGCCGTCGGTTCCGTCCGGTACCGACCAGTCGATGCGCGACAGGCCGCCGGAGCTGGTATCTCCGGACACGCCGGCATCGGCAATCACCACATCCAGCCCCTTGGCCTTCAGCACCGCCTCCAGCTTGGCGGGAAATCCATCGCCCGGCGGCAGTTGATAGCCGGCCATGAGGCTGTCACCGAGACCAACCAGTTGGATCGTTCGTGCATCGGCTGCACCGGCCGCGCCAAAGAAAAGACCGAAAACAATGACAGCGAAGTGAAACGCGGCAACTTTAAAACTCATGATCCATTCCCTAAATTCGCCGTGAGGGCCAAATCGCGCCCGCCGTGGTCTCTGACGTATATAGGGCGTTCGCATTGGCAAAAACCATCATCGAGCTGAAGAAGGCGGATTTGACGCTCGGCAACGCCGCCGCCTCCGTCCACGTACTGAAAGGCATCGACCTCACCGTTGCCGAAGGCGAATCCGTCGGCATCGTCGGCCCCTCCGGGTCCGGCAAGTCGACGTTGCTGATGGTGCTCGCCGGCCTCGAAAAGCTCGACAGCGGCGAGCTCCTGATCCGCGACACGCCCCTGCATAGCCTGAGCGAAGACCGCGTCGCCGATTTCCGCGGTCGCAATATCGGCATCGTGTTCCAGTCCTTCCATCTCATCGCCAATATGACGGCGCTGGAAAATGTCGCCGTGCCGCTGGAGCTGGCCAATGTTCGCGACGCCTTCGACATCGCCCGGCGCGAATTGCAGGCCGTCGGCCTCGGCGAGCGGCTGAGCCATTATCCCGGCCAGCTTTCAGGCGGCGAACAGCAACGCGTGGCGATCGCCCGCGCGCTCGCCCCGTCACCCGCCCTTTTGATCGCCGATGAGCCGACGGGCAATCTCGATACCGATACCGGCCGGCAGATCGCCGACCTGCTTTTCGCCCAGCAGGCCGAGCGCGGCACGACGCTGCTGCTCGTCACCCATGATCCGGCGCTTGCCGCCCGCTGCTCCCGCCAGATCCACGTTCGCTCCGGCGAAATCGAGGGTGACAGCGCCCGCGCGCGGGCCAATCAGGCGGCGATAGCGTGATGGCGGCGGGAGCGCGCCTGACGCTTGCCTTTCGTCTGGCGCTGCGCGAATTGCGCGGCGGTCTCGGCGGTTTCTATATTTTCCTCGCCTGCATCGCCCTCGGCACCGGCGCAATCGCCGCCGTCAACTCCGTCTCGCGCTCGATCACCGACGCGATCTCGACGCAGGGCCAGTCGCTGCTTGCCGGCGACGTCCGTTTCGAGCTCAACAATCGCGCGGCGACGCCGGACGAACTCGCCTATCTCAACAGCCTCGGCCAGCTCTCCCAATCCACCGGCCTGCGCTCCATGGCCCGACTGCCCGACGGTTCCGATCAGGCCCTGGTCGAGGTCAAGGCGGTTGACGGCGCCTACCCGCTCTACGGCACCTTCGTGGCCGATCCGGATCAGCCGCTATCAACGCTGCTCACTGCCAAGGACGGGGCCTATGGCGCCGTCGTCGCTCCCCTGCTGCTGGAACGGCTGAACCTCAAAATCGGCAGCGAACTGCTGCTCGGCAACGCCAGGCTCCGGATCACAGGCACGGTGAAGACCGAGCCGGATTCGGTATCCGAAGGTTTCGGCTTTGCGCCGCGATTGCTCACCAGCCGTGACGCTTTGGTCGCCTCGGGCCTGATCACGACCGGGAGCCTTGTCGAACAGGTCTACAAGATCCGCATGGACGATCCCGCCAATGGCCTGGACAACATCGCCGCCCGCGCCAATACCGCTTTCCCGCAAGCCGGCTGGTCGATCCGAACGAGCAGCCGGGCAGCACCCGCGCTCGCCGACAACATCACCCGCTTCTCGCAATTCCTGACCCTGGTCGGCCTTACCGCGCTCATCGTCGGCGGCGTCGGTGTTGCCAACGCCGTGCGCGCTTTCCTCGATTCCAAGCGCACCACCATCGCCACCTTCAAATGCCTTGGCGCACCGGCATTGGTCGTCGTGATGATCTACCTGATCCAGATCGCCCTGCTTGCGCTGGCCGGCATAGCCGTCGGCCTGATCCTTGGTGCCATCGCGCCATTGCTCGCCTCGCAGTTCATGGCCGAATTCCTGCCGATTTCGACCGCGCCGCGGCTTTATCCCGGCCCTCTGACGCTTGCAGCGCTTTTCGGCCTGCTGACGACGCTCGCCTTCGCCATCCTGCCGCTCGGCCATGCCCGCGAAGTGCCGGCGACGGCGCTCTTCCGCGAACAGGGCTTCGAGGCTCGCCGCCTGCCAAGCTGGCCCTACCTGCTCGCCGCCGGCCTGCTGATGGCAGCACTGTCGGCACTTGCGATATACACCGCCTATGACCGCTTCATCGCCGTCGTCTTCATCGTTTCCATCGCCGTCGCCTTCGTCGTGCTGCGCGCCGTCGCGACCCTGTTGTCGTGGCTCGCCCGCCGCAGCCCGCGCGTCCATTCGCCGGCACTCCGTCTGGCGATCGGCAATATTCATCGGCCGGGCGCGCTCACCGCCTCCGTGGTCCTCTCGCTCGGCCTCGGCCTGGCGCTCCTTGTGACCTTGACGCTGATCGACGGCAATATGCGCCAGGAGCTGACCGGACGCATGAGCGAGCAGGCGCCGAACTTCTTCTTCGTCGATATCCAGGGTTCGGAGCTCGACGGCTTCCGCAAGGTCGTGCAGGCGCAGGCGCCCGAGGGCAAGCTCGTCGAAGTGCCGATGCTGCGCGGCCGCATCGTCGCCTTCAATGGCGAGGACGTGACCAAGAGGAAGGTACCCCCGGCCGGCCAATGGGTGTTGCGCGGCGACCGCGGCATCACCTATGCCGAGACTCTCCCGGAGAACGCCGCCCTTACCGAAGGGCAATGGTGGGGCAAGGATTATGGCGGCGAACCGCTCGTCTCGTTCTCCGATGAGGAAGGCAAGGCGCTCGGCTTGAGGCTCGGTGACACCGTGACCGTGAACGTGCTCGGCCGCAACGTGACGGCCAAGATCGCCAGTTTCCGCAAGGTCCAGTGGCAGTCGCTGTCCATCAATTTCGTGATGATCTTTTCACCGAACACCTTCAAGGGCGCGCCGCATGCGTGGCTCGCAACCCTCACCGACCCCTCTGCTACGCCGGCGCAGGAAGCGGCGATCCTGAAGAATGTCACCAATACCTATCCGACGATCACTAGCGTCCGCGTCAAGGATGCGCTCGATATCGTCAACACTCTGGTCGGCCAGCTTGCCGCCGCGATCCGCGCCGCGGCGTCGGTGGCGCTGATCGCATCCGTGCTGGTGCTTGCGGGCGCGCTTGCTGCGGGAAACCGCGCACGCACCCATGACGCGGTCGTGCTGAAGACGCTCGGCGCGACGCGAGCCATGCTGATCCGCGCCTTCAGCTATGAATATCTGATGCTGGGAGCGGCGACCGCCGTCTTCGCGCTGCTCGCCGGTTCCGTCGCGGCCTGGTACATCGTCAGCCGCATCATGCACCTGCCGTCGACCTTCCTCCCGGATGTCGCCTTCTCGACCCTCATCATCGCTCTGCTGTTGACGGTCGGGATCGGGCTGGTGGGCACTTGGCGCATTCTTGGCCAGAAAGCAGCGCCTGTCCTGCGCGAACTCTGAGCGCAAGAACCTGAAAAAGTCTGCGCCGCCAAGGCGCCCGAGGCATTAACCGAGCGTCGGGAAATAGCCCGATATTACGCCGATTTAACCCTGCCGCCGCCGCTTAGCTCTTGTGCATGGGGCGTGAAAGCCTCATATTCTGTGCAGGCATGCTGGAGCTCCGCAGCGGCGCCTGGGACCAAGTGCCCGACACGCTACTCACATCGGAGCTTGAAAGAGGAAAACATGGCTGACTTTCGCAATTACCAAAACCGGGCGCCCAGCGGCGCGCAAACCGGTGCGATGATAGATGAGGGCCTTCGAGCTTACATGCTCAAGGTCTATAACCTGATGGCGCTGGGTCTGGCGATCACGGGTTTGGCCGCCTATTTCGCATTTTCGCTCGCCTTCGCTGACGGGCAGATCACAGCTTTCGGCCAGGCGATCTACCTGAGCCCGCTGCGTTGGGTCGTCATCCTCGCTCCCTTGGCGATGGTGTTCTTCCTGAGCTTCAGGATCAATAGCATGAGCGTGGCCGCCGCGACGACGACCTTCTGGGTCTATGCCGCTTTGGTGGGCCTGTCGCTGTCGTCGATCTTCATCATCTACACCGGCCAGAGCGTCGTGCAGACCTTCTTCGTGACCGCCGCCTCCTTCGGCGCGCTGTCGCTGTTCGGCTACACGACGAAGCGTAACCTTTCGGCGATGGGCTCGTTCCTGATGATGGGTCTCTTCGGCCTGATCATCGCGATGCTCGTCAACATCTTCCTGCATTCGTCCGCTCTGCAGTTCGCCATCTCGGTGATCGGCGTGCTGATCTTCGCAGGCCTGACCGCCTGGGATACGCAGCGGATCAAGGAAATGTACTATGAAGCCGACGACGTCGCCGTTGCTGGCCGCAAGGCGATCATGGGCGCGCTGACGCTCTACCTCGACTTCATCAACCTGTTCATGTTCCTGCTGCAGTTCATGGGCAACCGCAAATAACTCATGCGACATGAATGATCCTTCGAAAAGGCGGCTCCGGCCGCCTTTTCTGTTTGCCTTGCTGCTTCGGACACGGCTTTATTATCCGCCATTGAAATCGCAGATCAGGCAATAAAACCCAGATGTCCTTCCGCCTTCGCAACGCCACCTCAGCCGACCTTCCCTTCATCACCGCCATCTACCGCGACTCCGTTTTGAACGGCACCGCAAGCTATGAGATCGTTCCGCCGGGCGAAGAGGAGATGGCAGGCCGCTTCCAGGCGATCCGTGACAAGGGCTACCCGTATATCGCCGCCGAAGACGAAGACGGAGCCTTCCTCGGCTATGCCTATGCCTCCGCATTCCGCACGCGGCCGGCCTATCGCTGGATGGTGGAGGATTCGATCTATCTCGCGCCCGAAGCCCGGGGCCGCGGCATCGGCAAGGCGCTGCTGGCAAATCTGGTGGAAACCTGCCAGAGCCTCGGCTTCCGCCAGATGATCGCCGTCATTGGCGGCGCCCACCCGGCCTCCGTCGCCCTTCACCGCGCCGCCGGTTTTACCGAGACAGGCCTGTTGAAGGGTACCGGCTACAAGCACGGCCGCTGGCTGGACACGATGCTGATGCAGAAGCCGCTGGGCGAAGGTATGGAAACTGACCCCGATCCATCAGTCTATCCGGGAACGCTATTCAGCGAATAGCGCAGCAGGCGAAGATCACTTCTCCACCAGCTTGAGCTGCTTATCAAAAACCTTCAGCACCTGCGTCAGGTCGTGGCCGCGCTTCAGGATCATGCCATTGGTACTGATTACGGAAAACGCGCCCTGTTTGGCGGCGAGCTTCGGGTTTTTCTCGATGCGGAAGAGCGGCAGCTCGCCGGAGCGCTTGAAGACCGAGAAAACCGCCTTTTCCCTGAGATGGTCGAGGGCGTAGTCACGCCATTCACCCTCGCCGACCATGCGGCCGTAGATCCACAGAATTGCGTCCAGCTCCCTGCGGTGGAAAGTCACCGGCAGCGGGTCCTTGCTCTGTTTATATTCTCTGAGATCAACGACGACGGAAGAAGTGGTGTCGACGGAACGGCTTTCGCCGTGTCGCAATTCCGGCTGATCAGTCATCAATCCCCCAGGGGTTGTGTCATGACAAGAAGATGACAGTTTGCCTCAGCCACGGCAAATTGCAAGACCAAGAGGCACTCACAATTTCTTGCGCTTCGAGCAAAGCATCTTGGCTGCGCCGCATTTCAGTCAAAACGAAGCCCCATTTACCGGAACTATAGGGATCGGTTTGGCGCCGCCGCGCCAAACGGCCCGGCCGGGGCGTATCGACCGAACCCCAGCCCCGAATGCGCCCTCGCCGGGCACTCTCCTCCTTTCGGCAAAGCCGAAACAGAACTTTGGCGCCAGCCGAAATGGAGCCTTTCGACTGACGTCGGAAAAATGCAGATCAGCCGTCGGTCCCGGCCGTCAGGACGGTCGCGCCGATGATCGCCGCCGGGTCGCCCGATGGCGTCGACGACTGCAACAGAACCGCCAGGCCGCGCCGACCGGCCTTATCCAACACATTGGCGGGCAACACGACATTCAAGGCCTTGCCGTCCCACATGCCGACTGTTTCAATGTCCGAAACCGCGTGCAGATAAGTGATCTGCTGGCCGTTGTTCTCGCCGGCCTTCGGCGAAACCTGCTGTTCCCTATCGAAATAGGCGACGACCACATTTGCCCGGCCCTGGCCTGCGCCGATCTTGATCTCCAGTTCGTCACCCTTCATGGCGGCACTGACGGGAACCGTCAGACCCTTGCCCTGGCGCTGGAAATCGTCGAGCTTGAAGTTGATGGCGTTTAGATCCGCACCGTTTAGGTGATCACGGCCATTGATGATCGCCTGCGGCGTATAAACCCCACTGCGGCCGAGCGTACGGGCATAGGCATATTGCCGGGCCGTATTGTCCTTGGAGGCCATCGTGTCGTTCCAGCCGAGATAATTCCAGTAGTCGACGTGATAGGCGAGCGCGACGACGTCGCCCTGGCGGATCAGCTTCTCAAATGCAGCATCGGCCGGCGGACAGGAGGCGCAGCCCTGAGACGTGAAGAGTTCGACGACGCCTTTGATTTTGGCAAGCTCCTGCGCATGCAGCGAACTTGCGAGCGCGATGCCTGCTAGAAGTGGAACCAAAAACCGTAAGCGCATGCCGTTGTACCTCTTTCTCAGACCTTGAAGGCCTTGTGCTGGCAGGAACCCGAAACCGCGTCGCGCTTCTCAGGATGTCCGTAGGGCCTCATCAAGCCTGATAAATCTGAAACAAGAGATAATAGCTAAGCACGATGACGCAAAGTCACGAAGGGGTGAGACGAAGGCCTGGAGCCATTAGCGTCGTACACATCGGCGTGAAAAACAAGACGCCGCCGGAGAGATGCTCCGGCGGCGTGTATAGGTGATCTAAACGTCAATTAAGCGGCGAGATCGCGCAGAACGGTCTGCAGGATGCCGCCATTGTTGACGTAGGTCACTTCATCCAGCGTATCGATGCGGCAGATGATCGGAATGTCCTTCACCGTGCCGTCGCCATAGGTGATCTTGGCGATCTTGCGCTCGCGCGGCTTGATGTGTTCCAGACCTTCGATGGTCACGGTCTCATCGCCCCTCAGGCCGAGGCTGGCCCAGGTGGTGCCGTCCTCGAAGACGAAGGGGATGACGCCCATGCCGACCAGGTTCGAGCGATGGATGCGCTCGAAGGACTGGGCGATCACGGCGCGCACGCCGAGCAGGTTCGTGCCCTTGGCAGCCCAGTCGCGCGACGAGCCGTTGCCGTATTCGACGCCGGCGAAGATGACGAGCGGAACGCCCTCGGCCTTGTACTGCATGGCCGCATCGTAGATCGAGGTCTCTTCCTTGGACGGATAGTGGATGGTGTAGCCACCTTCCTTGCCGTTCGGGCCGAGCATGTGATTGCGGATGCGGATGTTGGCGAAGGTGCCGCGCATCATGACTTCATGGTTGCCGCGGCGCGTACCGTACTGGTTGAAGTCGGCAACGCCGACACCATGGCCAATGAGGTAGGAACCGGCCGGCGAGGCAGCCTTGATCGAACCGGCCGGGGAAATGTGGTCGGTGGTGATCTTGTCGCCGAAGAGGCCGAGAACGCGAGCGCCCTTGATGTCGGAAACACCGGCGCCGGTCTTGCCCATGCCAACGAAGTAAGGCGGGTTCTGCACGTAAGTCGAGTCGTCGTCCCAGGCATAGGTCTGGCCCGGAGGAACCTGCACGGCCTGCCAGTTGGCGTCGCCCTTGAAGACGTCGGCATACTTGGTTTCGTACAGCTCACGGGTGACGTATTTCAGGATGAATTCCTGGACTTCCTGCGAGGTCGGCCAGATGTCCTTCAGATAGACCGGCTTGCCGTTCTGGTCTTCGCCGATCGGCTCCTTCGTCAGGTCGAGCTGCACCGTGCCGGCGAGCGCGTAGGCGACGACGAGCGGCGGGGACGCCAGGTAGTTCGCCTGGACGTCAGGCGAGATACGACCTTCGAAGTTGCGGTTACCGGAGAGAACGCCGGAAACGATCAAGCCCTTGTCGTTGATCGTCTTCGAGATCGGCGCCGGCAGCGGGCCGGAATTGCCGATGCAGGTGGTGCAGCCGAAGCCGACCAGGTTGAAGCCGAGCTTGTCGAGATCGGCCTGCAGGCCAGACTTGGCGAGGTATTCGCCGACGACCTGGGATCCCGGTGCCAGTGAGGTCTTGACCCACGGCTTGGTCTTCAGGCCCTTGGCAACGGCGTTGCGGGCAAGAAGGCCGGCAGCGATCAGCACCGACGGGTTGGAGGTGTTGGTGCAGGAGGTGATAGCGGCGATCGCAACGTCACCATGGCCAAGATCGAAATCCGTGCCTTCGACCGCATAGCGGTTCGAAAGCTGGCTCGGCTTCTTGTATTCGGTGTCCATCGAAGTGGCGAAACCGGAAGCGATGTTTTCCAGCGCGATACGGCCTTCCGGACGCTTCGGGCCGGCCATCGACGGGACGACGTCGTTGAGGTCGAGCTCCAGCGTGTCCGTGAAGACGAGGTCGGAACCGTCATTGTCGCGCCACATGCCCTGAGCCTTGGAATAGGCTTCGACCAGCGCGATACGATCCTTCGCGCGGCCGGACATGTTGAGATAGTTCAACGTTTCCTTGTCGACCGGGAAGAAGCCGCAGGTCGCGCCGTATTCCGGACCCATGTTGCCGATGGTGGCGCGGTCGGCGAGCGGCATGTTGTCGAGGCCGGGGCCGAAGAATTCGACGAACTTGGAAACGACGCCCTTCTTGCGCAGCATCTGCACGACGGTCAGCACGAGGTCGGTCGCGGTGACGCCTTCCTTGAGCTTGCCGGTCAGCTTGAAGCCGATGACATCCGGCAGCAGCATGGAGACGGGCTGGCCGAGCATGGCGGCTTCGGCTTCGATACCGCCAACACCCCAGCCGAGAACGCCGAGGCCGTTGATCATGGTCGTATGCGAATCGGTGCCGACGCAGGTGTCGGGATAGGCGATTGTTTCGCCGTCTTCTTCCTTGGTCCAGACGGTCTGGCCGAGATATTCGAGGTTGACCTGGTGACAGATGCCGGTGCCGGGAGGAACGACGCGGAAGTTCTTGAATGCCTGCTGGCCCCACTTCAGGAAGCGGTAACGCTCGCCATTGCGCTGGTATTCCAGCTCGACGTTCTTGGCGAAAGCCTGCGGCGTGCCGAATTCGTCGACGATAACAGAGTGGTCGATGACGAGGTCGACGGGGACGAGCGGGTTGATCTTTTCCGGATCGCCGCCGAGGGAGACCATCGCGTCGCGCATGGCCGCAAGATCGACCACGGCCGGAACGCCGGTGAAGTCCTGCATCAGCACGCGCGCCGGGCGATAGGCGATTTCGTTCTCGACGGTACCCTTGTTGGTCAGCCATTCGGCGACCGCAACGATATGATCCTTAGTGACCGACTGCCCGTCTTCAAAACGCAGCAGGTTTTCCAGAAGCACCTTCATGGAGTAAGGCAGCTTGGAAACGCCGGGCAGACCATTGGCCTCAGCCTTGGGCAGGCTGAAATAGACATAGTCTTTCCCGTCCACGGTCAGCGTGGAACGACAATTGAAACTGTCAAGAGATTTAGACACGAGATACCCCGTTTCTGATAGCCAACACAGTCGTGCGAACGCCTATGCACTTTATGCACATCAGGATGCGGGTACGGCCATTTCCGCTGTCCGCACGTAAGGCAGAAAACCTTATGTTCGGCGCAAGGATGAAATTCACGCCGACCGCTGGCGTGGTTGCGGGTCTTATAGATAATTTCGTAAAGACTTGCCAGAGTGGCGGAGCGCAAATTTGGACAATTTTTTGCGCACTGCGGCAACGAAAACGGGGAAAGCCTGAGCGGATGCATCTAAGCGCTGAAAACCTGGCCGCAAGGCGGGGCGAAGACCTGATTTTCGCGAATGTTTCCTTTAGCTTGAGTAATGGCGAGGCCCTGATTCTGACCGGCCGCAACGGCTCGGGAAAATCAACGCTTCTGCGGGTCGTCGCAGGCCTCCTCAAACAGGAAAAAGGCCGCGTCGCCTTCACCGATTCCAAGGGCGAATCGGACCGGCCGGCGGGCGAGGTCAGCCACTACCTCGGCCATCGCAATGCGATGAAATCCGAGCTCACCGTGGCCGAAAATCTCGGCTTCTGGAAAATCTTTCTCGGTGACATGGCTGGCGGCTCTGGTTTGGATATCGATGAAGCCGCGGACGCCGTCGGCCTTGCCGGCATTACCCACCTGCCCTTCGGCTATCTCTCGGCCGGCCAGCAGCGGCGAATCGCCTTTGCGAAACTCCTGGTCGCCTATCGCCCGATCTGGATCCTCGACGAACCGACGGCAGCGCTGGACGCCGCGGCGGACCGGCTGTTTGCGGAACTCATCTCGTCGCATCAGAAGGCGGGAGGGATCGTATTGGCGGCGACCCATCAGCCGCTGGGGCTTACGAATACACAGGAAATGCGGATGACGGGGTTTGCCGGGGTGAGCGAAGGGGTGTGGGGATGATTTTACGTCCCTCACGACCCCTCATCCGTCCTTTTTCGCGACGCGTAACCGCTCGAGTCCACCTTCTCCCCGTTTTACGGGACGAAGGGGTTCGGCAGTCTGCGTCGTCCCCTCTCCCCGCCTGCGGGGAGAGGGCTAGGGTGAGGGGCAAAACTGGTGTCTCCACTGACAATGAAATCAAGGGAATCGCCGTATGACCGCCCTCTTCCTCCGTGACTTAAGACTCTCGGTCCGCGCCGGCGGTGGCGCCCTCATCGGCATTCTCTTCTTTCTGACCGTTGTCGCCGTCATTCCCTTCGGCGTCGGCCCCGACCTCAAGCTGCTGTCGCGCATCGGCCCGGCCATCGTCTGGATCGGCGCGCTGCTGTCAGCCCTGCTCGGTCTCGACCGCCTGTTCCAGGCCGAACGCGATGACGGTTCGCTCGATCTGCTGGTGATGCAGGAAACGCCACTGGTGCTGACCGTGCTCACCAAATGCGCCGCGCACTGGACGGCGACCGGCCTGCCGCTGGTCATCGCCTCGCCGTTGCTCGGCCTCTTCATGAATATGAACGAGATGGCGATCGGCGCGACGGCCCTGACTTTGCTTGTCGGCTCGCCGGCCATCACCTTCATCGGCGCGGTCGGCGCCGCCGTCGCCGTCGCCCTGCCGCGTGGCGGGCTGCTAGTGTCGATCCTGGTGCTGCCGCTGACCATTCCCGTGCTGATCTTCGGCGTCAGCGCCACCTATGCCGCCGTCGAAGGTCCTCAACCCTTCCTGCCGCCCTTCCTGATCCTGATGGCACTGACCTTATTCTTCGCCGTGCTCGGCCCGACAGCGGCTGCCCTCGCTTTACGCCACACGACGGATTGATCGGCCCGAGACAATGCGATCGATTGCCGTATAAACGATATCGGTTTAAACAGGCGAAATGAGCGATATGAGCCCCGCGATCAGCCGATTTTCCGACCTCGCCAACCCGACCCGGTTCCTGGCGTTTTCGGCGCGTCTTATTCCCTGGCTGGCGGCCATATCAGCCATACTCTTCGCGATCGGCCTTTATCTCTCCTTCTCGACCGAAGGCGATTACCAGCAGGGCGATACCGTCCGCATCATGTATATCCATGTGCCGGCCGCCTGGCTGTCGATGATGTGCTATACGATCATGAGCATGTCTGCGATCGGCACGCTGGTCTGGCGCCATCCGCTTGCGGACGTCGCTGCCAAGGCCGCCGCGCCGCTCGGCGCCGCCTTTACCCTTGTTGCCCTCGTCACCGGCTCGCTCTGGGGCAAGCCGATGTGGGGCACCTATTGGGTCTGGGATGCCCGCCTCACTTCGGTTTTCATCCTCTTCCTGATGTATCTCGGGTTGATCGCGCTGAACCGCGCCATGGACGATCCGTCGAAGGCAGCGCGCGTCAGCGCCGTGCTGATCCTTGTCGGTTTCATCAACATTCCGATCATCAAATTCTCGGTCGACTGGTGGAACACGCTGCATCAGTCCGAAAGCGTCATGCGCCTCGGTGGCCCGACCATCGATGCAGAATTCCTATGGCCGCTCTTCACCATGGCGCTTGCCTTCACGCTGCTGTTCTTCACGCTGCATCTGATGGCGATCCGCAACGAGATCTGGCGTCGCCGCATTGCCGCGCAACGCCGTCTCGCCGCCCGCATGGCCGCCCGGGAGGAATAGCATGACACATCCCTTCTACGTCTACGGCTCCTATGGCTTTACCGCCGCCATGATCATCGCCGTCATCGCCTGGACATGGTTCGACGGGCGCCTGCGCCGCAAGGAAATCGCCGCGCTCGAAGCCTCCGGCATCCGTCGCCGGTCGCAGCGCGCACCGGAAGGCAAGACGAAATGAGCCTGGAAACCGAAGAAGGCAACAAGGCGAAATCGGGTAGCAGCGGCCGCTATCTGCTGGCTCTCATTCCGCTGATCGTCTTTGCCTGCATCGCCTTTGCCGTCGGCAAGGTGATGTACGACCAGGAAGTCCACGGCACCGATATTTCCGCGATCCCCTCGGCCCTGATCGGCACAAAAGCCCCGACGCTGGCGCTGGCGCCGCTCGAAGGCTCCAATCTACCCGCACTGACCGACAGCGCTATCCGGGGCAAGCTGACGCTGGTCAACGTCTTCGCCTCCTGGTGCCTCCCCTGCCGCGAAGAACATCCTGTCTTGAAAGACCTTGCCAAGGACGGACGACTGAATATCGTCGCCATCAACTACAAGGACACGGGTGAAAACGCCCTGCGTTTCCTCGGCGAACTCGGCAATCCCTATAGCGCCATCGGCATCGACCCGAACGGTTCGGCCGCCATCGACTGGGGCGTCTACGGCATTCCCGAATCCTACCTCGTCGCCCCCGACGGCACGATCCTCTACAAGCAGGTCGGCCCGTTTACCGCCACCAGCCTCAAAGAGGGGCTCTATCCGGCCATAGCGAAAGCTCAGGGAAGGGCTGCGCTATAAACACCTCACCTCGTCGAGGAGAGGCAGCAGGAAACAAGGCCTCGAACCACGGGGGGCCACGAGGCCAGCTCGCCTCGAACGTGTCGCCGAATCCGAAATTGGTTAAAGCCCGTCCTGCCAGGTCTGGATTACCTCACCCGGCGATGAAGGAAGCTATTTCCTGTCGCAGGGGAAATTCAGTCCGGTGAACGTATTCATGATGTCCTCCGCTGGCACATCCTGAAGCGACGGGTTTTGAATGAGGAAATCGCAAATCATATTGCTGATTTTCTTGGTATCGACATTGGCCGGAATGCAGACGTCTATACCGACCGAACCGCCGAAATACGCCCAGTTGGTCATGGCGCGCGCATTGGGGATCGACTCTGCGATGCCCCGGCGCGCGATGTACTCATCACGATTCCATTTATCCAACCAGCCGATCACATAGCCGTTGGCAAACTGCCGTGAGCCGCGGCAATCGGCCAGCAACTGACTGCCATCGGAAAAACCCACCGATGACTTCGACGAGATCACCGCCAATAAAGTTGCAACGACAATGCCCGACATCCAGCCCCCGCAAGATCATGACTGCTGCGCCATTCATTGCAGCACCAAGACATTTAGATGCAACTTTATGGCGATTTTTGGCGGGAATTGCGTGTAGAATTCATCAAATCTGCGGCGGGTTAAAGCCCGCCCTGCCAGGTCTTGATCGCCTCGACCGGCCAGACCAGCATGATGATATTCAGCGTGAGATTGTCGCGGATCAGCCAGCCGGTGAGCAGCTCGAAGAAGATGGCGATCACGATGGTCAGCGCGACCGGCGCGCGCCACGCGAACAGGAAGCCGACGACCATGAACACCGCGTCCATCGCCGAATTCAGAATGCTGTCACCGAAATAATCGAGCGAGATCGTCGCCGTGCGGTAGCGATTGATGATGATCGGCGAATTCTCAAGCAGCTCCCAGCCGGACTCGATCAGCATGGCGACGAACAGGCGCATCGACAGCGGCTTGCGGCGCATGATCAGATGCGTCAGCCCGAAGAACAGGAAGCCGTGAATGAGGTGCGACGGCGTATACCAGTCGGCGATATGCTGCGAATTGCCGCTGGATTTCACGGCGGGTTCGAAGAGCTTGACATAGCCGCAGGTGCAGATCGGCACCCGGCTCATCATATATTCCGCGACGATCTGGACGAACAGAACTACCGCACAGGCAATGAACCAGAAGCTCTGTTGCCGATAACGATTTTTGGCGTCCGCAAGCGCCGTCATTATTCGGCTTCCGCCGGCGGATTGACCGTGTGCTTCATGATCAACGGCATTTGCGACAGGGTAAAGAGGATGGTGATCGGCATCGTACCCCAGACCTTGAACAGAACCCAAAGATTGTCCGCGGCTTTAACATCCGGCAGGTAATACCAGTTCGACCCACGCCAGACGATTTCATTGAGCACGGCGAGAAACAGGAAGAAGATGCCCCAGCGCATCGTGAGCTTGCGCCAGCCCTCGCTGTCCAACTGGAAGGCGGCGTTGAAGACGTAGCCGAGCAGCGATCTGCCGAACGCGAGCCCGCCGAGCAGCACCACGCCAAACAGCGCGTTGATGATGGTCGGCTTCATCTTGATGAAGGTCTCGTTCTGCAAATAGATGCCGAGCGCGCCGAAAGTGACAACGACGATGCCGGAGACGAAGGGCATCAGCGGCAAATGGCCGAGCATGACCTTCGAGACGACAAGCGAGATCACCGTTGCCGCCATGAACAGGCCGGTGGCGACGAAGAGCGGACCACCGAGCGCTGCGAGCTGCGGAAAATGCTGCACCAGCCACTCGCCACGCAGATTGCCGAAAAAGAACACCAGCAGCGGCCCGAGTTCCAGCACCAGCTTCAGCATCGGATGATGCTTGTCGGCAGCACTTGGGGTGAGATCACTGTCGCTGGTCGTCATCGCGGCACTTTCACTATCATCGAATTTGGTCTTGTCGTTCATTGACTGATCCCGGCGATGGCCTGGGCAAAATCCTCGGCCTCGAACGGCTCGAGATCGTCTACACCCTCGCCGACACCGATGAAATAGACCGGCAGCTTGTGCTTGGCAGAGATGGCCACCAGAATGCCGCCGCGCGCCGTGCCGTCGAGCTTGGTCATGATCAGCCCGTTGACCCCTGCGATATTGCGGAAGATTTCCACCTGGTTCAATGCATTCTGGCCGGTGGTCGCATCTAGCGTCTGCAGCACGGTATGGGGCGCGTCCGGATCGAGCTTGCCGAGCACGCGGACGATCTTTTCCAGCTCCGCCATCAGCTCCGCCTTGTTCTGCAGACGGCCGGCGGTGTCGATGATCAGCACATCGCTCTTGCTGGCCTTAGCCTGCTGGAAGGCATCATAGGCAAGTCCGGCGGCGTCGGCACCGAGCTTGGTGCCGATGAATTCCGACTTGGTGCGGTCGGCCCAGATCTTCAACTGCTCGATCGCCGCGGCACGGAAGGTATCGCCGGCAGCCACCATGACCTTCAGCCCGGCACCGGACAGTTTCGACGCCAGCTTGCCGATCGTCGTCGTCTTGCCGGTGCCGTTGACGCCGACGATGAGGATGACATGCGGCTTATGGCTGAGATCGAGCTGCAACGGCTTGGCGACCGGCTTCAGCACCTTGGCGATTTCCTGCGCCATGATCCGGCTGACATCCTCGCCGGTCACATCCTTGCCGTAGCGTTCCGAGGCCAGCGTATCGGTGACCCGCATCGCGGTCTCGACGCCAAGATCGGCCTGGATCAAGAGGTCTTCCAGATCCTGCAGGGTCTGGTCGTCGAGCTTGCGCTTGGTGAAAAGCGCCGTGATCTGGCCGGTGAGCTGCGACGAGGTGCGCGCAAGACCGGCGCGCAGGCGCTGGAACCAGGACAGCTTTTGCTTTGGAGCTTCGGGGGCTGGTACGGGGGCGTCGGCGGCGCTGGTGAAACCTTTGGGGAGGATGGGAGTGGCGACGGAAGTTTCGGTGCTTTCCGACGAGAACTCCGAACCGGCCGAAGCTTCGTTACCCCCCTCTGTCCTGTCGGGCATCTCCCACTCAAGGGGGGAGATTGTTTCGGAGGCGGTCTCATCCAGTACATCACTGGCTTCGGTCGCGACAGGATACTCTGCTGACGAAGCTTCCTCGGCTTCGATCACCTGCGCATTCAGCTCAGCGCTAACGTCTGCTTGACGGTCAGTCTGCTCTTTTTGCTCCGGCGGCACGGCGTCCTCCAACCAATCTTCCCCCTTGAGGGGGAGATGACTCGTAGGGACAGAGGGGGGTAGCGCAGGTTCGGCAAACTCCGAAGCCGGTGAAACGTCCGCAGCAGGCAGTACTTCAGGCTCCGGAACGGTCGCTTCAACCTTCGGCAAAACCTCTTCCGGCGCCTGCTCTTCCGCCGACTTTTCGCGGCCGAAGGTGAAGACTTTTTTGATGAAATTGAGCGCCATGAAAATTCCGTGAGCGAGTAGGATCAGGCCGCGTCGGCGGCCGCAAGTTGCATGTCGAGATGCTTGCCATTGTGGCCGGTGATTGCCACCTGCACAAGGTCGCGCGGCCTGAGGCTTGGGGCTGCGACAAGCGTGAAGTTTTCCGTATGCGCCAGCCCGTTATTCTCCACGAGCAGCCATTGCCGCGTGCCGACCATGGAGTCGAGATGGGACTGATGCAGTTTTTGTCCAGCCAAGCGCAGCCGTGCAGCGCGTTCCTTGATCAGTGCGCGGTCGAGCTGAGGCATCCGCGCGGCGGGCGTGCCGGGACGCGGGCTGTAGGGAAAGACATGCAGATGCGCAATGCCCACTTCTTCCGCCAGGCTGATGGCATTTTCGAACATCGCTTCCGTTTCGGTCGGAAAACCGGCGATCATATCTGCGCCAAAGCTCATCTCCGGCCGGAGGCGACGGGCATCCTCGATAAAACTGATAGCATCGGCGCGTGAGTGCCGCCGCTTCATCCGCTTCAGGACCATGTCGTCGCCATGCTGCAGCGACAGATGCAGATGCGGCATGAAACGCGGCTCGTCGGCGATCAGATCCATCAGATGCTGGTCGGCCTCAATGCTGTCGATCGAGGACAGCCGCAGGCGGCGGATCTCGGGGATCTGCTTTAGCAGCGTCTTCGCCAGAAGGCCAAGCGTCGGCTGGCCTGGCAGGTCGGCGCCGTAGCTGGTGGCATCGACGCCGGTCAGGACAATTTCGCGGTAACCGCTTTCGACCAGACTGCGCGCCTGGCTCACCACCGCGCCCATCGGCACGGATCGGGAATTGCCGCGCCCATAGGGGATGATGCAGAAGGTGCAGCGATGGTCGCAGCCGTTCTGCACCTGGATGAAGGCGCGCACATGCCCGTCGATATGCCTGATCATCTGCGGCGCGGTCGCCCGCACGCTCATGATGTCGTTGACGCGCAGCTTCTCTTCGGCCGAAACGCCGAAATCCGGCAGCGCGCGATAGGAAGCGCTCGTCAGCTTTTCCTCATTGCCAAGAACGGCGTCCACTTCGGCCATCTCGGCAAAGGTCTGCTTTTCCGTCTGCGCGGCGCAGCCGGTGACGATGATGCGGGCATGCGGATTGTCGCGCCGGGCCCGGCGGATCGCCTGGCGCGCCTGGCGCACGGCCTCGCCGGTAACGGCGCAGGTATTGACCAGGATGGCATTGTTGAGCCCGGCGGCTTCTGCTTGCGACCTCATCACTTCGGATTCATAGGTGTTGAGACGGCAGCCGAAGGTGATGACCTCGACCCCGCTCACCGCGCCTGAGCCCCCTGCTCCGGATCGCGCCGCCAGCTCCCCGTCGTAGGATCGACGGAGCCAGACCATTCCCATTCCGCAGGGCCGGTCATGACGACGTGATCGTCGCTTTCCCGCCATTCTATGGTGAGTTGGCTCGGCGCCGGGGCAGAGGCGACATCGATCGTCACCTTGCGGCCTGTTCTGCCCGTGCGCGCCGCGCTGACGGCGGCCGAACAGGCAGCCGAGCCGCAGGCAAGCGTCAGGCCCGCGCCGCGTTCCCAGGTGCGCGTGCGCAGCGTGGTCGGCGAAAGCACCTGTGCCAGCGTGATATTGGCGCGCTCGGGAAACATCGGATGGTTTTCGAGCAGCGGCCCGAAGCGGGCGAGATCGAAGGACATCGGGTCCTTGTCCACCCAGAAGATCGCATGCGGATTGCCCATCGACATGGCGGAGGGCGAATGCAGGACAGGATTGTCGATCGGCCCGATCTGCAGCTCGATGCGGCGCGTATCGGCAAATTCTTCCGCGAGCGGAATCTTGTCCCACGCAAAGACCGGTTTGCCCATATCGACCGAAATCGTGCCATCCTCATGCTCGACGGCATTCAGGATGCCAGCGACGGTCTGGAAGGTGAACATCTTCTTGCCGTTCTCGGCAGCCAGCGCTTGCACGACGCAGCGCGTGCCGTTGCCGCAAGCCTGCGCATTGGTGCCGTCGGAATTCAGAATATCGATCCAGGCGTCGGTGCCTTGAGCCTTCGGATCGTGGATCGCCATGATCTGATCGAACTCAGTGGCCGGATCGGCATTCAGCGCAATCGCCGCCGCCGCCGTCACCACATCTTTCCGGCCGCGCATGTCGACAACCAGGATCTTGTTGCCAAGCCCGTTCATCCGCGCGAATTCGACCGTATTGCTCATGGTGGTAGGTCCGTCCGTGTTTTCGAGCTGTATATGGCGGAAATGCGGGGGAATTACCAGTGGGCAAGCTATTCCTCAAAATATCGGGGGCACATCAAATACTTCCCCCGCCCTCAGCGGCCTGAACCGATCCGCCTCCACGCCGTACTCCCGGAGCGCCGCATCCAACGCCTTCACCGGCGCATCGATCGCTTCGTCCGTGAGCTGGAAGGTCGCGAAATGGTGGCCGGCGACGTGGGCAGCGTTGCAGAGCTTCATGCCTTGCACTGCTTCCGCCGGGTTCTGATGCTGACCTTTCATGAACCAGCGCGGCTCGTAGGCGCCGAAAGGCAGGATGGCGAGGCGGAAGCCGCCATGTTTTTGCCGCGCCGCCTCATAGTTGACGCCGCGATGAAAGCCGGTGTCGCCGATATGGTAGATCTTCCCAGCAGGGGTCGTGATGACGAAGGCGGCCCAGAGCGCCATGCGGCGGTCGCCGGCGCCGCGTGCCGACCAGTGATGGCAGGGCTCGGCGTCGACGGTCACCCCGTTGGTGATGGCGATGCGATCGCCCCAATCCATCGCCGTAATCCGAGCATCTGGCGCCCCACGGCGGATAATGGCATCGTTGCCGAGCGGCGTCAGGATTTTCGGCCCATGTGCCTCGTGCAGCCGCTTCAGCGTTGCGAGATCGAGATGGTCATAATGATTGTGCGAGACCAGCACGAGATCGATCGGCGGCAGGTCTTCGAACCGGATGCCGGGCGGAACCGCTCGCTTGGGTCCGATGAAGGTGAAAGGGCTCACGCGCTCAGACCACACCGGATCGGTCAATATATTGAGACCGGCCGCCTGGATCAGAATCGAGGCGTGTCCGATCATGGTCACCCGCAATGAGTCGCCGAAGACACGTTTGTCGGGCCTCGCCGGCGGGAACAGGCTGACGACCGGACGAGGCCAGCGCGCGCGACCGCCGCCGAGTTTCCATTTCAACAGGTCACCGAAACTGCCCGGCTCCACGCCGTCCGGATTGAAGAAGCGTAGCCCGTCGAAATGATCGGAGATTGGGCCTTGATAATAGGGGTTCGATGCCTTCCGGGAGCCGGATTTGTCTGTCATGAATGCGCCGTTGGATTTTTCTGTTTGCCCAGATGTGGGTCAAACATCAGGCTTTTGAAAGCCTTTCCGCCCTCTCGGCTTGACTTTCCCACCCGTTTCCTGTTTATCCCCGCCATCTGCGACGAGCACAAGCCTCCGAGCCACCGACCGGGACCCGTTAAGGTATAAAGAGATCCCGGAGGTCAACACCCGACAGCGCGATGCGCCCTCGGGTGCTTTTTGGCTTTGCGTCTTGTTTTCGTCATGGAAAAGCACGACGTTTTCGGGTGAGGAACCGCGCAAGTTGCGCAAGTCCAAATCCCAAGCGATCGATAAGGAAGAACTGATGTTTGAAAACCTCCAGGACCGTCTTGGTTCCATTTTGAATGGACTGACAGGCCGCGGCGCGCTTTCGGAAGCCGATGTTTCCGCAGCACTTCGCGAGGTTCGCCGCGCGCTGTTGGAAGCCGACGTGGCGCTGGATGTCGTACGCTCCTTTACCGATCGCGTCCGTGAAAAGGCCGTAGGCGCCGAGATCCTGAAGTCGATCAAGCCCGGCCAGATGGTCGTCAAGATCGTCCATGACGAACTGATCGAAATGCTTGGCGGCGAAGGCGTCGGCATCGACCTCAACGCGCCGGCCCCGGTCGTCGTCATGATGGTCGGTCTGCAGGGCTCCGGTAAGACCACTACGACCGCCAAGATCGCCAGCCGCATGACGAGCCGCGACCGCAAGAAGGTCCTGATGGCCTCGCTCGACACGCGCCGTCCGGCCGCGCAGGAGCAGTTGCGCCAGCTCGGCGTTCAGACGGGCGTCGACACCCTGCCGATCATCGCCGGCCAGTCGCCGACCGATATCGCAGCGCGCGCCGTGCAGGCAGCAAGGCTCGGCGGCCACGACATCGTCATCCTCGATACCGCCGGCCGTACGCATATCGACGAGCCGCTCATGGTCGAGATGGCGGACATCAAGAAGAAATCCAACCCGCACGAAATCCTGCTGGTCGCCGATAGCTTGACCGGTCAGGACGCCGTCAACCTCGCCCGCAATTTCGATGAGCGCGTCGGCATCACTGGCCTCGTGCTGACCCGCATGGACGGCGACGGCCGCGGCGGTGCCGCCCTTTCAATGCGCGCCGTCACCGGCAAGCCGATCAAGCTGATCGGCGTCGGCGAAAAGATGGGCGAGCTGGAGGAATTCCATCCGCGCCGTATCGCCGACCGCATTCTCGGCATGGGCGACATCGTCTCTTTGGTTGAAAAGGCCGCGGAGAATATCGACGCCGAGAAGGCAGCCGCCATGGCTGCCAAGATGGCCAAGGGCAAATTCGATCTGAACGACCTGGCCGACCAGCTCAAGCAGATGCAGAAGATGGGCGGCATGGGCGGCATCATGGGCCTGATGCCCGGCATGGCCGGCATGAAGGACAAGATGGCCGCCGCAGGCCTCAACGATAAGCTTTTCGGTCGCCAGCTCGCCATCATCTCCTCGATGACGAAGGCGGAGCGCGCCAATCCCGATCTCCTGAAACACTCCCGCAAGAAGCGCATCGCCGCCGGCTCCGGCACCGACGCCGCCGACATCAACAAGCTTCTGAAGATGCACCGCCAGATGGCGGACATGATGAAGATGATGGGCGGCAAGGGCAAAGGCGGCGTGATGAAGCAGCTCATGGGCGGCCTTGCGGGCAAGATGGGCCTCGGCGGCGGCATGGGTGGAATGCCTGACCTGTCGAACATCGATCCCAAGCAGTTGGAAGCCCTGCAGAAGCAGGCGGAAGCCGCTGGTCTCGGACGTCTCGGCGGTATGCCGGGCGGATTGTCCGGTCTTGGCGGCGGTGGCGGTTTGCCGGGTCTCGGCGGCGCCAAGCTCCCCGGCCTCGGCGGTGGTTTGCCGGGACTGCCCGGTTTGCCGAAGAAGAAGTGAGAAGGATCGCAGACCCCATGATTGATCCAGACGTCAAAGCCCAACTGGGCAACTACCGCCAGTCGATCGACAATATCGATGCAGCACTGGTGCACATGCTGGCCGAACGCTTCCGCTGCACGAAAGAAGTCGGCGTGCTGAAGGCCAAGTACAATCTGCCGCCGGCCGATCCGGCGCGCGAGGAATACCAGATCGAACGCCTGCGCCACCTGGCAAAGGACGCAAATCTGGACCCGGATTTCGCCGAGAAGTTCCTGAACTTCGTCATCAAGGAAGTCATCCGGCATCATGAACAGATCGCTGCTGATCTCAGCAACGGCAAATGACCATACCGCCCAAACGAAGCGGTCAAGAAAAGCCTAAGGAGAATTAACATGGCACTGAAAATTCGTCTCGCCCGCGGTGGCTCCAAGAAGCGTCCGTACTACCACGTCGTCGTAGCCGACGCCCGCTCGCCGCGCGACGGCCGCTTCCTGGAGACCCTCGGCTCCTGGAACCCGATGCTCGCCAAGGACGACGCCAAACGCGTTGAACTCAAGGCCGAGCGCATCAAGCATTGGCTCGACCACGGCGCCCAGCCGACCGACCGCGTTCTGCGCTTCCTCGCCGAAGCCGGCATCGCAACGCGCGAAGCCAAGAACAACCCGGAAAAGGCAAAGCCGGGCAAGCGCGCCCAGGAGCGTGCCGCTGAAAAGGCACAGAAGGCCGCTGACGCCGCCGCTGCTGCTGAATAATCGGCCGTAACGACGATTTGAAACGGGTGGCATGGCAACATGCCGCCCGTTTTTTGTTTCCATCGGCGAGCGTTCACCTTATGAGAGAACGCAATCGATCTTCTGCAGTCGGCACAGGACCATGACGAAACTTGAAAACCCGGTATTGATGGCCACCATCGGCGCCGCGCAGGGCCTGAGAGGCGAAGTGCGCGCCCGCGCGTTTACTTCCGATCCCACAGCGCTCGGTGATTACGGCCATCTGCACAGCCTCGACGGCCGCAGCTTCGAGGTGCTGGAAATCCGCGAAGCCAAGAACGTGGTGATCGTCCGCTTTCGCGGCGTCAACGACCGCAATGCCGCCGAGGCGCTGAATGGGCTGGAACTCTATATCGAGCGTGACAACCTGCCCGATGACGAGCTGGAGGACGACGAGTTCTTCTATGCCGATCTCGAAGGCCTGGAAGCGGTGGACGACAAAGGCACCGGCTACGGCACGGTCAGCGGCATCTATGATTTCGGCGCCGGCGACCTGCTCGAGCTTAAGGGGCCGGGCAAACGCCCCGTGCTCATCCCCTTTTCCGAAGCCGCCGTGCTGGAAATCGACCTTGAAGGCGGCAAGATCCTGATCGACCCGATGGCTGCAGGCTTGATCGACAACCCCGATGATTTCACCGGCAAGCCACCGAAGCGGCCCGGCAAGACAAAGAAATGACCCGGCCATGAGTTTCCGGGCAACCATCCTGACACTGTACCCCGAGATGTTTCCTGGCCATCTCGGCGCGTCTCTTGCCGGCAAGGCGATGGAGCGCGGGCAGTGGTCGCTGGACACCGTGCAGATCCGCGATTTCGCCACCGACAAGCATCGCACCGTCGATGATACGCCCGCCGGCGGCGGTGCCGGCATGGTGCTGAAGCCGGATGTGCTTGCCCGCGCCATCGACCACGCCTCCGAAAACGACGACCGTCCGCGCCTGCTGATGAGCCCGCGCGGAAAACCGCTGACACAGAACCGCGTTCGGGAACTCGCCGCCGGCAACGGCGTCATCATCGTCTGCGGCCGTTTCGAGGGCGTCGACCAGCGAGTGATCGACGGGCGCAATCTCGAAGAGGTCTCGATCGGCGATTACATTCTCTCCGGCGGTGAGCCGGCAGCGCTGATCCTGCTCGACGCCGTCGTCCGCATCCTGCCCGGCGTCATGGGCAACGATCTTTCCGGCCTGCACGAGAGCTTCGAAGGCGGCCTGCTCGAGCATCCGCAGTACACGCGGCCCCAGGTTTGGGAAGGACGCGAGATTCCGGCGGTACTTACATCCGGCAACCATGGCGCCATCGCCAAATGGCAGAGGCAAGAGGCGGAGACACTGACCAGGGAACGTCGGCCGGATTTGCTTGATCAGCCCCCTAAGAAATAGCAGCCACAGACGACGAAGGCGCCTGGCCAAACCTCGTCGAACATTCGAAATTTTACACAATCAAAGGTAGCATATTTCTCGCTAATACATCGGGATAATTGATCCGACCGCCTGTCCCCGCTATGATCCCAGCGCTTCATTTGTACATGTGTCACTACCCTCAAGGCATCCAAACCTAAGGAGCTGAGCATGAGCAATACCGTTGACATGAAGTTCGAGATTGTCGTCATCCCTGTGTCAGATGTCGATCGGGCCAAGCGCTTTTATGACGGGCTGGGTTGGAGGCGCGACGCCGATTTCGCCTCCGACGATGGCGGCTACCGCGTCATCCAGTTTACGCCGCCGGGCTCCGGGTGTTCTGTCATCTTCGGCAAGAACGTGACCGCAGCAGCACCCGGTTCCGCTAAGGGACTGTACCTGATCGTCTCCGACATCGAGGCCGCCCGCAAGGAGCTGCTCGACCGCGGCGCCGAAGTTAGCGAGGTGTTCCACGACGCCGGCGGCGTCTACACAGGCGCGGACGAGCCCTACCTGTTCGGGCGGCTCCGGGTCGGCGGTCGCGATCCCGAGCATCGCAGCTACCGCTCGTTCGTCTCGTTCAACGATCCGGACGGCAACGGCTGGCTATTGCAGGAGATCACGGCGAGATTGCCCGGACGCGTGGATGCGAACGCTACGACGTTCATTTCACAGACTGAGCTTGCCAGCGCGCTCCGCCGTGCCGAGATGGCGCATGGCGAGCATGAGAAGCGGACCGGCGGCCAGCGTGATGAGGATTGGCCGAATTGGTACGCCGAGTACATGATCAGCGAACAGGCCGGCAGACCGCTACCGACGTGAGTTGCTGCCGCGACTCGGCGAAAACGTACAGCCGGATTGCCTGATCCGCCACTTCAGGAGTGGCGGATCGAAGCTTCATGGCATCCGATGCTACTTCTGCAAGGCGGCGGCGGCCGGCGCGCTGCGCATCCTGAGCACGTAGTAGACCGCTCCGCCGATAGCGACGCCGAAGAACCAGCCATAGGTTCCCCACCAATCCGGCAGAATGCTAGTGAAGGTCGGCAGGATCGATGAGAACAGGCCGCCAATGACGAAGGCAATTAAAGCGTTGACGTGCCAACCGCCCTGGAACTCGAACTCGCCATTCTCCTGATAAAGCGCCTCGACGTTTAGCTGACCTTTGCGGATCAGATAATAGTCGACCATCATGATGCCGAAGATCGGGCCCATGGTGGAGCCGATGAAGTTGACGAAGTGCGCGGCACCCGTCTCCCACGGCGCGAAGGGATAAAGCACCAGCGCAATCAAGGCCGCGATATAACCGCCGCGCTTGAAGCTGATGAGCCTGGGGAAGACATTGGCGAAGTCGAAGGCCGGTGATACGAAATTCGCCACGACGTTGATGCCGAGCGTCGCCACCGCGAAGGTGAGCGCCGCCAGCAAGGCCAGGAACCAACTGTCGAATTTTGCCGAGATCGCTTCCGGATGCAGCAGCACGTCGCCATAGACGGCAAATGCTGCCGTCGTCGTCACGCCCGCAACGAGGCAGAAAGCCAAAAGGTTGATCGGCAGACCCCAGAGATTGCCTTTGCGCAGGGTTTTCGTGTCCGTGGCATAGCGCGAGAAATCGCAGAAGTTCAGATAGAGCGCCGCGAAATAGGTGATCCAGGTCGCAGCGACCGCAGCGAGCGCGGCAAAGCTGCCGGGTTCACCCGGTACGCCGGCGTCCTTGGTCTTGTCGAGCAGCACATCCCGCGGAATTTCGGCACCGAAGGAGAAAGTGCCGGACTTCACCACCAGATAGACGGCGAGGATAAGCATCATCACCCAGACCGCAGGACCGGCCCAATCCTGGAACCTGCGCACGGTCTCCATGCCATGCTGAATGATCAGCAATTGCAAGGCCCATACGACGACATAGCAGATGACTTCCAGCGTGGAGTGGCCGAGCATATGGCTGTTCTGATGGAAGGCCAGGATAGTGTCATTGCGGATCAGGAGCGCGACGATCGCGCCCGAGGCGGCGGCCGTCTGCGCGCCATACCAGAAGCAGGCGACGACGGCACGCACAAGCGCCGGCAGATTGGCGCCGAATGTGCCGAACGAAGCACGCGCCAGCACCGGGAACGGTACGCCGGTCTTGACGCCAGCATTGCCCACTAGGCTCATGAAGAAGAAGATCACTAGCGAACCGATGCCGATGGCGATGACGAAGTTGATGAAGCTGCCGCAGAGCAGAAAAAGGCTGGCGGCAAGATAATAGCCCCATAGACTATGGACGTCCGAGGTCCAGACGTTGAAAATGCTGAAAGCTCCCCACTTTCGCTCCTCGGCTGGCGCCAGATCCTCGTTGTAGAGCAAGGGCGATGGATTATTCACTGTCATGACTGCCTCTTTTCTTAGCTCCCCTGAAGAAATAAGTGTGCAGCACGACGCGAATTTTGACAATTATTTAAACCCTTCGGACACCAGCTTGTTTTTTAGTCAGCGCAAGGAGCGGATTCCGTCAAAAGCGACGTCTCGCTCATGAAATTCCCCGACAAGGGGTGACAAAGCCGCGACAATAGGATATGTGCGCGCCCGGCATGGGAAATTTCCCATCAACCAGCAAAGAAAAGCAGACGTATTCGCTCCTGCCTTTATTGGCAGATATCCGAGGCTCGACCAAGGATAGACCATTCGGAGCGCTCTGGCTGTTGAACCAACAAAGAGGTTGATAACATGAACATCATTCAGCAGTTGGAAGCCGAACAGGCCGCCAAGATCGAAGCCAAGCGTACCCTTCCCGAGTTTTCGGCCGGCGATACCGTCCGCGTCAACGTGAAGGTCACGGAAGGCAACCGTACCCGCGTTCAGGCCTATGAAGGCGTTTGCATTGCCCGCTCCGGCGGCGGTCTGCAGGAAAACTTCACGGTTCGCAAGATCTCCTACGGCGAAGGCGTCGAGCGCGTATTCCCGGTTTACTCGCCGCTGATCGAAAGCGTCGAAGTCGTTCGCCGCGGTAAGGTCCGTCGCGCCAAGCTCTACTACCTGCGCGACCTGCGCGGTAAGGCTGCCCGTATCGTTGAAAACACCGGCACGCGCGCTCGCAAGCTCAACGATGCCGAGCGCCAGGCTTTGGCCGATGAAAAGGCTCGCATTGAAGCTGAAAAGGTTGCCGCAGCTCAGGCTCTCGCAGCCGAGAAGGCAGCAGCAGAAGCCGCCGAAGCAAAGGCAGCAGCCGAAGCCGCTGCAGCCGCCGCGGAACCGGCAGCAGAATAAGCTTTCCTCTTGGATTGCAGAGATCAAGGCGGCCTTCGGGTCGCCTTTTTTGTTGCGAAGGAGATAAAGGGACGAGAAGGAAAATTCCCCGCAAACCACGAGCTTTGGAGAGGCTTTTCTGTTTTTATCGTCGCGACCATGGCAATAGCCTTGCCATTCGCTTTCTAATTATGACAATTTTCCGTTGCGCTATCCGGGGAGATTTCCATGACATTCCGTCGTTCGTTTCTTTTGGGCCTGACCGCCCTCGTGCTTGCACCATTTGCTTCTTTCGCCGCCGATCTGCCGAACCTGAACGGCAAGACCGTGGTCGTCGTCACTGAGAATGCCTATCCGCCGCTGCAATTCGTCGACCCCAAGTCCGGCAAGCCGATCGGCTGGGAATATGACGCGATGAACGAGATCGCCAAGCGGCTGAACTTCAAGGTCGAGTACCAGAACACGAGCTGGGATGCGATGATCCAGGCCGTCTCCGAAGGCCAGTACAACATCGGCATGACCGGCATTACCATCAAGGAAGACCGCAAGCAGAAGGTCGACTTCTCCGATCCCTATATGCGCTCGCAGCAGTTCATGTTGGTGCGCGGCGACGAGAAGCGCTTCACCGATGCCAAGAGCTTCGCCGCCTTCAAGGAAGGCCTGATCGGCGCGCAGCCGGGCACGACCCCCTTCTACACCGCCGTCTATGAAGTCCTCGACGGCAACGAGCAGAACCCGCGCATCAAGACCTTCGAAACCTTCGGCGCGACCGTGCAGGCGCTGAAGACCGGCGATGTCGATCTGGTGCTGACCGACGGCACGGCAGGCAAGGGTTACGTCGACGCTTCAAACGGCGGATTGAAGCTGATCGGCGATCCTCTCGGCACCGAGGATTTCGGCTTCATCTTCCAGAAAGGCTCCGATCTCGTCGCTCCGATCAATGCCGCCATCGCCAGCCTGAAGGCCGACGGCACCTTCGACGCCCTGAACAAGAAGTGGTTCCTCGACTACAAGATGGGCCAATGAACCCTGCAGATCGATATACTGGAAGCCCGCTCTGATGGCACCATTGACAGGCCTGGGCGGGCACCCCGGCAAGGATGACTTTCCCTGGTGGTTGATCGCCCTTGCCATACTCGGCGTCGTCATTTCCTTTGCAATCGCGGCAAACGGCCTCTACGCCCAGATCTTCTCTCTTCTGCTCAACGGCATCGGCGTCACGATCTTCGTGACGCTGGTGGCCTTTACGCTTGCCATGCTGCTCGGCCTTGGGCTTGCGCTGCTTGGCCTGTCGGACTTCCTCGTGCTGCGGCAGGCGGCGCGCTTCTATATCGAGATCGTGCGCGGCATCCCGATGCTCGTGCTGCTCTCCTACGTCGCCTTCGTTGGCACACCGGCCTTCGTCGCCGTTTATAACTTCATCATTTCCCCGTTGATTTCCGCCGGCTGGACAAGCCCGCTTGTCGTCCGCGACGTGCCGTTCGTCTGGCGCACGATCATCGCGCTGACGATAGGCTATTCGTCCTTCATCGCCGAGATCTTCCGCGCCGGCATTCAAGCCGTCGACCAGGGCCAGATCGAAGCGGCAAAGGCGCTAGGCCTCACCCGCTTCCAGCGTTTCCGCCTCGTCGTCTTTCCGCAGGCGATCCGCGTGATCCTGCCACCGCTGTCCAACGACTTCATCGCGATGGTGAAGGACAGCTCGCTGGTGTCCGTGCTGGGCGTTGCCGATATCAGCCAGCTTGCCAAGCTCTATTACTCGGCCAATTTCCGCTACTTCGAAACGCTGTCGATCCTCGCTTTCATCTACCTGTTGCTGACGATTGGCCTGTCGCTATTGCTGCGGCAGCTCGAAGCCTGGATGCGCCGGCGTTCGGGCGGCGATCGCTCCGCCTTCCGCCGCATGGCGCCTGGCCAGCCGCCGGATGCGCAAGTGTGATGGCTGCGGCCAAACGTCGGCCCACCCAACACCACCCTATCGCCACCATTGCCGAAGGTTTTGAAAATTGGTATGAGCATCGGCATGACAAAGATCATGAGCAAAGACGGACAGCTCGTCACGGCTTTCGTGCTGCAGGACCATAAGCGCCTGCCGGCCCGATTCTTTGCGATGATTTCGGGCGCGCTCAACAGCCGACTTCGCTGATCACTCCCGAGGCCGGCGGTCCTGATCCGTCACCCCCATTTTCGACAATGCAATATGGATCTGTAGCCATGAGCGCTCCACGCACCCTTTACGACAAAATCTGGGATGATCATCTCGTCGACAGCCAGGACGACGGCACCTGTCTTCTCTACATCGACCGTCACCTCGTTCATGAAGTGACGTCGCCGCAGGCTTTCGAAGGCCTGCGCATGAGCGGCCGTAAGGTTCGCGCCCCGGAAAAGACGCTGGCCGTCGTCGACCATAACGTTCCGACCTCTGCTGATCGCCATCTCGGCATCAAGAACGAGGAAAGCCGCATCCAGGTCGAGGCGCTCGCCAAGAACGCGGCTGAATTCGGCGTGGAATATTACTCCGAAAACGACAAGCGTCAGGGCATCGTCCACATCATCGGCCCTGAGCAGGGTTTCACCCTGCCCGGCATGACCATCGTCTGCGGTGACAGCCATACGTCCACCCACGGCGCCTTCGGCTCCCTGGCGCACGGCATCGGCACCTCCGAGGTCGAGCATGTGCTCGCCACACAGACGCTGATCCAGAAGAAGGCGAAGAACATGCTGGTGCGCGTCGACGGCCAGTTGCCGGAGGGCGTCACTGCCAAGGACATCATCCTCGCCATCATCGGCGAGATCGGCACTGCCGGCGGCACCGGCTACGTCATCGAATATGCTGGCGAAGCGATCCGCGCGCTGTCGATGGAAGGCCGCATGACGATCTGCAACATGTCGATCGAAGGCGGCGCCCGCGCCGGCCTGATCGCGCCGGACGACACGACCTTCGAATATATCAAGGGCAAGCCGCGCGCGCCGAAGGGTGAAGCACTGGAGCAGGCGATCGCCTACTGGAAGACGCTGCAGAGCGACGAAGGCGCGCATTACGACCGCGTCGTCGTGCTCAACGCTGCCGCCCTGCCGCCGATTGTCTCCTGGGGTTCGTCGCCGGAAGACGTCGTCTCTGTGCAGGGCATCGTTCCGAACCCGGACGAGATCCAGGATGAGACCAAGCGCGCTTCCAAGTGGCGCGCCCTCGACTACATGGGCCTGAAGCCGGGCACTCCGATGACCGAGATCAACATCGATCGCGTCTTCATCGGCTCCTGCACCAACGGCCGCATCGAGGACCTGCGCGCCGTCGCCAAGGTCGTCGAAGGCAAGACGGTGGCATCCACCGTCGACGCGATGATCGTTCCGGGCTCCGGTCTTGTGAAGGAACAGGCGGAAGCCGAAGGCCTCGACAAGATCTTCAAGGCCGCCGGCTTCGACTGGCGCGAGCCGGGCTGTTCCATGTGCCTCGCCATGAACGATGACCGCCTGAAGCCGGGCGAGCGCTGCGCCTCCACCTCGAACCGCAACTTCGAAGGCCGCCAGGGCTTCAAGGGCCGCACCCATCTGGTCTCGCCGGCTATGGCAGCGGCAGCGGCAATCGCCGGTCACTTCGTCGATATTCGCGAATGGAACTGATTGATTTCAGATAACCGACAAAGGCGGCTTTCGAGCCGCCTTTTTTGTTTGTCTCGATGGACGAAGCACTGATCGGATTCCCGTCACCGGACTCTATCGTTCCGACGCGATTGCCGGATTGGCGGACGCTGATTTCCCGGCAGAAGGAAGCTGCTGCGCGCGCTGGCTCAGCCAGACGCTGCCAAGCACGATGGCGATGCCCAGAATCTGAATTGCGCTGAGCTGTTGGTCCAGCACACCCCAGCCGAGGATCACGGCGGTCATGGGACTGAGAAAGCCGAGCGGCGAGACGACGGATGGTTCCAGGCGCGACAGGCCGCGAAACCAGAGAATATAGGTGAGCGCCGCTCCAATCAGGCCGAGATAGGCAAAGCCCAGAATATTGGCGGCGGTCGGAAGAGGAAGCGGCGGCTCCATCATCATGGCGAAAGGCAGCAACAGCAAGCCGCCAGCGGTCAACTGCCAGGCAGTAAAGGTGAGCGGCGAGACATCGGGCCGCCAGCGCCGGCTGAGCACGGTACCGGCCGCCATGGAGACGGCGCCGCCGACCCCGGCCGCAATGCCGACGGGATCGAGCGTTGCCCGCGGCGTAAGGATCAAGAACGCAACGCCGACAATGCCGGCAAGCGCCGCCACGATAGAAAGGCCGCGGATCGGCGAGCCGAGCAAGAGGCGGGCCAGCACGATGACGATCAGCGGCTGGATCGCACCGACGGTCGCTGCCACGCCGCCCGGCAGCCGGTAGGCGGAGATGAACAGCATCCACCAGAAGATGGAGAAATTCAGAGCGCCGAGGACGAGCGATCTCACCCACCAGATGCCGTGCGGTACCCGCCGCACGATGGCGAGCAGAAGCAGCCCTGCGGGCAACGCACGCAACAGGGCAACCGTCAGCGGATAGCCGGCCGGCAGAAGTTCCGTCGTCACAAGATAGGTGCTGCCCCAGATCGCCGGCGAGACGGCGGTCAACAAGAGATCGGAATTGCGCGTCATGTCTTACTTCCGAATTTATCTTGACCTCAAGATAATCTGAAATATCTTGACGTCAAGATATTTTCATGGCGATGTCCGGGCATGGATCGCATCGACAAGATTCTTGCCCAATGGAAAAGGGAGCGGCCCGATCTCGATACCACCCCGATGGGATTGATCGGCCGCCTCGGAAACGTAGCCCACCATCTTGGCCGCGAGATGGAGCGTACTTTCGCGCAGTTCGGCTTGAATCGCGCAACCTTCGACGTGCTGGCGACGCTGCGCCGCTCGGGAATGCCCTATGCCCTCTCCCCCAGCGATCTGATGGCCGCCATGATGGTAACCTCCGGCACCATGACCAATCGCATCGATCAACTGGAAAAAGCTGGCCTCGTTGCCCGCAGCGTCAACCCTGAAGACGCCCGCAGCTTTCTGGTATCGCTGACCGAAAAGGGTTTTGCGCTGATTGACAGCGCGGTGGCAGCCCATGTCGAGACGCAGACCCGTCTCGTCTCTGGTCTGTCGGAGGAGGAAAAAGCAGCATTGAATACGCTGCTCGGTAAATATCTATCTGACTTCGAGACTGCGCTGGAGAAATCCGCCGCAGTCTGAACCGCCGAAAAGTAGCCCGCCGATGACGGGCTATTTTTACGCGTAGCATTCTTATCGGATCGGCCGCGTGGCGCTCTAACGGTTGACCCTTGCTTGCAGGTGCGGAGGATAGCGGTCCCCCTGCACGGCGATCTGAGAGAGTGCGTCGTCGATACGCTGAAGATCGTTGGCGGTGAGCACGACATCAACCGCTCCGATGTTCTCTTCAAGCCTGTGCATCTTGGTCGTCCCAGGGATCGGAACGATCCAGGGCTTTTGGGCAAGCAGCCAGGCAAGGGCAATCTGCGCCAACGTCGCCCGCTTCTGTGCCGCGATTGCGCCAAGCAGATCGACGAGGGTTTGGTTGGCCTTTCGCGCTTCCGGCGTGAAGCGTGGGACGATGTTGCGGAAGTCCTTACTGTCGAATGTAGTGCTTTCGCTGATCGCGCCGGTGAGGAAGCCTTTTCCGAGCGGGCTAAAAGGAACGAAGCCTATGCCGAGTTCTTCAAGGGTGGGCAGAACCTCCTCCTCAGGCTCTCTCCACCAGAGTGAATATTCGCTTTGAAGGGCCGCGACCGGTTGGATCGCGTGCGCACGCCGGATCGTCTGTGCGCCGGCCTCCGACAATCCGAAATACTTGACTTTGCCCTCTCCGATCAGATCCTTCACCGCACCGGCGACATCTTCGATCGGGACGTTCGGATCGACGCGATGTTGATAGAAGAGATCGATGGCGTCGGTCTTCAGACGCATCAGCGCGGCTTCGGCAACCCTGCGGATATGTTCCGGCCGACTGTTCATTCCGCTCTGGCCGCCATTCGCATCGAATTCAAAACCGAACTTCGTTACGATCACGACTTTTTCCCGAATGGGCGCCAGGGCTTCGCCCAGAAGCTCCTCGTTCTTGTAGGGGCCGTAGGCTTCGGCGGTGTCGAAGAAGGTGACGCCGCGTTCGAAGGCCGCACGGATCAGCTTGATCGCCTCTTGCGTATCCGTCGCCGGGCCATAACCATAGCTGAGGCCCATGCATCCGAGACCGAGAGCCGAGACTTCGAGACTGCTGTTTCCAAGTTTACGCATCTGCATGGCTTCTCCTCCCTCAGGCCCGATATTGCTCGTCGCTGACATGCTCCATCCATTCGACCACTTTGCCGTCGCGATGTTCCTGAATGGCGATATGGGTCATGGCCGTGGTGGGTGAGGCGCCGTGCCAATGCTTTTCGCCCGGAGAGAACAAGACAACGTCCCCGGGCCGTATGTCTTCGATCGGCCCGCCCTCGCGTTGAACCCGGCCAAGACCGGCCGTCACAATCAGGGTTTGACCGGCGGGGTGAGTATGCCAAGCCGTGCGGGCGCCCGGCTCGAATGTGACGCTGGCACCGGCCGCGCGCGTGGACTCATGGGCTTGAAACAGCGGATCCACCCGGACTGTTCCCGTGAACCAATCGGCTGGTCCCCTGCTCGATGGCTGCGAACCGTTTCGTTTGATTTCCATGACCTTCGTCCTTTGATCTAAGGGCAGCGCGATGAATTCGGCTGCTGATAACAGGCATTTAGGGCATGCGATTGACCCCGATTAGATGGTAAAAGTGGCAAAGGCTTATGAGAAGGGTTCATGAATGCCGCGCCAGCCCGTGAATGACCTCATTGCGTTCCTTGCCGTGGCACGGGAACAAAGCTTCACCAAAGCAGCCGCAAAACTCGGCGTTTCCCAATCGGCGCTAAGCCATACCATCCGCGGACTGGAGGCTCGTTTGGGGCTCAGGCTGCTGACCCGCACCACCCGCAGCGTCTCACCGACCGAAGCAGGCGAGCGTTTGCTCGTGACCATTGGCCCTCGCTTCGATGAGATCGAAAACGAATTGGCCGCCCTTAGCGAATTTCGCGAAAAGCCAGCAGGCACCATTCGCATTACCGCCGGTGAGCATGCAGCCGAAACCATCCTTTGGCCTGCACTGGAAACATTGCTGCCGCAATATCCGGATGTCCATGTCGAGATCATCGTCGACTACGGCCTGACCGATATCGTCGCCGAACGATATGATGCCGGCGTGCGGCTGGGTGAACAGGTGGCGCGAGACATGATCGCCGTGCGCATCGGTCCCGACATGCGCATGGCTGCCGTCGGTGCTCCCACATATTTTGAGAAACGGCCGAAACCGCTGACTCCTCAGGATCTGACCGGTCACAATTGCATCAATCTGCGCCTGCCGACGTACGGCGGCATCTATGCTTGGGAATTCGAGAAGGACGGGCGGGAGCTGAAGGTGCGGGTCGAAGGCCAATTGGTGTTCAACAATATCGCACTCCGCCTGAACGCGGCACTGGCAGGTTTAGGCTTGGCATATCTTCCGGAGGATATCGTGCAGCCCCATCTTCACGACGGGCGGCTCGTCAGGGTTCTCGAGGACTGGTGTCCGCCCTTTGCCGGATATCATCTCTATTATCCGAGCAGGCGGCAGGCCTCGCCGGCCTTCGCCCTGGTGGTGAATGCGCTTCGCCGCCGCATTTGAAGAGATTTTGCCCGCGGCACGATCAACGATTCTAAGCGGCCCGGAGTATCGGCTCCGGGCCTTCCGAATGCTGAGCGGAAAGACAATTCCCCTCCGCAAACCTCGACAATCAGAACGCCGCCGTCATCGGGTCCGGCCCGATACGTCCGCCAGCCGAATCCAATCTGGCGATTTCGGCGAGATCATACGCATCGAGTTTGAAGTCGAACACGTTGAAGTTTTCTTCGATGCGGCTCGGCGTCACCGATTTCGGGATGACGATCAGCCCGTTGTCCATGTGCCAACGGATGATGACCTGCGCCGGCGTGCGGCCATGCTTGGCGGCAACCTTGCCGATGACGGCGTTGCCGAGAAGCTTGCCCTGGCCGAGCGGGCTCCAGGACTCCGTCTTGATGCCGAGCTTGTCGTGCACCTCGCGCAAGCCCCTCTGCTGAAAGGTCGGATGCAGCTCGATCTGGTTCAGCACCGGGGTGACGCCGGTCTCGCCAATAATGCGGTCCAGATGCTCCTTGGCGAAATTGGAAACGCCGATCGAGCGGGCGCGGCCTTCTTCCTTGATGCGCAGGAAAGCCTTCCAGCTATCGAGGTAACGGCCACGATGCGGCGACGGCCAGTGGATGAGATAGAGATCGACATAGTCGGTGCCGAGCCGCTTCAGGCTTTCATCGAACGCCTTCAGGGTCGAATCGAAACCCTGGGCTTCGTTCCAGAGCTTGGTGGTCAGGAAGATATCCTTGCGGGCGACGCCGGACTGGCGAATGCCTTCGCCGACGCCGTCTTCATTGGCGTAGATGGCGGCCGTGTCGACATGGCGGTAGCCGGCCTTCAGCGCCGCGCTGACAGCCATCGGCGCGACGTTTTCCGGCGTCTGCCAGACGCCGAGGCCGACCTGCGGAATGGAATTGCCATCATTGAAAGTGATCGTCGATTGCGTGGTCACGATAAGTCTCCAAAGGATGAGAAGCGGTGGAGTGAAGGCGTGATTTAAATTCTGAAAGAAAGAAGCCGGGCCAGGGCCGCAGGGGCGCGCCGGTCGCAAACCTATATAGTGGGGAATACTGGGATTTTAACCCCGGGGCCGCCAGTCAGACGACGCGGATGGTCGTACCCTTGCGCAGCAGCGGAAGGATCCGCCGCATGTCGCGAAGATCGACCGCGACACACCCCGCCGTCGGCTCGTAGCCCGGCCGGATCAGATGAAAGAAGATCGCCGAGCCGCGGTGACGCTGGCGCGAGCGGATGTTCCAATCGAGCACCAGGCAGATGTCGTAAAGCCCATCGTGCCGCAGCATCTCTTCATGGCTTGGCTTGAACGGCGCCTTGACCAGCCTGTTGTAATTGGCGTCTTCCGGCTGATCGCACCAGAGCATGCTCTTGCGAATGCGCCGTATCGGCAGAGATGTACGTAGAAAGCGGACATGATCGCCGCGCGTGAAGCCGTAAAGCAGCTTCATCGCCGCAATCGGCGTCGCGCCGTCCCCTTCCCGCTTCAGCACGCTGCGCCCCGATCGGCCGATCGCCGCCGGCAGCGCCAGCGGCCCGATCTGCACTAGGGCGCGCGTGGACTTCCCCGGCGCGGGACGAACGACGATTGTGGAAACGGTCCGCCTGCCACCCGCCCTTGCTTTTTGCATTTTCCTCACATGTTTTTGCTTTGCTTGTGATTTCGTTTGAAATCATAGCAGTTTCAACTGGACGACCAAGCCCGAGCTGCCTGACGACTTGCTAAAAATGCAATTTGGCGTAGGACTTAAGGTGCAATAGAACGAGGACCGCAACGGCATGACCGCACGCACCATTCTGCTGGTGGATGATGACAACGACCTGCGTGAAATGCTGGTCGAGCAACTGTCCCTTTATGAGGAGTTCACGGTTCTGCAGGAAGCGACCGCCGGCAAGGGCGTCGCGGCCGCACGCGCCGCTCCCGTCGATCTGCTGATCATGGACGTCGGCCTGCCCGATATGGACGGCCGCGAAGCGGTGAAGCTGTTGCGCAAGAGCGGCTTCAAGGCACCGATCATCATGCTGACGGGCCACGACACCGATTCCGACACCATCCTCGGCCTCGAAGCCGGCGCCAACGACTATGTCACCAAGCCGTTCCGTTTTGCCGTGCTGCTTGCCCGCATCCGCGCGCAACTGCGCCAGCACGAGCAGAGCGAGGACGCAACCTTCACCGTCGGCCGTTATCTCTTCAAGCCAAGCCAGAAGCTGCTGACCACGGAAGATGGCCAGAAGATCCGACTGACGGAAAAGGAAGCGGCGATCATCCGCTATCTCTACCGCGCCGACCAAAAAGTCGTCACCCGCGATATCCTTCTCGAGGAAGTGTGGGGCTACAATTCCGGCGTCACCACCCACACGCTGGAAACCCATGTTTATCGCCTGCGCCAGAAGATCGAGCGCGATCCCTCCAACGCCGAAATCCTGGTAACGGAAAACGGCGGCTACAAGATCATTCCGTAGGCGATACGATGGCGCTCAACGACGATATCCGCCTGCTGTCGCAATTGCCGTTGTTCCACGGCATGGGCGATGAGCCGTTGCGGCTGATCGCCTTCGGCGCCGACCGTCGCCATGTCACAGCCGGCCTCACTCTGTTCCGCGAAAAATCGCCAGCCGAATGCGCCTATGTCATCGCCCGCGGCAGTTTTGAGCTGAGCACCCTTGATCCCACGGGGCAACCCCATGTCGAGGCCACCGTGCAGGCCGGCGCCATGCTGTCGGAGCTGGCGCTGGTGACGCTGGTGGAGCGCAAATACACCGCCGTGGCGCTGGAGGACTCCGATGTCATCCGCATCACGCGGGCGCTATTTCACCGGCTGATCGAGGAATACCCCGACGCCGGTCTGCTCATCCAAAACCGCGTCCGCGAAAATTTCGCCGTCCTCGCCAAGCAGGCCGCGGCGCTCCTGCACCGGTTTTCTTGAAACTCCTGGCTCAGAGATTGAAATGCGCGGTCACCGGCACATGGTCGGACGGGCGGTCCCAGCCCCGGGCCGCCTTCAGGATCTCGATGCGCTGCAGGAGCGGCCCGAGATCGGATGACGACCAGATGTGGTCGAGACGCCGGCCGCGATCCGCCGCTTCCCAATCCTTGGCGCGATAGCTCCACCACGTATAGAGCTTCTCGGTCTCCGGCACATGCTGGCGCATCAGATCGAGCCAGGCGCCGCGTTTCATCACCTCGATCAACCCGTCGGTTTCGACCGGCGTGTGGCTGACGATTTTCAGCAATTGCTTGTGCGACCAGACGTCATGCTCGAGCGGCGCGATGTTGAGATCGCCGACCAGGATCGCTGATGTGTTCGGTTCGGCATTGGCATGCAGCCGCTTCATCTCGTCGATAAAATCGAGCTTATGGCCGAACTTCGGATTGATCGTCCGATCCGGCTCGTCACCGCCGGCCGGAACATAGAAATTATGCAACCGGATGCGCCGGCCGCCGCGTTCGAAGATCGCCGAGATATGTCTGCTGTCGCCGACATTGCAATAATCCTGCCGATGGTCCTCGGTCAGCGGAACACGCGAGGCGATGGCGACGCCGTGATAGCCCTTCTGGCCATGGACGATGATGTGCTCGTAGCCGAGCGCCCGCAAAGGCGACAGCGGGAAGAGCTCGTTGGGGACCTTGGTTTCCTGCAGGCAGAGAATATCGGGCCGGTGCTGCATCACGAATTGCTCGACGATCGGCATGCGCAGCCGCACCGAGTTGATGTTCCAGGTCGCAATCGAAAATCCCATGCCCAAACCCTTATCCTTAGAGCGGTTCAGCGTTTCACAGAATCGCTTTCCCGCTCTATCCGTTTGTTTTTACGCATTCCGGACGGAAAACCGCTTCGCACTTTTCCTGGAATTGCTCTAATCAGGCTAGGGATTTAGACTGGCAAGGAGAGAAAAGGAAGATCGTTCAACCTCTTCTCCCCGTTCGTCATGGCTGGCAGGGGATCACCGGCTCGTGCCGGTATAATCGATCCGGAAAACGCTGTCGTCGAAGGAAATATTGGTCTTCACATTGTTGATGATGACATCCGTGGTCTTGCCCTGGGGGTCGATGACCGTCCATTGGCGCAGGTCGTACGTCTTGGAATCGAAGATCATGGCGATGGTCGAATCACCGAAGACGGTGCGGTTTCCGAGCGTGATCTTGGTAAGGTCCGGCTGTGCATCGACATTGCGCACCATGTCCGCGGAAAGGTCGATCTTGTTGGCGAGCAGCAGGCTCAGCGGCGTCTTCGAGAGCTGATACATGTTGTTCGTACGCGTCTGGTCGTTGATGACCTGGACGTTGTTGCCGTCGCAGATGACGCGCATGCGGGACGGCGGGTCATAGTTGAAGCGCAGCTTGCCGGGGCGCTGGATGAAAAACGCACCGCTCATCTGGTCGCCACGCGGCCCGATCTGCAGGAAGCCGCCCTTCATGGTCTTGATGGACGAAAAATGATCGGCGATCGCCTGGGCTATGCCGGGATTGAGGGTCGCAGCCGCAGCTTGCGACTGCGCAAAGGCCGACGCGGGGGCCGCGCTTGCCGCACCGGCCGCCAGCACAGCGCCGAGGAAATGACGGCGGGTCAGGTTCAGGCTGGTCAAGGGCTGTGCATCGGTCTTTTTCATCGAATTCTCCTTCATGCTTTGTCCATGGCGCGCAAAATCGGCGTCTTCATGGCGCGGCGGCCCATGCTCGATCACGGGCCGCGATCAAATCTCCGAAAGCATATTCGGGATATGTGACACGGGCTCGCGATCCCTCAGCGATCGAGAACATCCGCTTCCGTCGGCACGAGAATCTCGCGCTTGCCGGCGTGGTTGGCCGGGCCGATCAAGCCTTCCTGCTCCATACGCTCGATCAGCGAGGCGGCACGGTTATAGCCGATGCCGAGCCGGCGCTGGATGTAGGAGGTCGACGCCTTGCCATCGCGCAGCACGATCGCCACGGCTTGGTCGTAGGGGTCCTCCGAGTCGGAAAGGTTGGCCGTACCCGCCGGACCGTGACCATCGTCGTCATCATCATCGTCGGCAGTGATCGCATCGAGATATTGGGGAGAACCCTGCGTTTTCAAGTAGGATACGATATCTTCCACCTCGCCGTCGGCGACGAAGGGGCCGTGGACACGCTGGATGCGCCCGCCGCCGGCCATGTAGAGCATGTCGCCCATGCCGAGGAGCTGCTCGGCGCCCTGTTCGCCGAGGATCGTGCGGCTGTCGATCTTCGATGTGACCTGGAAGGAGATGCGGGTCGGGAAGTTCGCCTTGATCGTACCGGTGATGACGTCGACCGACGGACGCTGCGTCGCCATGATGACATGGATGCCGGCCGCACGCGCCATCTGCGCCAGACGCTGCACGGCGCCTTCGATATCCTTGCCGGCGACCATCATCAGGTCGGCCATCTCGTCGATGATGACGACGATGTAAGGCATGGGCTTCAGATCGAATTCCTCGGTCTCGTAGATCGCCTCGCCGGTCTGGCGGTCGAAGCCGGTTTGCACGGTGCGGCTGATCGCTTCGCCCTTGGCGACGGCCTGCTCGACGCGGGTATTGAAGCCGTCGATGTTGCGCACGCCGATCTTCGACATCTTCTTGTAGCGCTCTTCCATCTCGCGGACGGTCCATTTCAGCGCGACAACGGCCTTTTTCGGATCGGTGACTACAGGCGAGAGCAGATGCGGAATGCCGTCATAGACGGAGAGTTCGAGCATCTTCGGATCGATCATGATCAGGCGGCACTGTTCCGGCGTCATGCGATAGAGCAGCGACAGGATCATGGTGTTGATGGCGACCGACTTGCCCGAGCCGGTGGTACCGGCAACGAGCAGATGCGGCATCTTGGCGAGATCGGCGATAACGGGCTCGCCGCCGATCGTCTTGCCGAGCGCCATGGCAAGCTTGGCCTTCGAGCTTTCGAAATCACGGCTGGCGACGAGCTCGCGCAGGTAAACGGTCTCACGCGTGGAATTCGGCAGTTCGATACCGATGGCATTGCGGCCGGGAACGACGGCGACGCGGGCGGCGATGGCGCTCATCGAACGGGCGATATCGTCGGCAAGCCCGATCACGCGCGAAGACTTGATGCCCGGCGCGGGCTCCAGTTCATAAAGCGTGACGACCGGGCCGGGCCGGACATGGATGATCTCACCCTTGACGCCGAAGTCCTCGAGCACGCCCTCGAGCATGCGGGCATTCTGCTCCAACGCATCGGAAGACAGCGTCGCGTCACGCACGATCGTCTTCGGCTCGGCAAGCAGATGCACGGCCGGAAGCTGGAAACCATAGGGACGGATGAAGGAGGTTTGCGCCTCGCGCTCGGCGCGGATACCGGGCTTCGGGCGGGCGGCGGCGGGAACGACGCGGTGGCCGCCGGGAACCTTCGGCGAAGCGGGACGCAGCGCCGCCCATTCGTCTTCCTCGTCATCCGGCAGAATACCGGCCGGGCGCGGCAGCTCGCGCTCATAGGAGGGATCGTCGTCCTCATCCTCGTCATCGTCGATACTCATCGACGGCGGAGAAACGACGCGGCGCTGCGCCGGACCGTCCATCGACGGCTCGACGCGTTCGCCACGGGCAACCGGCGCCTTGGCGCGCACCGGCTCGTTCAGCGTACCGAACTCGTCGTCATTGAAGTCGTAGGGCGCATCGAAGGCATGGTCGCGGCGCTTGCGCGGCCCCATGCCGAATAGCCGGCGAAGGCGCGCCTGCGTATTGTACCAGGCATGCATGAGGGCGCCAAAGGCCAGGAAGCCGCCGCGATCGTCATCCTCGTCGTCGTCGCCGACATTGCGCGCACGGCTCGGCGTGTTCTCGTATTCCTCTTCGTCCTCCTCATCTTCCGGCAGGCTGCGGCCGAGAACGCCGGCAGCAAACAGCATCAGCCAAGCCGCGGGAATCGCGAGAATGGAGCCGAACACGGTGGCGAAGACGCCGCTCGGATAGGTGCCGATGAAAAGAGCGGGGAAGCGCAGAACGATGTCGCCGATAACGCCGCCGATACCGTTCGGGATCGGCCAGGTCGGAGGCGCGGGGAAGCAGGCGATGGAACCGGCAGCAACGATAGCCCCGCCGACCCAGGCGCCGAGACGAGCCGGCACACGATGAATCCTGCGGTTGGAAATCAGCGCAACAGCCCAGGCGACGACCGGCAGCAGCGCGACGACCGAGGCAAGACCGAGCGCCTGCATCATGATGTCGGCAAAGGCAGCGCCGGAAAAGCCGAGTATGTTCGTCGGCGCGTTGCTCGTGGCGTAGGAATAGCTGGGGTCCATGACGTTCCATGTCGCCAGTGCCGCAACGGCAAGCGCCAGCAGGAACAGCAGCGCGAAGCCGCTGAGGCCCCTCACCTGCCGCCAAACCACTCCCGAAAGCGAGAGACGACCGGAAGGACCGCCCAACGCTGCCGAATTGCTTCTGCCCATATTATCCAGCCCGTTCGTTGTCGAAAAGCACGCGAATCGGCTTCATGCCAACTCACGGAATACGTCGGCCCTAGCTAATCAGAGGAGGGTTAATGGCATGTTAACCATGCGGGTGCGGCGGGCGAATCAATGAAATATGGGCGCGTGGCAGACGGTCGCGCGAACAAAAAAAGCCCGAACCGAGGTCCGGGCCAAGAGCGGCTCATTTTTGATAAATGAACCGCGACGGGATGTTCTGCGACGTCGGAAACTTTGTTCCGGCGTCGCAAGCCCCAGATTAGGAATTGTGGTAAGCGGCTTCGCCGTGGGAGGCGAGGTCGAGACCTTCGCGCTCTGCTTCCGGCGTCACGCGGAGGCCGACGATCACGTCGACGATCTTGTAGAGGATCGCCGAACCGACGCCGGACCAGATCAGCGTGGTGAGTACACCCTTCACCTGAGCGAGCAACTGGGTTGCGGTGCCCGGATAGGAGGCTGCGAAGTCAGCCGTCGAATAGTCGACGATGCCTGCACCGCCGAGGGCCGGATTGACCAGGATGCCCGTCGCGATGGCGCCGAAAATACCACCAACGCAGTGAACGCCGAAGACGTCGAGGCTGTCGTCGTAGTTGAACTTGTTCTTCACGACGTCGACGAAGAAGTAGCAGATCGGCGAAACCAGCAGGCCGAGAACGATGGAGCCCATCGGACCGGCAAAGCCGGCAGCCGGCGTGACGGCGACGAGGCCAGCAACGGCACCCGAAGCAGCACCGAGCATCGAAGCCTTGCCGCGGGTGAAGGTTTCAACCACGCACCACGAAAGAGCGGCGGCAGCGGTGGCAACGAAGGTGTTGATCATGGCGAGCGAAGCGTAGCTGTTGGCTTCGAGGTTGGAACCGGCGTTAAAGCCGAACCAGCCGACCCACAGCAGCGAAGCGCCGACCATGGTGAGCGTCATCGAATGCGGAGCCATGATCTCCTTCTTGTAGCCGGTGCGCTTGCCAAGCATGATCGCGCCGACCAGACCGGCGATACCGGCATTGATGTGAACGACCGTGCCGCCCGCGAAGTCGATCGCGCCGAAACCGAAGACCATGCCCGACGGAGCCGAGTACGAGCTTGGACCACCCCAGAACCAGACCATGTGAGCGATCGGGAAGTAGATGAACGTGACCCACAGGAAGACGAAGAGCATCACGGCCGAGAACTTGATGCGCTCGGCGAAGGCGCCGACGATCAGGGCCGGCGTAATGCAGGCAAAGGTCATCTGGAAGCAGACATAGGTCAGCTCCGGAATGCCAACACCCTTGGTGAAGGTTTCGACGAGATCCTTCGGATCGGTGCTGACGCCAGCGAGGAAGGCCTTGGAGAAGCCGCCGACGAAGCTGTTCAGCGAGCCGCCGTCGGTAAAGGCAAGCGAGTAGCCATAGACGCACCAGATGATCATGACCATCGCGGTGATCATGAAGACCTGCATCAGGACGGAGAGCATGTTCTTGGCGCGGACGAGACCGCCGTAGAACAGCGCCAGACCCGGAATCGTCATCAGAAGAACGAGAACCGTGGAAACCAGCATCCAGGTGTTGTCACCCTTGTCCATGGTCATTGCCGGTGCTGCGGCAGCGGCCGGCGCTGCGGCTGTCGTGGCTTGCTGCGCAAAGGCAATCGCCGGCGCGAGCAAGGCCGCGGAAAGCGCGCCTACCCGTGCGAGAGTGGAGGAAAGCTTTGTAGATGTCATGCAGATAACTCCCTGATCGGCCGTGTCTTACAGCGCGTCTGAATCGGTTTCGCCCGTACGGATGCGCACGGCATGGTCAATCGAGTAGACAAAAATCTTGCCGTCGCCGATCTGACCCGTCTTGGCGGACGCCGCGATGGCTTCGACGGCCTTGTCGACGATTTCGGTTGCGACCGCGACTTCGATCTTCAGCTTCGGCAGGAAGCTGACGGCATATTCGGTGCCACGATAGATTTCGGTGTGCCCCTTCTGGCGCCCGTAACCCTTCACTTCGGTCACAGTCAGGCCTTGGATGCCGACAGCCGTGAGGGCCTCACGGACCTCATCGAGCTTGAACGGCTTGATAATGGCCATCACAATTTTCATCTGGTTTCCCATCCTTTGTTACCCTCGGCACGGAGCCGACTCTCCTTGCCGCTGACGACTGTTTCAGCAGCGACTGAGGGTACACATTCAAGGGACGTGCCAGATTCGTGACACTATTATAACTAATTGAATTTTAACGACTTTGCGGAAGGCACCTAATAAAGCGGCAGATCTCGGCGCGCCTCGCGCACAAATAATATGCAAATTTGAAAAATTGCATATTATTTAATCATTTGCCTTTTTACGAATCAAACCTTCCTGCGCCACCGACGCAATCAGGACACCAGAGCGCGTAAAAAGACTGCCGCGGGCCAAGCCGCGCGCGCCTGAGGCGCTTGGGCTATCCTGGGTATAGAGCAACCAGTCGTCGAGCTTGAACGGCCGGTGGAACCACATGGCATGATCGAGGCTCGCCACTTGCAGGCCCTGATCGAAAACCGACGTACCATGCGCATGAAGCGCTGCGTCGATGAGCGTCATGTCCGAGAGATAGGCAAGCACTGCATTCCGATAGAGCCGGTCATCCGGCACCGGTCCGGTCAGGCGAACCCAGATATCCTGCCGCTGGCTGGGCTCAGTACGGGAGAAATAATGATCGAGCGATACCGGCCGGATTTCGATCGCCCGCTTCCTCTCCCAATAGCGGCGCACATTTTCCGGCGCATTGGCGAGATAGCGCTCCTTGATCTGCTCCTCGTCCATCAGTTCTTCCGGAGCCGGCACCTGCGGCATCTCGCTTTGATGCTCGAAACCGGGCTCGTCGATCTGGAAGGAAACCGTCATCGCGAAGATCGCCTTGCCGTGCTGGATCGCCAGCACGCGGCGCGTATTGAAACTCGAGCCATCCCGCAGGCGGTCGACCTGATAGAGGATCGGCACAGTGGGATCGCCGGGGAGCATGAAATAGGCGTGCAGCGAATGCGCGAAACGATCGTCCGCCACCGTCCGCTGCGCCGCCATCAGCGCCTGGCCGATGACCTGCCCGCCGAAGACGCGCTGCCAGCCGACCTGCGGGCTGTTGCCGCGAAAAAGGTTCATCTCGATCGTTTCGAGATCGAGCGTCGCGAGCACGACTTGCATGGCGGTCAATTTCTCGTTCTCGCGCGACATTTTGCATGAACTCCGACGGTAGGAACCACGAATGGGATGCTCTATATAGAACAGGAAATGACAGTAGGACACGGGGAAGCGCTATGTTGGACATGCTGGTAGTGGGTGGCGGTTATGTGGGTCTCGCCGCCGCGGTTGCCGTCAAGCAGGCAGCCCCCCATCTTGACGTCATGGTCATCGAGGCCGCCCCGGAAAGCGCCTGGAAAAAGGACATGCGCGCCTCGGCGATCATCGCCGCCGCTTCAAAGATGCTGGAGGTTTTCGGCATCTGGGACGAGATCAAGCCGGAAGCGGAACCGATCACCCGCATGATCGTCACCGATTCGCGCACCAGCGATCCCGTGCGGCCAGTCTTTCTTACTTTCGATGGGGAAGTGGCGGAAGGTCAGCCCTTCGCCCACATGGTCCCGAACCTCACCATGGTCGGCGCGCTGCGCGGCGCTTGCGAGCGCCTTGGTATTCCGATTCGCCACGGCGTCAGCGCGACAGACTTCAAGACCGGCGATGCCAACGTTACGCTGACGCTCTCGGACGGCAGCGGCCTAGAAACAAAGCTGCTGGTCGCCTGCGATGGCGTGCGCTCCAAGCTCCGCGATATGGCTGGAATCAAGACGGTGAGCTGGGACTATGGCCAGTCCGGCATCGTCGTGACCGTCGAGCACGAGCGGCCGCACAATGGCTGCGCAGAGGAACATTTCCTACCCTCCGGCCCCTTCGCCATCCTGCCGCTGAAGAACAATCGCGCCTCGCTCGTCTGGACCGAGCGCACCGCAGATGCCGACCGGCTGGTCGCCTCCGACGATCTGGTATTCGAAGAGGAATTGGAGCGCCGTTTCGGCCACAAGCTCGGCGCACTGCACGCAGTCGGCGAGCGCCGCGCCTTCCCGCTCGGCCTGACGCTTGCCCGCGACTTCGTCGCACCGCGCTTTGCACTCGCCGGCGATGCCGCCCACGGCATCCACCCGATCTCCGGGCAGGGCCTCAACCTCGGCTTCAAGGATGTTGCGGCATTGGCGGAAACCGTCGTTGAAGCCGACCGCCTTGGCCTCGATATCGGCTCGATCAATATTCTCGAACGCTACCAGACCTGGCGGCGCTTCGACACCTTCCGCATGGGGGTGACGACCGACGTGCTGAACCGGCTGTTTTCCAACGATATTACGCCGGTGCGGATCGCCCGCGATTTCGGCCTCGGCCTCGTCGACCGCCTGCCGAAACTAAAATCCTTCTTCATCGGCCAGGCCGCCGGCACGGCTGCCAGGGACAGTCCACGGCTTCTCGCCGGCGAGGCGATCTGAGTTCCTTTATCGGGAGAACAATCCCCCTCAGTCCTCTAAGCGCCGCGCCTCCGAGATCAGCATGATCGGAATGCCGTCGCGGATGGGATAGGCGAGCCGCGCCTTTTCCGACACCAGTTCGTTCTTTTCGCGATCATAAGTCAGCCGTCCCTTGGTAAGGGGGCAGACGAGGAGATCGAGCAGTTTCGGGTCCACCTTGCTGACGGTGATATCCATCGCAACCCCCTACTGCATGACGGAATCGGTATCCCCGAAGCGGGCGAGTACGATTTCGATGATGGCGATGAAGGTCTCCGCCCGCGTCTTCAGGTCGGGCGCTTCCAGCAGCGCCTGCTTCTCGGCGGGATCGAAGGGCGCCATCATCGCCAGCGAATTGACCAGCGTCATGTTGCTGGCGCGCTCCACGCTCTCCCAGTCCGCCTCCAATTTATTGGCGTCGAGATAGGCCCGGAAGGCCAACAGAAGTGCCGAACGATCGACCGTATCCTCCTCGTCGCGCGACTTGAGGTCGGAAATGAAGGGCGTAATACGGAAGCTGCGATAGGGATGGTGGCCGGTGATCTCGTCCATCAGCCGGAAGCGGCAGATGCCGGTCAGCGAGACGATATAGCGGCCATCGCCCGTCTCGGCGAAGGAGGTGATGCGCCCAAGGCAGCCGACATGCGCAAGATGCGGCGTTTCCGGATGCTCGCCGAGCGCCGGCTGCACGACGCCAACCAGCCGGTTGCCGGCGATCGCGGCATCGAACATCGAAAGATAACGCGGCTCGAAGATATTGAGCGGCAATTGCCCGGTCGGCAGAAGCAGAGCACCGGACAGAGGAAAGACAACCACCGAATCCGGCAGATCGCTTGGCTTCAGATATCTGGCATTGCCGACTTGCATGATTTTCGTCCCGCTACATCACCGTGCTGCGCCTTGTGAGACGCGCAAGAACGATACCCCAACGGACATTCTTCTTCCGTCACACGCCGCGCCACAGGACAATGTGACCCCCTCTCCCGAAAACACAAGAGCATTTCCGGGCAAAACGCCGAAGCATTTCGCTTTCCTGTTCAACCGAGGCAACCGCGACGCCCCGAATGGCGCGTCAGGTTCCTTCCGGACAGATGACGCCTTAGGAAAACAGGATCGACGAAAGCTTGCGACGCGCGGCAATGGTCGCCGGATCCTTGGCACCCCAAACCTCGAAGAATTGTAGCAACTGACGGCGCGCGCCATCGTCGTCGAAAGCGCGGTCGCGGCGCATGATCGTCAGCAGATGCTCGGCCGCCTCATCGCGCTTGCCCTCGACATTACGGATCTTGGCAAGTTTGACGCGCTGCTCGTGATTGTCCGGATTGACCGCCAATTCCTGTTCGAGCGCCACGGGATCGCCGAGCTTGCGGGCCTCCTCGATCTGATCGAGCTTCTTCACCACGGCCTGGATGCCGGCATCATTGGCAAGCGTTTCCGGCAGATCCGTCAGCGCTTCGCGCGCCCTTTGGCTCTGGCCGGCCGCGATCATGCACTCGGCCATGCCGGCAAGCGCCTTGGCGTTTTCCGGATCGGCCTGCAGCACCGCGCCGAACAGCTCGGCGGCGCCATTGATATCGCCCCCGGTGAGAAGACCGGCAGCCTCTTCCAAAATCGCTTCGATCTCCGCCGCCTGGTCGCCGGCACCGTCAGCCGGACCACCGAGCCGATCGATGAACTGGCGAACCTGGCTTTCGGGGACAGCGCCCATGAAACCGTCGGCCGGACGGCCGTTGACGAAGGCAATCACCGCCGGGATCGACTGGATGCCGAGCTGGCCGGGAATGGCCGGATGATCGTCGATATTCATCTTGACCAGCTTGACGCGGCCCTTGCCCTCGTTGACGACCTTTTCCAGAACCGGCGTAAGCTGCTTGCACGGGCCGCACCAGGGCGCCCAGAAATCCACCAGCACCGGCTGGTTGCGCGACTCCTCGATAACGTCCCGCGCGAAATTCGCCGTCGTGGTGTCCTTGATGGGCGAAGCGCCGCCGGATGCGACAGGTGCGGCACCATAGGATGCCGAAGCCGACATCTGGCCGCCGAAGGACGCGTTATAAGGATTGTTTGAACCGCTCATGAGTGTCTCCCGCCTGCCGGTATCCTGGACCCTTTAAAGCATGATTCCAAAAGGAAAGAAGCAGCCTTTGGATAAAATCACGCCCAATGAAATAGCCAAAGCGACAGGCCAATTCGAAGATAGGTCCTCTCGCTCTAATCGTAGCGCTAAAATCGTATGTCAGCCCGTCACTTTCAAGACTAGCGGCGTATGACCCGTCGCCTCCATGAAACGAAGGAGATCGCCGCTGGCAATCGAGGTCGTCGCGTCGTTCGACAACGGGTGGCAATTGACGATGTCGTGCTCCATCAATTCGGCATCGATCACAAAGGTAACGTTCTTGCCTGTATCGTTGATCGCCCCGAAGGCCGTCACCGCGCCGGGAACGACACCCAGATATTCTAGCAGCTTTTCGGGTTTGCCGAAGGAGACTTTGCTGGTCGCACCGATCAGCGTGTGCACCGTCTTCAGATCGACGCTCGCATTCTCCTCGACCGTCAGTAGGAAGAAATTGTCCTTCTTGTCCTTCACGAACAGGTTCTTCGTATGCCCGCCGGGGATTTCGTCGCGCAGCGACACCGATTCGGCAACAGTAAACACCGGCGCATGATCCTTGGTGCTGTGGGAAATGCCGAGGCCATCCAGGAAACGGAAAAGATCGTCGCGGGTTTTCGGGCTGTTGTCGGTCATGAGCGTCTCGCAATAAAAATATCCCGCCCCTGATACGTCGCCCGCAAATCCTTTGCAATCTTCCAGACGACAAAGCCCGGCGTCCTGGGGCTTTCCGGCGGGCAATGAAAAAAATGCAGATTTTTCTTCGCCACCTCGTCATTTCCCTGTTGCATTTGAAAAATGGTTAGGCCATATAGCGCCCGTCGCCGCAAGACGACGCCCAGCGGTCCAACACACTACCCCGGACGGCTGCGGATATGAGCGGGTGTAGCTCAGGGGTAGAGCACAACCTTGCCAAGGTTGGGGTCGAGGGTTCGAATCCCTTCGCCCGCTCCAGTTTTCTCAAGAAAATCAGATGGTTATAATGGCCGCTCGAGGCCATTTTGCGTTTGCCGCAAGGCCTGTCGCTGAGGAGTGCCGACAGGCATCGGCGCATTTGAAGCCGTGAGAACTCCGCAAGTTTGCCGTTGCGGATGCGGCTAGCCGGTGATGCGAAACCCGGTCGGCATCTCGGCGAGAGTGGTCGGTTGCTTCTCCACGCTGGAAACCGATGCGCCGGCAGGCCCGTGCCAGAAACGCTCGATCATGGTCGAAATCGCGGCATCAGGTCCGGCGATCAAAGCGAGGACGGACCCATCCGATTCGTTGCGGACCCAGCCTGTCAAACCGAGCCTTGACGCCTCGTTGCGGGTCCAGACACGGAAACTGACACCCTGTACCCTGCCGGTTATCCGTACCAGGGTAGCCTCATAATCATCGGACATAGCCACACCCATCTGGCAACACCATTAGAATGCCAAGCTGTAAAGCGGCGCGCAAGGGATGACTGATTCCCACGGCAAACGGGTCTGGCCGATCGCATCAATCGGGCATGAAGCTGCACAGCGCGAAATAGGCGACAGCGCCCGTGACGATCGCAATGGCCGACGCTTGCGCCAGGGCCATGCCATATTCGCGCGTGCCGGACGAGAAGGCCAGGACCGCCTTTGTCACGACATTGACGACGACAGCAATGAGGATGACGTCGGCAGCTGTCTTGACGTCGATCGCAGACCCCACGAGCCGTGCGGTTGAAAGCGTGACGGCGTCCACGTCCACCAGTCCGGAAATTGCGGCCACGACGAAAAGGGCGGATGCGCCGATATAGTCGATGGTCATTTTCGATATCAGACTGATCAGCCCGAGCAATGCGGCGAACGAGAACACCATGCGCAATTCGAACGGGTTCTTCAGCTTGATTTCCGGAACCTCCGTTGCGGAGCCGGAGCGCCAGACCCAGAGGAAGCCGGCAGTCAGGAAGCCTATAATCGCCGGCACCAGGCCAGACGCCAGCGGCAGAAGCAAGTTGAAGGAAAGGGCGCTGCCGATCACCAAGACGCGGGCGAAGGACAAGGCGCCGGCAATAGCAGCCCCAGCGGCCAGATGTGCCGAGCCCTGCGGCGCCTCCTTCGAATGACGGGCGAAGGAAAGCGTCAGCGCCGTCGAGGAGACCAGCCCTCCCGCGGCGCCGGCGAGCAGGATGCCGCGGCTCGTGCCGGTCAGCTTGATGGCGACATAGCCCGCAAAGGAAAGGGCGGCGATGGTAATGGTCAGCAGCCAGAGAGAGAAAGGGTTGAGCGCTCCCCAGGGATCGAGCGCCTTATCTGGCAGTAGCGGCAGTGCGACCATGGTCATTGCCAGCAACACGAGCGCCGAACGCAGTTCCGGCCAGGTCAGTCCCCTAAGAAAGCCGTGCAGACTCTGGCGCGCGGCAAGAATTGCCGTCGTGACAACGCCACCGGCGGCCGCAGTCACAACGTCGCCGACGGCAGCCAGAACGCCCAGCCCGAACACGACGAGAGCGGCGACGACCGAGGTGATGCTGTAATCTTCATCCTCTTTCGTTTCCTGCCACTTGCCTGCGATATAGATGAGGCCGAGCAAGACGGCGATCGTCGCCGGCAGCAATGGGCCAATCATGGACTGCAGTACGCCGGCTATTCCGCCCAGGAAACCGGTGAGGCCGAACGTGCGGATGCCTGCCGTTCTGCCGCCTGCCCGAACGTCGCGCTCCTGCCAGCCCCGCTCGATGCCGACAAGCAGGCCAATGGCAAGCGCCACACCGAGGCGTTGAAAGATTTCGCTGTGCTCCATGACATAACGATATGCCTCTTGCGCCCGCGCGCAATCCACCTTCGCCTTTCAGGAAAAACCGCGTGTTTATGGGCACCGTCGCGCTAAGGTGAACCGCATCGATCCGACAAAGTCCGGCTGCATTTTTGAGCCATGGAAACAAACGAAGACATTGAGGGAAACCAAGCGCGTTGTTTCAGGTTCTTGTTCGATACGATCTTTGCGCAATGGACAGTGATGGACCCGGATCATGATCTCTTGGGCGAAACCTCTTCTCATCTTCGAAGTCACGCTCTTTGCTGCCGCCTCGCTCGTCCACTCCGGCATACTCCTTGATGGCTATGCGCATGCGCGGGCCGCGACAGCCGAGGGGTTGATTGCGGCGGTTCTGGCTTGCGGGATCTTCGCGTGCCTCTTCCAGCCGGCATGGACCCGCTCGGTGGCTCTTGCGGTCCAGAGTTTTGCACTTTTCGCAACCCTCGTCGGCGCATTCACCATCGCCATCGGCATCGGCCCGCAGACGACGGCCGACCGTGTATTCCACCTGCTCCTGCTGCTGGTACTGATCTCAGGCTTTGTCGCCGCCTTCAGATGGAACAGTCCATAGAGTGGAGAGCTCAATCTCGGCACGAGTTCAGCACGTATCCAGCCATCCGTGACCGGAACCCGTCAGGGTCTCAAATCAGTCTCAATTGAAGTTCAGGCCTCGACACCAGAGCCACCGACGGATCACGGACAGAGCCTGAATGAAACGACTGACGATTCTGCCGATCGCGATGCTGTCGCTCCTTCCTGTCACGGCTCTTGCCCACCCGCATATATTTATCGATGCCAAGTTCGAGGTGGTCGCAGCACCGGACGGCTCGATCGCCGAGCTTCGCAATGTCTGGCGTTTCGACGAGGTCTTTTCCTCCTCGGTGCTGCTGGATTTCGACAAGAACGGCAACATGGCGCTGGATGCCGGCGAGCTCAAAGCGGTGGGAAAGACGGTCAGGAATTCGCTTGCGCAATACAACTACTACACAAACGTCACCAGTAACGGCAAAGCGGTCGCGATGGCGAAGCCCGAGGCGATACAGGCGGATTATAAGGACAACGCCCTGATACTGACCTTCTCGCTAAAACCGCTGCAGAAGACCTTCCTCAAGGGAACCACGATTTTCGGGATTTACGATACGACGCTTTATACCGCGGTCGATTTCGCCGCGGACAGCGACATGGCCACCTCCGGAGAGGCATTTGCCCGCTGCAAGCGCAAGGTGGTGAGGCCCAATCCCAACGAGATCATCGCGCAGAACCAGGCGACGCTCACCAGTATGTTCTTCAACGACCCGATGGGAACGAATTATTCGCAGCTCGTAGCGACGAGGCTGGAGGTCCAGTGCTGAAATCGCCGTCGATCTGAGGAGCCAATCCGGTCGAAATGCAGGTGCGGAACAGCCTTAACCACCACCCCTGCTCAAGTTTTTTCTATTTTTGGAACCGCAGGCCGTGCTAGGAATGCGCGCGGGGGCGATCTGCCTGTAAATCGGTGTGGGGCGATCAGGGACGGGTGTTGGCAGAATGTTCAGCGTCAAAACATCTTTCGCCAGCGTCTCGGCGCTTGCCGGGATAGCTCTGCTGGCGACATCCGCAATCGGCGCGCTTCCGGCACTGGCGCAGGAGGCGGCGAAATCTTCGTCGAGTACCTGGATCGTTACGCTTGGCGGCACGGTGGAATACGGCCCTTCCTACGAAGGATCGAAGCATCTCTCCTTCAGCGGCATGCCATCCTTCGACTTTCATCGCCTTGGCGAAACGCAGGACTACAGCGCTCCGGACGACAACATCGACTATAGCCTCTTCGAGGTTGGCGGCATCGAAGTCGGTCCGGTCGTCGGCCTGAGAGGTGGGCGCTCGGCATTTGACGATTCCAGTCTGAACGGCCTGCACAGGGTTCACTGGAATTTTGACGCCGGTGCGTTCGCGCAATATTGGCCGATGGAAAATCAGTTGCGGCTGCGGGCTGAGACGCGTCAGGCATTGTGGGGCGGCGACGGCCTCGTTGCCGATCTGTCGCTCGACTGGTTCCAGCCCGTTGGAGATAGCTGGCTTCTGTCGGCGGGTCCGCGCATGTCGCTGGCGAACTCCACCTATATGCGCAGCAATTTCGGAATCACCGCGAGCGAGGCAGCGAAGAACGGCCAACTCGACTCCTTTGACGCCAGCGGCGGCTTGAAATCCGTCGGTTTCACGGTGGCCGCGACCTATACGATCTCGCCCGCCTGGAGCGTGCAGGTCTATGATAAATATAGCCGCCTCGTAAGTGATGCAGCCGACAGCCCGATCACCTCGCAGATCGGCTCACCCAACCAGAACGTCATCGGCTTTACGCTCAACAGAACGTTCGATATCCGGTTTTGAAGCCTGCTGCGCTTCGTTGCGGGCGATGTAGTCCCGCGTGACCGGAACGATGTCGTTGTGTTTGCTGATCTGGATCTGGAAGACGACGAGATCTTCATAGCGGAACGCAGCTTCCGCCGTCGAAAGATAATATTCCCACATGCGGCAAAAACGCTCATCATAGAGTTCGGCCACTTCGCCCCAGCGCGCCATGAAACGCTCGCGCCAGTTGGCAAGCGTCCAGGCATAGTGCAGGCGCAGCACTTCGACATCGGTGATCGTCAATCCCGCTGCCTCGACCTCCGGCACGATCTCCGAAAGTGCCGGAATGTAACCGCCGGGGAAGATGTATTTGTCGAGCCAGGGCGTGGTGAAGCCGGGCGTTGCCGAACAACCGATAGTGTGCAGCACCATGATACCGTCATCCTCGAGCAATTCGGCACATTTGCGGAAGAAGGTCCGATAGGATGACAGGCCGACGTGTTCGAACATGCCGACCGAGACGATCCTGTCGAAATGACCCGTCAGGCTGCGGTAGTCCCTGAGCGCGAACTGAACCTCCGCCCTCGATCCCTCCACGGCGCCCTGCAACCGTTTCGAAGCATAATCGTGCTGCTCTTCGGACAGGGTGACGCCGAGGACATAGCCGCCCGGTGCCTGCTCGGCCAGGTGCAGGGCAAGGCCGCCCCAGCCGCAGCCGATGTCGAGAATGCTGTTGTCCGGCTCGATCGACAGCTTGGCCGCCAGATGCCTTTTCTTCGCTAGTTGCGCCTCTTCAAGCGATTGACCGGGATGGGCGAAGTAGGCGCAGGAATATTGCCGGTCCGCATCCAGAAAAAGCTCGTAGAGCCGCCCGTCGAGATCATAGTGATGCGCGACGTTCGCCCTGGAACGCCCCGGCAGATTGCGGTGACGGAAAATCCGCAGCCTCGTGCGGATGTGATCGATGACACGGGCAATGAGCGGATGCGTGCTGTTCTGCGCCTCCCGCAGCATCATCGCGACGAAATCGTAGAGCGAGCCCCGTTCGACAAGAAAACGGCCATCCATGTAGAGTTCGCCGAGCCGCAGGTCGGCGTCGACAAGGAAAGCCCACTGCGCGCTTGTGTCCGTGAAGCGAACATGCACCGGCTGACCAGTGGCATCGCCGAAAGTCAGGACGCGGCCGCCTGCGGTCGTCACCGTCAGTGATCCCCGCGTTACGATGTGCGACAGCGCGCGTCTCAAGCTCCAGTCCGCAAGGCCGGACGCGATGCTGACGCCCTTGTTTTGGTCTTCAGCTTGCAATCGGGACATCACTTATCCTTACCCGTGTCGGTACTGAGCGAACCGCGCTTTGGCGCCCAGCCATTTTGGTCTGAGGTTTCGCCCGCAGCACTTGCGATCAGCCAGACGCCCGTCAGGATCAATCCGCTGCCAATGACCTGCAGGCCGACGACGGGCTCGCCGAAGACGAACCAGCCGGTGGCGATGATCAAAACGTAGCTGATGCCGGAAAGGGGGAAGGCCCGGCTCAGATCAAGCTCGGAAAGTACATTCATCCAGATGAAGAAGCAGAGGATCTCGGCGGCGATCGCCGCCAGGATCCAATGCGACGTGAGCGCCTGCCACAGCCAATCCGCTCCGCCGTCACCGTCCAATTGCGCGGCTCCATGCTTGATGAAGAATTGGTACAGCGTGTTCAACACCGGCACCGCCAGCCAGGATAAGCGCATCGACATCATCAGCCCGCCTCATCTGTCGAAAACAGCGGCGAAACCAGCCGCAATATTTTCTGGAGAACCGGATTGCGGTGGCGAAAGAACATCGCATTGGCGGTGAGCTTGCTGCCGAGCCGCATCTTGTTTTCATAATAGGCCTGACCGCTCTGGTAACGGCCTATGCCGTGCTCCAGGCAATAGCGCAGATTGGTGAACCAGCTCAGGAAATAAAGATTGTAGGGCCGCCCCTCTTCGCCATCCATGCAGAAGAATTTGTCGATGGCGGCGCGTCCGTCATGGACGATCAGATTGGCAGCAAGAAGCCTGTCATCGACGAAATAGAAGGCGCAGAAAGAGCGACCGTCCATCCGGGAAAGGATTCCCTCGAAGTAACCGGCCGTCAGTTCCTCGAACTGCCATTCGCTGCGATTGCGTGTGTCGTGGTAGAGCCTCATGACCTCGGGCAGGAAATCGCCGAAATCCGTTCGAATCTCGACCCTGACCCGCGCAAAGGATTTCAACTTGCGGCGCATGTCCTTGCGCGTGCCGGAAGAGAGCCGGGCGAGATATTCGTCGATCGTCTTAAAGTCGATATCGAGCCAGGCGGTCGGCAAGCCGCCGATCATGGCGTAACGGCGGGCCGACAGCGGTCCGTCTAGCGCGGGGGCAACCGGCTGGGGAATGTCCTTGAGGCCCATCAGCGCGCAATCTTCCGTTGCCGCAAGCTGTTCGAAGAATGACAGCAATTCGGCAAACAACACCTCGCGGCGTTCCGGCGGCACATCGGGATGAAAGCCGACCGCGCCCGTTTCCGTGCAGGGAGAGCCAAGACAGGCGAGGCGCAGCGTCAGGAAGCCAGCAAAGCGCTGCCGCACCCACCGTATGCCCCTGCGCAGCGCGCCCTCTTCCAGAGTCGTGTCCAGGGCATAGGGGCAGAGGAAAGCCGGCATTGCGGCGCTGATCCGCCCGTCCTCGGCGACCGTGATGTAGCGCCATTCGAAGCCTTCGATACCGGCCTCCTCGATGGCCAGCAGGCAATCATAATCCTCGACCTGATCATGAAAGCAGGCGTTCCAGGCATCGCGGCCGATGGCGCGAATGCTGAAATGCACCTCGGCGACCGGATCGCGCGCCGGCGTCGGCGAAGGACTAAGCGAGCGCTGAAGCATGGCTCGCCTCGAAGAAATCGGCGGTGAATTCCGCGACCTGCCGGTGCTGACGATCGACGTGGATCATATGATAGCTGTCCTTGATCCACTTCAGCTCATGCGGGCCGCCAATGTGCTCGGAAATGTAGCGGGCGTGCCTCGGATTGCTGAGATCGTCTTCCTCCGCGTGCAGGATCAAGGTCGGCACGCGAATGTCGGGCAGCACGCCCCGCAGCGTCTTGCCCAAACGGTGCATCTCGACGATGCCGCGGCCAGGGAATTTTTCTAGCATGCCTTCGCCCGCCATTGCCTCGACCATGCGGCGCAAACGCTCGTCCTTGATGCCAAGGGATGAATTCTCTTTGAAATTGAGACGGTCGAGGAAGGGAATGCGCGATAGCCAGCCGATATGCGGCGACAGCAAAGTGTAGTGGCGTGGCACGTCCCAGCCGTCATAGTGGAAGCAGGGCGAATAGATCGCCACGGCCTTTATGAGATCCGGGCGGCTATTGGCGGCCAGCATCGACAGCTTGCCGCCCACACAGATGCCTGCCGCGAAAATATGCTGCGTGCGCCGCGCCATGAATTCCGCCGCCTGTACCACGCTGTTCAGCCAATCTTCCCAATGAGAGAGCCGTAACGCCCTGACATCCTCGCCGTGACCTGCCAGCAGCGGTGCGTGGACGCTGAACCCTCTGCGGTTGAGCTGACGCGCGACAAGCTTCATTTCGGCCGGCGCACCCGTTAATCCATGAATGAGGAGCACGCCTTTGCCGTTGTTTCCTTCGAGAAAGAAACTCAATTCCTCAGATTTCATGGGAAAGCTCCGCCTGCCGGTTTTCCTTGGCCATGAAGCCAAGGGCGTGGCAGGTGCTGATGACATGCGTGCCGGCCTTTTCCTGCTCTTCCTTGATCTGCTCGTGCAGCGTGCTCAGCTTCGTCCAATGGGTCCGCGGCCGGTAATGGTGCTCGGCATGATAGCCGTTGCCGAACCACAGCCAGTTGTAGAACGACTTGTGGCTGCTGACGCCCCAGGCGATCGGCTCGTCCGGATCGCCGTTCAGATGCTCGTAATAGCCGTTCAGCGACGACAGGCAGTTGCCGAAATAATAGAAGGGCACGAAGAACAGCACGGCCTTCCAGTCATAGATCAACGCAATTGCAGCAAGGCCAAGGAAGAAAAAGAGCTCGAACCGGCCCCATTTTGCATCGAACGGCCGCGTGCGGGCGATAGCCTTGTGAATGTCGCCGAGACTGTCCCGAAAGAAGCTCAGAAGCGTATAGGACCACACATTCTCCGGCTCGCCGTTGCGGCCGTGGCGATAGATCGACAAGAGATCGATCGTATCGCCCTTTTCGTCCGGCCGATCGCTGTTGCCGGAGTGATGGCGCATATGCACCCAATGATAATAGGTCTGCGAGAAGCCGATCGCGACCGATTCCAGCAGGCTGAACGCGTAGTTCATCCAGCGCGGCTTGAAATAGGGCGTGTGGATGAAATTATGGGATATGCTGTTGATATTCCACGAGATCGACACTGCATACAGGCAGCCGAGGACAGCCGAGAGCCATAACGGCCGGCTTTCGAAACCGACGATCAGATAGATGTCGAAAGCGAGATGCGCCACAGCGGCCAGAACCGGCGCGGCATCCCATCTGGTGTGCGCAAAGATTTTCATAGTCCGGTTACTCCCACGCAAGCCACGCCGGCGGTCACGAGGAACACACCCGTCGCGTGGCGGAGGTTGATATTTTCTTTGAAGATCAGGGCCCCGGCGAAGACGATGACGACATAGCTCAGCGCCATCAGCGGAAAGGCGATGGATAGGGGGACGTGCTCGAGCACGGCGGTCCAGGCGAGCAGCTCCACCGCCCAAAAGAAGATGCCCAGCCATGTCACTGGCTTGGTCAGCGCCGAAAGCAATGCGTTTTCGCTTGCCGACTGCTTGAAGCAGACCTCGCGCGCCGTTTCCGCCAGCACGCAGAAAAGGATCAGGCCGAGCATCGGAAGGGTCAGGCTGCCGCTCATGCCATGTACTCCGCCAGGACCTCCAGCAGCGCGTGGTTTGCGGCACTGTTGATATTTCTGATCGTTTCGGCCCTTGGCCGGATATGCGGCTGGTCGATAAAAACCTCGGCCCTTTTCAAAATCCTGGTTTGAAAACTGCCGGCATAGCTCGGGGCCGAGTAGTCGCCGATGACGTCTGCGCCGATAATGCGATGGCGGTTGCCGATTTCGCTGATCAGCGCCAGCAGGTAGGGCAGCCGCATACGGCCCTGGTCCCAGTTCGTCACGGCGTCATCCGCCACCAGCACATCCTTGTCGATCGTCAGATAGACCGCTTCGGTGCGAATCCGGCTCAGCATCCGGTCGATGAAATTTTCCTCGCCGATCTCGGAAATGGATTTCCAGTGCAGGGCGCCCTTCTCCTGCCGATAGCTGGCGCCGCTGCCGTATTCGGCCAAAACACGGCTCGGCGGATGTTCATAAGGATAGAGCTCCAGCTTGCCTTCGCCGAGCCAGTGCAGATTGGCGCCTTTGCGCTCCGGGCTGCGAAGGTCGTGACTGCAAACGCCGATGGTGATGACCTTTTGGATATGGCGGTTGGCCAGCGCGCTGTTGACCCAGGAGCCGCAATGCATCCCGCCATTGAAGGTGACCCAATCCGGATGATTGTCGAAATGAATGAGCGTCGTCGCAATGGACTGCCGCTCCAGAGCCCCATCGAGAAGCAGCGCCGTCACATGATGAAAGTCGCCGGAGCCCATGAAACAGAGCTGCGGATCCTTGCCGATTGCGGGCGTGTTCCGGACGATGTTGCGGCCGAGTTCGGCAAGCGCCTTCTGCTTGCTCCAGAGCCGCACCGCCCTGCCGGTTCCTTTATCGGCATATTGGCACGCGCCCGCAAACTTGCAGGCGCGCACGAAATCTGGCTGCAACTCCAACGCATCATCGAGATGAAGAAGAAGGAGTTGCACCGGTCTATCTCCGGGCTGCGCGCGTGAGAAGCTGATCGAGCAGGGCAATCGCCAGATCGATCTCCTCGCGGGTGATGAGCAGGTTCGGCGCGAAGGTGATGACGTTCTTGTGGTAGCCGCCGACGTCCAGCACGAGGCCGTACATCTTGGAGCCGACCTGAATGTCGCCCTTCATGCCCTCGTCGCAAAGCCAGTCCATCGTCGCCTTGTCCGGCGTGTAGCTGTCGTCCTTGCAGATCTCCATCCGCAGGGCCAAGCCGAGACCGTCGACCTCGCCGACGATGGCATGGCGCTTCTGCAATTGTTTCAGCCCATCGAGGAAATAAGCGCCCTTGGCCATGATGGCCGCGCCGAAATCCTCCTCTTCCAACATCTTCATGGTTTCGAGAGCCACGGCGGTCCCCATCGGGTTGCTGGCGAAGGTGGAATGTGTCGAACCGGGCGGGAAGATTTCCGGATTGATCATCTCTTCCCTTGCCCAGACGCCTGAAAGCGGATTGAGCCCATTGGTGATCGCCTTGCCGAAGACAAGAGCATCGGGGGAAACGCCGAAATGCTCGATCGACCAGAGCTTGCCGGTGCGGTAGACGCCCATCTGGATTTCGTCGACGACGAGCAGGATGCCGTGTTCGTCCAGCACCTTCTTGAGTTCGATGAAGAAGTTCATCGGCGGAATGACGTAGCCGCCCGTGCCTTGGATCGGCTCGATGTAGAAGGCGGCATATTCGGACTTGCCCGCCTTCGGATCCCAAACGCCGTTATATTCGCTCTCGAACAGACGGGCGAACTTCTGAACGCAGTGATGCCCGTACTCTTCCTTCGACATGCCCTTCGGGCCGCGGAAATGATAGGGAAATTCGATGAACTGCGCCCGATCCCCGAAATGACCGTAGCGGCGGCGGTAGCGGTAGCTGGAGGTGATGGCCGAGGCGCCGAGGGTGCGGCCGTGATAACCGCCCTCGAAGGCGAACATCAGGCTCTTGCCGCCGGTATAGTTGCGCACCAGCTTCAGCGAATCCTCGACGGCCTGCGAGCCGCCGACGTTGAAATGAACCCGCCCCTTGCGCCCGAACTTGCGTTCGGCGTCCTGGGCGATCATGGCCGCCAGCTCCACCTTTTCCCGGTGCAGATATTGCGAGGCGACCTGCGGCAGCCGGTCGAGCTGCCGGTGTGCGGCGGCATTCAGGCGTTCGTTGCGGTAGCCGAAATTGACGGCGGAATACCACATCTGCAGATCGAGGAACGGCGTCCCTGACTGGTCGTAGACGTAGGAGCCTTCGCATTCCTCGAAGAATTTCGGCTTTGCCGTATAGTGGACCGTATCGCCATGGGAGCAATAAGCCTCCTCAAGGATGCGCAACTCCGCCTCAGATTTGACGGGCGATTGCATCTCGCCACTGAAGGCTTCGACTACATTGGTTTTCATTAATGCCTCTCGGTCTGGTTCACGCGATCTTGGAATGCAGCAGCGCGCGGTGCTCCCGTGCGGCACTGGGAAGAATGGCTTTCATCTTTGGAAGCAGGTCGGCGAAATTGTCGAAGCCGACATAGGAAATGCCGCGGTCATCGCAGTAATCGGCGAGCTTGGCTTTTGCGAAGACGAGATCGACCTTGTCGGCAACACAGAAATCGCTTCGCCCATCGCCGATGTAGATCTGCAGTTCAGTTCCCCTGACAACCCGGCATTTGCAGACGCCTGAACCGGACATGCAGCCGGCTGCCGTGGGCGACGGAGAAAGAGAATACAAGTCTCGGCCATGAGCGAAGCGATAGGTGAGGACGTTGGCGACTATTCTGAGGTCGCCGATGCCGTGACGTGCCAGGATATGGCGAATGAAATAGTCGACCCCATCGCTGACGATCGTCACGGGCAGATCACTGCGGTTGCAGTATGACAGGAAACCCTCAAAGCCGGGGTCGATGGACACCCCGTCCAGGAGAGCCTCGAGATCTTTGCGGCTCGCCTGCACGAGGGCGATCTGCCGGCGCATGCATTCGCCCGACCCTATCAGCCCCTGTTTCCACTGCTGTTCTATGTCTTCCCATTCGGAACCGGCGAAACGGGACAACACCATATCCGTCGCGTCTTCGATGGATATGGTTCCATCAAAATCGCAAAACACCTGCATAAAAAAACCCTTTCGCCTTATCCTGAAGTTGCGTTTAGCAACCACGGATGAGCCAGGCATGAGGGCAGGATGATGCGAAAATGAAAAACGAGCAGCCCCACGACTTCGTGAAAAGCTGAACCGTCCAGCGATGAGCACCGAGCGCTCGGATGGGTATATAGGGGTCGCTCTATTGGTTTTTGGGCAACCGCAGATCGACCCGCAGGCCGGTGCCCCAACGCGGCGTCAATAGCTGGATTGAGGCCGCCAGCCGGTCGGCCGTATCGGCGACGATCGCAAGACCGAGGCCGGCCCCTTCAGTGTGAAGCGTATTGAGCCGATAGAATCGCTGGAAGACCGCAGCACGCTCATCGGGCGGTATGCCGGGCCCGCTGTCGCTGATCGATATCAGCCAGAGCGCGTTTTCAGAGGAGATCACGACTTCGATCTTGCCGGCAACGGGTGTGTATTTGATGGCATTGTCCAAGAGGTTGCCGATCATCATGCGCAGCAGCGATTCATCCGTTTTGACTTGCGCCGTCTCGTCGCCTTCCAGCAGGACATCAAGCTGCCTGCTGGTGATGATATTGCCGAATTCCGCCAGAACAGACGCCACCATATGGTAGAGCGGGACGGGTGTCGGATTGAGGGGATGATGGCTTACCCTGGCCAGCCGCAACAATTGCTCGATCAGATGTGTGGCGCGATTGTTGCTGGCCACGAGGTCGGCGATGATCGTCTGCCGTTCCTGCTCGCTGTCGGTGTTGCCCAGCATCTGCAGCAGCAGCTTCACGCTCGCCTGCGGGGTGCGCAATTGATGTGCCGCAAGATCGGAGAAGCGCCGCTCGAGGGTCAATGAGTGACCGAGTTTCTCCAAAAGCTGATTGATTGAGCGGCCGAGCGGCAAGAGGTCACGCGGCAGGCCCTGGACAGGGATGGCGGAGAGATCGTCGGGCGACCGGGTGCGAATCTGGCGTACTAGCCCGTGGATCGTGCGCAGGCCGCTGTTGATGCCAAGCCAGATGAGGAAGCCGATGACCGGCACCAGCACAAGCAGCGGAAAGAAGAGATTGAGCAGGATGTTGGAGACCAACGTTTCCCGCAGGGCGATCTTCTCGCCGATCTCCATGACGATGGTCGTGTTCGGTATCGGCAGCGAGTAGACCCGCCATTCCTCTCCCTTATAGGTGAGCGTGGTGAAGCCGACCTTCTGCTGCGGCACATCGGACTGGAACGCCGTGCTGCTGTAGAAGCGAATACGGCCATCCACCCAGGCGCGAAACATGTGGGCGTCGGCATAGTCGTCGGCGTCCTCATTGAAGGATAGCTGGTTGTCCATGTTGAAGTCGATGTCGTCGATCTTCTTCGGAGAGCGGTCCGGCGATCTTTCCAGAGGGCGACGCAGCAAGCTCCAGATAACGTTCGCGTCATCGATGAGCTGGGCATCGTAGATATTGTTAATCTCGCGCGTTGCGCTGTTGAACGCGAAGGCGCCGATCACCACGATCGTCACCGCCACGACCGGCGCTATCCTGAAGAAGAGTTTGCGGGTTAGCGTGGACCTGATCATCGTTCGATCATGTAGCCGACGCCGCGGATCGACTTGATGAAATCGGTGCCGAGCTTTTTGCGCAGGTTGTAGATCGTCACCTCGATGGCGTTGCTTTCGACGCTGTTCTCGGCATCGTAAAGCGCATATTCGATATCGTTCTTGGTCACGTATCGGCCGCTGCGCTCCATGAGCAGCTTCAGCAGATGGAATTCCTTGGCGGTGGTATGAACCTGCGCGCTGCCCTTGCGGGCGACCATCGCCGACGGGTCGACCTCGACATCGCCGCATCGTATGAGGCTTTCGGTTCGCCCATCGCGGCGGCGAATCAGCGCGCGCAGGCGGGCAAGCAGTTCGTCGAGATCGAACGGCTTGACCAGGTAATCATCGGCGCCCTCATCGAGCCCCTCGACCTTCTGCCGTACCGCATCGAGCGCAGTCAGCAGCAAAACCGGCACCGCATTGCCCCGCTGTCGAATGCCTCTCAGCACCTCCATGCCATTGAGCTGCGGCAGGTTGATATCGAGAATAACAGCCGCGAAATGCGAATGCTGCGCAGCTTCGAGACCGGACTCGCCATCGCGCATCCAATCGACACCGTAAGCGTGTTTCTCCAAAGCCTTCTTGAGGGATGATCCGAGAATATTGTCGTCTTCAACAAGCAGAACACGCACGGTCGATCTCATTTTGCCAACGGGGATTAGAAAGCCGATGTGAACCGCAATTGAAGCGGCCTTGTGGCGGAGCTATACTGTGATGCTTAAGTTCAGCAAGACCTGCAAGAGCGTATTAGAGCTGCTTCCCAGTGTCCGATTGTCTTTCCCATCCCTCTCTCGGCATTCGACCCTATCCAAAGACGTTTGGTCTGCATGTCTTGTCCGTAGACTGCGGGCGGAGCTGAGGCTGCAGGGACATGAAAACGTTCGCTCTTGTCGTTCCGTCGCTGATCTCAATCACCTTCGCCCTTTCCTTCACCGCCTTCGCCGCGAACACCGCAACCACGGGAAGCGGCAATTCCGCGCCATGCGCCAAAATGGTGGAGAGTATCAATAATGGGTTGAAGACATCGGCGATCAGCGCCGCCGACAGAAAGCGGGCAAGCGCCCTGGTGGCTGAGGGTCTCAAGCGTTGCAAGGCCGACGACTATTCCGGCGCCAACAGCTATTTCATCGACGCCTTGAAGATGCTGCATAAGTAATGCATCCGGCACTCCCGCTGGCCGGATTGTCATCGCCTGGGACCGGAGCGGGAACGCCGCCGCTCATCCGGCCCCCAATCTCCGCATCGACGCCGCCAGGACCTCGAAAATGCGAGCATCCGTTGATTGCGCAACATTGAAGCGGAGGAAATTGCTTGCCGCATCCCTCTGGCTGAAGGCATTGCCGGGTGCCAGGATGATGCCTTCGGCGAGGCAGGCGCGGGCGACGTCGGCCGCATTCAGCCCCTCCGGCAGCCGGCACCAAAGGAACATGCCGGCCTGTGGCTTCAGCCAGGGCGTGATGCCGATTGCCTCCAATCGGGAGATGGTTTCGCTCATGGCCTTGGCAAGCCGGACTCGCAACGCCTCGATATGCTTGCGATAGCCTCCGTCCTTCAGGGCCGAGAACAACAGCTCGGCCCCCAATTGGCCACCGCTGAAGTTGGTGGCGATCTTCAGATCGACAAGGCCGTCGATCCAATCCCGCCGCGCCGCGATGAAGCCGCAGCGCACCGAGGCCGACAGCGTCTTCGAGAAGCTGCCGATATGGATCACCCGATCGAGCCCATCATAGGCGGCAAGCCGCGGCGCCGGCACGTGCTCGAAATCGGCAAAAATATCGTCTTCGATGATGATCAGGTTGGAAGCATCCGCCAGCTTCAACAGGCGATGCGCCGTCACCGGCGACAATGCGGCGCCGGTTGGGTTGTGAACGGCGGAATTGGTGATGTAGAGGCGCGGCTTATGTCTTTCGAGTGCCTCGGCAAACCGCTCGATATCCGGCCCTGTCGGCGTGAAGGGCACGCCGACGATATTGGCCCGGTGCGCCCGCAGGAGAGCGTGGAAATTGAAGTAGCAGGGATCGTCGACCAGCACGGTATCGCCCGGTTCGAGCAGGAAACGGCAGAGAAGATCGATGGCCTGCGTGCCGGATTCCATGAGCATGATTCGATCAGGCGACGCCGTAATGCCGTGTTCGCCCATGCGCCGTGCCAGAAGCTGCCGCAACGGCGGCAGGCCGAGCGGTGTTCCATAGTTGGTGAGAATGTCGCTCCCGCCGGTCCGCGCCAGGGTTCGCATCGCTCGACGCAGCGCCGCTTTCGGCATCCAGGAGGGCGGAAGCCAGCCGCAACCGGGCTTCAGCACAGCATCGTCCACCTCCAACGATTGCCGCGAAATCCAGAGCGGATCGACATCGCGTTCGAGCGGCGGAGCGATCTCCGACAGGGAAAGCGGCGCGAGCGGCCCACAGACGTAAAAGCCGGAACCGGGCCGCGAGCGGATGACGCCCTCGGCCGCCAGCCGCTCATAAGCCTCGACCACGGTGGAAACGGATACCTGCATCGTCCTGGCGAAGCTGCGCACCGAAGGAAGCCGCGCCCCCGGCACCAGGCTGCGTGCGGCAATGCGATTGGAAATCGCCGCCATCACGACCTCGATGCGCGTGCCGCTGGCCCCATTCGTTACAATGGTATCGTTCATCCGTACTGCACCCCACACCATAACAGTTTGCAAAAATTGTACTGCGCCGTCTCTGGAATGACCAGCCGACTTCGCCGATACCGGCCGATAAACTTGGAGCATCGGAATGGACAAGACGACAAGCGGCTGGATCTATGGAATGACGGGCGTGCTGATCTTCAGCGGCTCATTGCCGGCAACACGGGTGGCGGTGATGGATTTCGATCCCGTCTTCCTGACGGTCGCCCGCGCGGCGATTGCCGGCATTCTCGCGTTGTGCCTGCTGCTCGCATTTCGGGAGAAGCGACCGGTTCGCAACGATATCATCCCTCTTGCCATCGTGGCACTTGGATGCGTCGTCGGTTTTCCGCTGCTGACGGCACTGGCGCTAAAGCACGTCCTCGGCGCATTCGATCATCTTCATCGGGTTGCTGCCGCTTGCCACGGCCATATTCGGCGTATTGCGCGGCGGTGAACGGCCGCGGCCGGCCTTCTGGATATTTTCCGCCGTTGGCAGCGCCATCGTCTGCGGCTATGCGCTGGCCCAAGGTATCTCCGCCTCGCCGGTCGGCGATTTGCTGATGCTGGCGGCAATCCTCGTTTGCGGGCTCGGCTATGCCGAGGGCGCGGTGCTGTCGCGCCGGCTGGGCGGCTGGCAGGTCATTTCCTGGGCGCTCGTCCTGTCGCTGCCGGTCATGATCGCGCTTTGCCTCTTCACCATGCCGCAGGCGATCGGCGGCATCGGCGAGCCGGCCTGGATCAGCCTGATCTATGTCTCGCTCTTCAGCATGCTGATTGGCTTCATCTTCTGGTATCGCGGATTAGCACAGGGCGGCATTGCTGCCGTCGGGCAACTGCAGTTGCTGCAGCCCTTCTTCGGCCTGGCGCTCGCCGCTACCTTGCTGAAGGAAAGCGTCAGTTGGTCCATGCTTGCGGTGACGCTCGGCGTTGTCGCCTGTGTCATGGGCGCAAAGAAATTCGCGCGATAGCCTCCCGAGAAAATCAAATTCGCTCTTGCTCTACTAAACCGATCGGTCTAGAATAATCTTATCGGTCCAAAAGGAGCAAGCTATGGCCACCCCACTCGTGCCGCCGTTTACCCGCGAAACCGCTAACGCCAAAGTCCGCATGGCCGAAGACGGCTGGAACAGCCGCGATCCCGAACGTGTCTCGAAGGTCTATACCGAAGACAGCCAGTGGCGGAACCGCGCCGAATTTCCGCGCGGCCGCAAGGAAATCGTCGAATTCCTCACCCGCAAATGGGCCAGAGAGTTGGACTACCGGCTGATCAAGGAACTATGGGCCTTCGACGGCAACCGCATCGCCGTGCGTTTCGCCTATGAATGGCGCGACGATAGCGGCCACTGGTTTCGCTCCTATGGCAATGAAAATTGGGAATTCGACGCCGAGGGCCTGATGCAGCGCCGCTTTGCCTCGATCAACGACATGCCGATCAAGGAAGAAGACCGGAAATTCCATTGGCCGCTCGGCCGCCGTCCGGACGACCATCCAGGGCTTTCCGATCTCGGACTCTGAGACGATGACACGCACCATCTTCGAAAAATCGGACGCCATCATCCTCGTTGCCGAAGTCTTTCGTGAACTCGGCTACGAGGGTGCATCGATGAGCAACATCACGGCGCGTACCAAACTGTCGAAGGGCAGCCTCTATCACTTCTTTCCCGGCGGAAAGGAGGAGATGGCGGCGGAGATCATGGCCAATATCGACGCCTGGTTCGTCAACGAGATGTTCAAGCCGCTCGAAGAAGACGAACCGCACGCCGCCATTGCCCGCATGTGGGAGACAACAGACACTTATTTCCGCTCCGGCCATCGCATCTGTCTCATCGGCGCCTTCGCGCTCGACGAAACACGCGACCGTTTCGCAGCGGCGATCCAGACCTATTTCAACCGATGGATCGAAGCACTTGCCGGCGCTTTGACGAGAGCGGGCCTCAAGACGGCAGAAGCAAATGCGCTCGCCGAAGAAGCGGTAGTCGGTATCCAGGGCGCACTGATACTTGCGAGAGCGCTGGGGGACGACGCGATTTTTGGGCGAACGCTTCGACGGTGGCGGGAGCGGGTGGAAGCCAAGTTGGGGTGACCCGGCTGCCTATTGTTCTGCCGCTTCTTCCGCTGTCCAGAATGCAAGGCCGCAGAACAGGATCGTCGTGCCGATATCCAGAATTTTTGGCACTTTGCCGAGAATGAACCGGTCGCGTAGCAAAGAACGAAGGAAACAAGCGCGGCCAGGAACAGCGCTACGGTCGGGCCAATGAAACCATCCGCCACCGCCCGCGCACCCGACATATCGATGCCGCCGCTACAGATGGCGGCGCAGGCGACGGCCCTCTGGTCACTGGTGCATGGCTTCGCTATGCTGCGGCTCGAGGGACGCCTGGACGGCATGATCAGATCGCTTCCTGGCGACGAGACGGCGGATAGTTTGCTGGACGCGATGCTTTCGGCCATCCGCGTCGTAGATGATTAAGCTTCTCGAGGCAGCCGCTGCTAGTATATCTGACGGGTGCTCCGATTTTAAACAATCGTCCACAAAAGCGTGGCAGCATTAATCATCTTTGATTTGCAACTGTCCGAGCTCCTATGCTCAGCAGAAACCGGGGGGCGCCGAGGAGATGGATCAGACAATGCTGCAACAGACCAACGAAACCGACGATGCGTTGATCGACCGTCTGCAACGTTCGGCCTTCGACTATTTCATGCTTTACACCAATCCGGAAAATGGGCTGGTGGCGGATACTTCGATCAAGACGAGCCATTGCAGCATCGCCGCCGTCGGCTTCGCGCTGTCGAGCTATCCCGTCGCCGTCGAACGCGGCTGGATCAGCCGCGCGGATGCGGCCCAGCGCGTGTTGACCTCGCTGAACTTTTTCGCCGAAAGCCAGCAGGGAGAAGAGCGAGGCGCCACCGGTCATCGCGGCTTCTACTATCACTTCCTCTATATGGCGACCGGCAACCGGGCCTGGAACAGCGAACTCTCCACCATCGATACCGGCCTTTTCCTGCTCGGCGTATTGACGGCGGCAGCCTATTTCAACGGCCCCGATCAGAACGAAGAGGACATTCGCACACAGGCGCAGTTTCTCTATGAGCGCTGCGATTGGCATTGGGCGCTGAACAAGGGCAAGACGATCAGCATGGGCTGGAAGCCGAGCAGCGGTTTCCTGCGCTGGCGCTACCAGGGCTATGACGAGGCGATCTTTCTTTACGTGCTGGCACTCGCTTCGCCCAGCCATCCCATACCGTCATCGAGCTACGACGCCTTCGCCTCGACCTATACCTGGATGATGTTCAGGGACACGCCCTATCTCTATGCCGGGCCGCTGTTCATCCATCTCTTCTCTCACGCCTGGATCGATTTTCGCGGCATCGCCGACCGGCATGTGGCCGACAAGGACACGGACTATTTCCGCAACACCCAGACGGCCATCGCCGTTCAGCGCGATTACACCGACCGCAACCCGGGCCACTTCGTCGGCTATGCCAAGAACATTTGGGGGCTCTCGGCCTGTGACGGCCCGAATCCGACCGGCACCAAGCACAGCCGGCGTTACAGCCCTAAGGTTCTCGGCTATGCCGCCCGCGGCGCGCCGCTCGGTCCCGACGACGGTACGATCGCGCCCTGGGGCCCGTTATCCTGCCTGCCGTTCGACCGCCAAGCCGCCCTCGACGGCACCAAGGCCCTGCTTTCCACCTATCCGAACCTGTTGCTGGACGGCCGCTTTCCCGGTGGCTTCAACCCCAGCGTCAGAGGCCCAGGCCCAGAAGGCTGGGTGGACGACCGCTCGGTCGCCATCGACCAGGGCCTGCTCGTGATGATGATCGAAAATGAGCGCAGCGGGCTGATCTGGAACCTGATGCGGCAATCGCCGATCCTGCGCCGTGGCCTCGAACGCGCCGGCTTTATCGGCGGCTGGCTGAACGAAGAGCAGACGGCGCCGGCGATCGTCTGATCTGTGGATCGCGGGTAGCCGTCAGGCACCCGACCATCACCGTCGGCGGCTCAAAGCCTCTCTATCGCGGCAATCACTTCGTCCTCGACACTGATGCCTTCACTCAGCGCAAGGCGTCGTGAGTTCTGCCCGCGCCGGCCGGGCAGGCGGACATTGGGATCGCTGGTGATTTCGCTCGCCAGCAGGGCCAGCCGCTTTGCCGTATCGCCCGCACTCATCGCCGCCGGATTGATGGCGATGATCGTATGCCCGAGCGCGGGTGGCGAACCCTGATCGTCGAACAGCGACGAAGCTTCGAAAGAATAGTTGGCGCCGGTCAGGCCGGCGGAGAGGATCTCCACCATCATGGCCAGTGCCGCCCCCTTTGATTCACCGGCGGGGATCATCGTGCCGGCCAACGCTTCCTCAGCATCGGTCGTCGGCTTGCCGTCGCGGTCGTAGGCCCAATCGGCCGGGATCGGCGCGCCCTTCTGCCGGGCGGCCATGACCTTGCCGCGCGCCACTTTCGACAGTGCGAGATCGATGACGATGGGATCGGCGTCCGGCAGCGGCGCGGCGAAGGCGATCGGATTGGTGCCAAAGACAGGCCTCTTGCCGCCCCAGGGCGCCATGGAGGCCGGCGCATTGGCGACCATCAGCGCCACCAGCCCCTGATCGGCAAAACGCTCGACCGTCAGGCCCATGACGCCGGCATGATGCGAGCGGCTGATGGCCGCCAGCGCGATCCCCTGTTCGCGAGCAACAATGGAAAGCTCGGCAACGGCGAGATCGAGCGCCGGATAGGCATAGCCGTTGCCGGCATCGATGCGCAGCACGGCAGGATAGGGTCGAAGGAGCTGTGGCTTGGCGAAGCCGTCGGTCTTGCCGATCTTCGCCTGCCCGGCATAGGCGGGCACGCGGCGCAGACCATGGCCGCCCTGCCCGGCCGCCTCCGCCGCGACGAGGGCGACCGCCACCGAACGGGCGTTTTCCGCACTGACTCGATTTCGCTGCAGCGCCTCCACAACCAGCGTTTCGGCCTCGGCGAGCGACAGATGCATGGTGAGCGACCTTGGAATGATGAAGGAGGGCGAAGACGTTTCTACGCCCATGCCCTCCTCATCGCAACGCAAGGATTGCGACGCTCGTCTTACTCGACGTCGAACTTGACGCCCTGCGCCAGCGGCAATGTCCTGCCGTAGTTGATAGTATTGGTCGCCCGGCGCATATAGGCCTTCCAGGCATCCGAGCCGGACTCACGGCCGCCGCCGGTCTCCTTCTCGCCGCCGAAAGCACCGCCGATTTCAGCGCCGGAAGGGCCGAGATTGACATTGGCGATGCCGCAGTCCGAACCGCGCGCCGAGACGAAGGCTTCCGCCTCGCGCATGTCATTGGTGAAGATAGACGACGACAGGCCCTGCGGCACGGCATTGTGCAGCGCCACTACCTCGTCGAAATCACTGTACTTCATCACATAGAGAATCGGCGCGAAGGTTTCGTGCTCGACCGGTCCGGTCTGGGCTGGCATCTCGACCAGGGCCGGACGGACGTAGAAAGCATCGGCCGCGCCGTTTTCGACGCGTTCGCCACCCGTCACCTTGCCGCCGGCCGACTGCGCCTGGCCGAGGGCTGCCTGCATCTTCTCGAAGGCCTGCTTGTCGATCAGCGGGCCGACAAGCGTGTCCGTTTCCAGCGGATTGCCAATGGTGACCGAGCCATAGGCCTTTTGCAGGCGTGGGACGAGCTGATCATAGACGCTTTCATGCACGAAGAGGCGGCGCAGCGTCGTGCAGCGCTGGCCGGCCGTTCCCATGGCGGAAAAGGCGACGCCGCGCAGCGTCAGGTCGAGATCGGCCGTTGGGCAGACGATCGCGGCATTGTTGCCGCCAAGTTCGAGAATGGCGCGGGCGAAGCGGTTGGCGAGACGCGGACCGACAGCGCGGCCCATGGCTGTCGAGCCGGTCGCCGAAACGAGCGGAATCTTCGGATGATCGACCAGCACCTCACCGACATCACGGCCGCCGATGATCAGCGTCGAGAGATTGGCCGGCGCCTCGCCGCCCTCGACGACATAGCGCTTCAGCGCCTTTTCGAACATGGCCTGTACGGCAAGCGCCGTCAGCGGCGTCTTTTCCGATGGCTTCCAGACGGTGGAATTGCCGCAGACGATGGCGAGCGCCGCGTTCCACGACCAGACGGCAACGGGGAAGTTGAAGGCGGAAATGATGCCGATCGGCCCCAGCGGATGCCAGCTCTCCATCATTCGATGTTCCGAGCGCTCAGTGGCTATGGTCAGGCCATAGAGCTGGCGCGACAGGCCGACGGCGAAATCGCAGATGTCGATCATCTCCTGCACTTCGCCGAGGCCCTCGGAGGTGATCTTGCCGACTTCGATGGAAACGAGACGGCCGAGCGCCGCCTTGCCGATGCGCAGCTCTTCGCCGAGCAGGCGGATCAGCTCGCCCCGCTTCGGCGCCGGCACGGCACGCCAGGAAAGAAACGCCTCATGCGCCTTGTCGATCGCAGCCTTCGCTTCGGCAGCCGAATGCTCCCTCAGGCGGCCGATTTCAGCGCCGGTTACCGGTGAGGTTACGGCAAGTGTTCCGCCCGTGTAGCGATCGGCGGTAACGCCGAGTTCGGTCAGGACTGCCCTGGTCTCGGCGGCGAGATCGAGTGTGGCGGTCATGTCATCTTCCTCTTCTTGTTATGATGGTCCGGTTCCCGTCCCTGGAGCATCCCGCTTTTAGGTGAAATCACCAAGCCGATAGGATGCTCTAGTCCCTCGCGCCTACAAAATGCGCAGCCTGGGCGCCGGCTTCGTACCACATTTCCTTCAGCGCACGGAAGCCGTGCTCGCGCGGATCGGTCGCCGGCAGCGGCAAGTCGGCTTCGGAAACTCGGCCGAGAATATGGTCGGCCAATATCTTCCCGAACACCGTGCCCGGCGCGATGCCGCGCCCATTATAGCCGGAAAAGCCGACGACATTCGGCGCGAACCTGTGGAAGCGCGGCAAGGCATTGTCGGTCATGCCGATCTTGCCATACCACTCACTTTCAAAGGCGATATCTCCGAGCTGCGGAAACAGCTTTTTCAGCGAACGACGCGCCCAGTTCTTGTGGACGGCAAGCCCGGTATTGCGCAATGCGCCGACGCTGCCGAAGACAAGGCGGCCGGCCTGGTCCATGCGGAAGGACGACAGGATTTCCTTCGTATCCCACGCGCCCTCACGACCGGGTAGCACCGATCTGCGCAGATTGTCGCCAAGTGGTACGGTGGCGAAATTGAAATAGGGCAGATGCACCTGTTCCTGGCGCACCTCTTGCCAGGGACCGGTGCTGTAAGCATCCGTCGCGACGACGATCCAATCCGCACTGACACTGCCGCCGGCGGTTTTGACGATCCACCGCCCGCCATTCCTCTCGGTCGCCGTCACGCGGCTGCCGGTTTGGATCACAACGCCGGCCGTGGCCGCCACATGCGCCAGGCCGCGGACATAGGCGAGCGGCTGCAGCGTACCGGCGCGCATGTCGAGCAACGCTCCCGCGTAGGCAGAACTCCCCACCCGCCGCGCCGTCTCGTCCGTATCGAGCACGGTGACCGGGGCACCGTGCTTGCCCCATTGACGGGCACGCTCTTCGATCTCCTTCAGTCCCTCGGACCCGACGGCGCAATGCAGCGTGCCGTTGCGTTCCAGCTCGCAGGCGATGCCGTGTTTCTCGATCAGCGCCATTACCAGCTTCGGCGCATCGCCAAGAAGCTCCAGCAGCCGTTCACCATGGACGGGACCCAGCACGCCAGGCAGGTCGTCGGGCATGACCCACATGCCGGCATTGATCAGACCGACATTGCGCCCCGCGCCGCCAAAGCCGATTTCATTGGCTTCCAGCAGCACCACCTTGGTTCCGGCTTCCGCCAGATGCAGCGCCGAGGACAGCCCCGTATAGCCGCCGCCGACCACCACCACGTCGGCCGAAACATCGCCTGCAAGCGGCCCGGTCGCAGGCGGCGGCGGAGCAGTCTTCTCCCAAAGTCCGTGAGAGCGAGGGTCATTCAGCATCGAGTCGATCCGGTTGGCTAAAAGAATCCCGTCAATCTAGCGCCACCTCCCGACTTGCGGAAGCGGCAAGCGCGACATCCGGTGGATAGAGAAAAACTTGCATGGCCACGCCGCTTTCGACCATTATAGAGCAAAGCGCCGGCCGCCATCGCGGCCGCGACAGAGTCAGGACAATCTCATGAAGCCCATTTTCGTTCAGCTCCAATGCGCACCCGGCAAGACCTACGAGGTCGCCGACGCGATCTACCAGACGGAGCTGGTCTCGGAACTCTATTCCACCAGCGGCGACTACGACCTGCTGCTGAAGGTCTACATCAAGGACGAGCAGGATATCGGCAAGTTCATCAACGACAACATCGCCAATATCCCGGGCATCGTCCGCTCGCTGACCACACTGACATTTCGGGCGTTTTGAGAGGTCCGGCTGAGGAGGAGTTATGCCGCTCTTTCCGAGATGACCCCTCACCCCAACTCTGTCCCCGCGTGCGGGGAGAGGGCAAGGGTGAGGGGCCATGCACAAGCCCAACCTTCCCTGACGGAATGTTCCGATATTAACCTTCTTGCTTGAAACGGCGCGATCCCTCGTCCGCAATTAAGCTCTTTTTAACCAGCAAGATGGTGTGCTTTGCGCCGATCAAGAGACGGCGCTTTCGCGCGCCTGATCGCCGCGGCTTTGTGCGGCCAAAGATCGAGGGCGGGTCAATGACATCGGCTATTTCGGATATTCAAGCACAGAATGCCTCGGGACCGCTGATCGTGCATGTCGTGCGCCAGTTCCTGCCCAACAAGGGCGGGCTGGAAGATGTGGTCGCCAACCTCTGCCGGCAGTTGATCCGCCGCGGCTATCGTGTCCGCGTCGTTACCTGCAATAGCCTGTTCTCCGATCCTACCCATAAACTTGTACCGGCCGAAACCATCGATGATATCGAGATCGTCCGCATCCCCTGGTCCGGCTCCAGCCGCTATCCCTTGGCGCCGCAGGTTTTCAAGCATATCGCCGATGCCGACCTGATCCATGTCCATGCCGTCGATTTCTTCTTCGACGCGCTTGCCTGGGGCAAGCTGTTCCATGGCCGCCCGATGGTTGCCACCACCCATGGCGGCTTCTTCCATACGCCGAAATATGCCGCCATCAAGAAGCTCTGGTTCAACACCGCAACCCGGCTTTCGGCCCTTGCCTATGCCGAGCTCGTCTGTTGCAGCCTGTCGGACGAGCGGCTGTTTTCCGGCATCGCCGCCAGCCGCACCCGCCTGATCGAGAACGGCGCCGATGTCGGCAAATTCGCCAATTGCGCCGCGCTCGAAGCCCGCCGCCGCATCGTCACTATCGGCCGCTTCTCCGTCAACAAACGGCTTGACCGCATGCTTGACGTAATGAAGGTGCTCGCCGCCCGCGATCCGGATTGGCATCTCGACATTATCGGTGCCGTCTCCGATCTCGATCAGCCGGCGCTGGAGAAGGAAATCGCCGTCCGCGAGCTTGGCCGCCATGTCTCGCTGCATGTGTCGATTGACAATGGCGCCATCCGCAACGTTATCGCCCGCGCCTCGCTTTTTGCTTCCGCCTCCGAATATGAGGGCTTCGGCCTGGTGGCGATCGAGGCGATGAGTGCCGGCCTGCTGCCGGTGCTGCACACAAACGATGCCTACAAGGCGCTCGCTGAAACCCATCCGACGCTAATGCTTTCCGATTTTTCCAATCCGGAAACCGCCGCCGATGCCCTAGCCGCCGCTTTCGCGCGTCTCGGTGCCGAAGGCCTGGGCCTGAGAGAAGAACTCATTCATGACGCCCGCGCCTATGCCTGGGACGAGGTCGCGCAACGCTATGTGGATGTCTATGCCGAAGCCATGACGCCAAGGGGCGAACGGCCTCAACCGCTGCGCCATCGCGGCCAGGTCGCATAGCCTTCCAATATGCCCATCAGCCAGGCGCGCTTGTAACGCGCCGTATCGACCCTGCATCGCACCAGCGCTGCCAGCCAGCCGGCGACAGGCCTGCACAGGCGGTAGCCGACATAGGCGAGCGGAAAGCGCTGCTTGCGCATCAGCGCGCCGAAGCCGCGGCCATATTTGCGCGCCCGTTCGATCTGCCGCGGGCCATATTCGCTGGTGACCTGATCATGGTGGACGATCAATTCCGGAAAGAACATCAGCCGCTTGCCTGCAGCAAGAGCACGCAGCAGGAAATCCGCCTCCTCGCCGCTTTGGAATGGCGAGTCCGAGCCGACCCCGAGATTCTCGTCGAAGCCGCCGATGGCGGCCAGCGCCGCACGGCGCACGAAAATGCTGTTGGAGTTGCCGCATTTCAGATAGTTCCAGCGCGTCACCGCAAGCGACGTTTCGCCTGTCGGGCTGACGGAGGCCAAGCCGTCGGCATCGAGTGTACGACCGGTGACGATGGCAAGCTCCGGGTGCGCGGCAAACAGCCGCTCCGCCGTCTCCAGCGTATCGGGCTCATACCAGCAATCATCATCGGGAAAGCAGACATAGTCGCCATTCGCGGCGGCCATTCCGTTGTTGCGTGCCCGCGAAAGGCCCTTGGCCGAGCGGACATGGCGGATCATGAAGAAGGGCGAGAAGCTTCCGATCAGCTCCGACAGCCGATCGTCAGGATTCTGGTCGACAAGGACCACCTCGAAATCCCTGTGACGCTGACTCATCAGCGACTGAAACAGTCGTTCCAACTGGTCGAAGCGGTCGATCGTACAGACGATGAGGCTGAACAAAGAGGACTCCCGAACAAGCGGCAAGACAGCCAATATCGGAAATATGCATATTAGCCGAAGTAAAAATGAAAGTTACATTAGGAATAGACGGTAAATATTAAGGCATATGAAATACAGCAGGCGCTATCTCCATGAAGAGCCGGCATTTGCGGCCAATTTCTGCGACCTGGGGAACGGTAATCTTCATGACGAAGAGCATCATGGCGAATTCGGCGTTGAACGCGGCGGCGGGGCTGACCCTGCTGGCGACCGGTTTTGCCTGTTCGATCATCGCTGCCCGCCTGCTTGGCCCGGAAGCTAACGGCATCATCGCCTTTTCGCTCTGGTTGACGACCACGGGCGCGCTCGTCGCCGAACTCGGCACCGGCATCACGCTACTGCGCATACTGCCGCAACTAAAAGTCCAGGGCTATTCGACGGAGGAGCGGCGCGGCTTTGCGGCCTACCTCCTGCACCCGACGATCCTGTCGACGCTGATCCTGCTCGCAGGCTACACGGCCTTTTATTGGGAAGCGGAGCGGCTGCATTGGGCAAACGATGAATGGTCCGTCATCGTCATCACCGGCGCGTTTTTCGTCCTTCAGTCGCTGGGCGCCTACAGCAAGAACTATCTGGTCGGCGAACAACAGCTCGGCGCTTTCTTCCGCATCACCCTGACAAGTTCGGTGCTGCAGCTCGCCACCGTGCTTCTCGGCGCCATCTTCTTTGGCGTCAGCGGCGCTCTTGCCGGCTATGCCATCGGTCAGCTCCCGATGTTCGTTTCCAGCCTGAGGATCGCAGTCGCGCGCCGGAACAGTTGCGGCGTCAGCCTTGGCTATCTCGTCAGTTCCTCGCTCATTCTCTCGGTCGAATTCATCAACAGCTCGATCTTCCTGAACCGCATCGAGCTGGTCTTCCTGCAGCATTACTGGGGCATCGAAGCAGTCGGCTTCTACGCCGTCGGCCTGTCGCTTGCCAATCTGGCGCTGCAGCTTCCGGTGCAGTTGAGCGGCAGCCTGCTGCCCTATTATTCCGAACAGATGCATTCGCAGGCGTCGGGCAAGTTGCCGGTTCATGTCTTCGAGGGCGTCGCGCGCGCCATTTCCTATATTACCCTGCCCATGAGCTTCGGCCTTGCGGCGATCGCCCCTGAGCTGGTGGTAACGATCTTCGGCAAGCCCTTCGGCCCGAGCGGCGGCATGGTGGCGCTGCTGTCGCTGACGGCTGCTCCCTACGTCTTCATGCAGATCTGCACGCAATATCTCTACTCCATCGACCGCATGCGCGAGCGTACCATCATCGGCGGCGTCGCCAGCGTCATCATGGTCGTCGGCTGCCTGATCGCAGTGCCCTCGTATGGCGGCGAAGGTGCCGCGCTAGTGCGGTTGCTCGCCTTCTCCGCCATGTGCGTGCTGATGGTGCGCCGCATGGAATTCGAGGGCTCGATGCACAGTATGTTCGTCAGCCTTGCCAAGGTGACCGGCGCATCCGCGCTCTGCGCCGCCGCGGCCTATGGTTTCATCCATGTGCTGCCCGGCATTCCCGGCCTCGTCAGCGCCGTCATTGCCGGCATCCTGGTCTATGGCCTGGCGCTCCGGCTGCTGAATGCCGTGCCGCCGGAGGATATCGCCGTCCTTCAGCAAATTGCCGCGCGTCTGCCCCGGCGCGCTCATCCGATTGCCGTTCACGCGCTGGCATGGCTGGCGCCGCGCCGAATTTGAGGAGAATGCCATGGCTGCGTTGGGAGCCGCCGAATACCAGGGCCCGCTTAAGGATGTCACCCCCGCCGCCACGCCGGTGACTTTCGCCGGAACTGTCGGCCTGTTCATGCCCGCCGCGGCACCGACGAGCCAGACGGCCGTATTGTTCCTCAGCCCCTGGGGTTTCGAGGAAATGTGCACCCGCAAATTCTGGCGCATTCTCGCCGAAGATTTTGCCAAGGAAGGTATTGCCAGCCTCCGCTTCGACTATGCCGGCACCGGCGATGCGCTCGACGTTGCCGATCCGGGTGAAGGACTGGCGCTCTGGGAAGGCACGGCCCTCGCCGCCGCCGGCATGCTGCGATCGCTCTCCGGCTGCGAGCGGCTTATCCTGGTGAGCCAAGGGCTCGGAAGCGTCGTCGCCCTTGATATTGCAGAGCAGCTCTCCGGCGTCGACGGCATCGCCTTTCTGGCTCCGACCATTTCCGGCCGCGCCTATCTGCGCGAATTGACCGTTTGGTCGAAGATGATCGACGAGGGCATGGGGCTCACCGAAGCGCAACGCCGGGCCGAGGGCGTGACCATCGCCAGCCTGCAGATGCCGGACTCTATCGCCGCCGCGGTCAAGAAACTCAATCTGATGACGCTTGCCCATATCAGCGCGCCGGATTGCCTTGTCCTGACGCGGCCCGGCCGCCCTGGAGACGCCGATTTCGCTGCCCATCTCGAAACCCTCGGCCCACGCGTCGAACGCTCGGCCTATGAGGGCTATGACGAGCTGGTATCGAACCCGACCGTAGCCACCATGCCGCTCGAAGCCGGCCGGAAAGTTCTGGACTGGGCACGGTCGATCGCGACGGAAGAATCCGCGACGGCATCTCGCAGAATTCTCCGCGCGCCGCGCGCCGAACCGCTGATCGGCGACGGTTTTCGCGAAACGCCGCTGCGCTTTGGCGAGGGCAACCGCCTCTCCGGCATTCTCTGCGAACCCACAGGCACCCGTGCGGGCGCGACGGCATTGCTTTTGACCACGGCCTATGACCGCCATGCTGGCTGGGGCCGAATGTCGGTGACCATGGCGCGAACGCTTGCACGCGACGGCATCCCCTCGCTGCGTTTCGATACCGCCAACGTCGCCGACAGTCCGCCGCTTCCCGATGCGCAGGAACAGGTGCTCTATTCGCCCGCGCAGCTTCAGGACGTTAGCGCCGCTCTCGACCTTCTGGAGGCGGAGAAACTGTTGCCCGCCTTTGCCGTTGGCCGCTGCAGCGGTGGCTATCTCGCTTATCAGAGCGCTATCCAAGATGGCAGGTGCGGCGGTCTGATCACCGTCAACCCCTATGCTTTCTTCTGGGATGAAACCCAGCCCGTGGAGGAAGCCCTGCGCTTCGTGCCGCGTTCGCTCGAGACCTACGGCCAGAAATTCCTGCAGTTTGAGACGCTGAAGCGGCTCTATGGCGGCCAGATCGACGCCAAAAGTGCGGCGCGCAACATCGTCGTGGCGCTGGCGCGGCGCGCCGTCCGTCTCGGCCGCCCCCTCCTCGGCGTTCTCCCGTTCTTCGCCGGCGAGCACGAAACCGTCATCAACGGCTTCCGCTCGCTCGTCAAACGCCAAGTCGATATTTCCCTGATCTACAGCGCCCACGACATTGGTCTCGATCATTTCCGCGAACATTTCGGCGAAGATGCCGCCGGCCTCAAGAATTTCCCCGACATCCGCCTCACCATCATTCCCGATACCGACCACAATCTGACGCCGCCCTATGCGCGCAAAGTATATTTGCGAGAGGTGAAGGAGATGGGATTGAGGCTGTGGCGGCGCTGAAATAGGGCCACGGCAATTCCGGAAACACTCGCACTATCGGGTACTTGCTGTATAGTTGCTCCATGAGGCTCCTGATCGTCGAAGACAACCGCGAACTGGCGTCCTGGCTCGGCAAGGCGCTGCGTCAGGCGCAATATGCCGTCGACATCGCCTATGACGGCGAGGACGCCGAACATATGTTGAAAGTGGCGGGTTACGCGGTCGTCATCCTCGATCTGTCACTGCCGAAAATCGATGGGTTGACGCTGTTGAAGCGCTTGCGCCAAAGCGGCAACAAGGTGCCGGTCATCATCCTGACCGCCAATGCCAGCCTCGACGGCCGTGTTGCCGGGCTCGACAGCGGCGCCGACGACTATCTGGCAAAGCCTTTCGAAATCGCCGAGCTGGAAGCCCGTATCCGCGCCCTTGTCCGCCGCGGCCATGATCGCGCCGCACCCGAAATCGCCGTGGGCGACCTGCTCTTCGACGGCGGCACGCGGCAGTTCTTTCTTGGCGGCGAAACCCTGGCGCTCACGCCGCGCGAACATGCCGTGCTCGAACATCTCGTCATGAAGGTCGGCACGACAGTCACCAAGACCGCGCTGTCCGAAAGCGTCTTTGGCTTCGACGATCTCGCCGACACCAGCGCCATCGAAATCTACGTGCACCGCGTCCGCAAGAAACTCGAAGGCAGCGCCGTGCAGATCGCCACGCTGCGTGGCCTCGGCTATCTCCTTCGCCATGCGCAATGACGAAAGCCAAGCACGCAAGGGACGTCTGCGCCGCGCCATCGCAGGGCTGACCTCCAGCCTGCGGGCGCAACTCTTTGCCTGGGTGGTACTGACGCTGATCGGGGCGATCTGCGTCAATCTGTACCTCAGTTTCCACTCGGCGAACGCCACCTCGGACCTCGTCACCGACCACACGCTGCTTGCATCGGCCCGCGTCATCGCCGAAGCCGTACATGTCGATGCAAACGGCACTGTCCAAGTCGATCTCCCACCGGCGGCGCTGGAAATGTTCGATACCGGTTATGGCGACCGCGTCTTCTATCAGGTGGTGACCGCGTGGGGGAACCTCGTCGCCGGCTATCCCGATCTGCCGCAACCGAAGAAACAGCAGGTCGGTGAAGATACCACATTCCGCGCCGATCAGGTTCGGCTGATGATGCTGAACCATCCGATCGTCGGCCTTAGCGAAGACAGCACGATCTCCGTCACCGTCGCCGTCACCCACAAAAGCCAATACGCCATGCGCCGCAGGCTGTGGCTCTCGGATTTCACCAAGCAGCTCGTGCTCGTGCTGCTCGCCGGCCTGGTGACCATTATCGGCCTGCAGCGCGGTCTGACACCGGTGCTGCGGCTACGTGATGCTGTGCGCGAACGCGGCCGCCAGCGGCTGGACCCGCTGGAGCCGGATATGGTGCAGAGCGAGCTACGCCCCCTGGTTCATGCGCTGAACGATCATATGGAGCGGGTGCAGAACCAGATGGCGGCACAGCGCCGATTCGTCTCCAACGCTGCCCATCAGTTGCGCACGCCGCTTGCGCTCATCTCGACGCAGGCAAGTGTGGCGGCGCGCGAGGACGACAATGCCAGACGTGACGAAGCCCTGACGGCACTACGCTCCAGTACAAGGCAGGTGACACGGCTGGCGAGCCAGCTTCTCACCCTGTCGCGGGCCGAACCCGGCAGCCGCCGTCCACGTAGCGACACGATCGACCTCGTTGCCACCGCCCGGCAAGTCTTGGAAAACCTGGCGGAAGAAGCGCTGAGACGCAACATCGACCTGGGACTGGAGGCCGATGGCGCGCCGGTCCATGTCGAAGGCGACGGCACCATGCTGCGCGAGATGCTGGTCAATCTCGTCGACAATGCCCTGCGTTATACCCCGGCCAATGGCCGCGTCACGGTCGGGGTCCGGCTTGATGACAACAACGCCGTACTGTCGGTGGAGGACAACGGTCCGGGCATTCCCGAGGCCGAACGCGGGCAAGTATTCGAGCGTTTCTACCGCATCATCGGCACGGAGCCCGAAGGCAGCGGCCTCGGATTAGCCATCGTCCGCGAAGTCGTCGACGGCGCCGGCGGCACGATCGCGCTCAGCGACGCGCCCGGCGGCGGCTTGTTAGTGACCGTAAGGCTGCCGGCGGTTTGACCGAGTCCCAACCGCCAGCAACCAGAAAGAAGCAGGACCGTTATCCTGCCGCCCGAGGCTGGACTTCGCCCTTGTTCAGGAAAAATGTCTTGTCGAACAGCGCCAGATCCAGCGGATTGGGCAGACGGACATCCTTGAGATCGGGATAGGCTTTCATCGACGGATCGTAGGACCGATCGATCTGCGAGATGAAGACGAGGATCAGACCTCTCTCACGCGCAAAGGATCGCAACGTCAGGACCTGCACCATCAATTCCGGCTTCTGCCGGTTTTGATCGAGGATTTGCAGGTAATCGATGACCACCAGCGTTCCCTTGGGCATCGACGCCAGCCTCTCGACGATATAGTCGGCGCTGATCGCGTCTGAACAGTCAAATTCGAACCGGTCTTTGAAAGACTCGAACTCAGCGCCAATCATGCGGAAACGATCGAGAACGGCCCTTTCGGTATCCTCCAGTGTGAAGAAGATGCCACGGTTGCCGGCTTTCATCGCCTCGACCGCCAGCCTCAGACTCATCAGCGTTTTGCCGTGGCCCGGACGGGCACCCAGAAGCACCAGGTCGCCAGGATCCAATTGCGCGAACATCTCACCGGCGGGCGTCGTCGCGTCCGCACGAGCTGCAAGCAAGCTCCAGCCGCGGAAACCTTCCTCGGCTGCAATTCGGTCCAGCGCTTCATGCAAGGGAATATTCTCCTCGCGCGACATGAGCCGGGCTTTACGCTTCAAGCGATAAATTGGGCCAGAAAGCCTCATCTGTAAAACCTCCTATCGCGAGCAACGATTGCAACCCCTCCTTATGCTTGGCGCTCGAACAGTCGGTTCGATGATCGATCAGCCCCGCATGAACGATACTTTCCCGGATGGAGGGGGGAGGCATGGGCTTTGCCGGAATCGGACCATAAGCTGATTCTCATCCGGAGGAAATTGCGCGATAGGACAATAACGGCCGCCCGGCCGTCCCGGCTTATATGGCAACTTGGCGCAAGCAAAGCTCGCTCGCCATAGCTGTCGTCGAAACACCCATCAGCAATCATTCATGGACGGTTCATGCGTATTAACTAAGCAAATAAAACACAAACAATACCTGAGGGGAGAGTGCCCATGACGCTTGCTGACCAGTTGGAAATCATCCGCTCTGGAAAAATGTACAACGATCTGACGCCCGAGCTGATCAAGGCTCGAGAGGAGGCCGTTCTACTGACCAACCGCTACAATGCAAGCTTCGGCAAGACGTCCGCAGAACGGGAAAGCATCCTTCGTGAGCTGTTGGGCAAGGTGGGCGAGCACGTGCTTTTCGAGCCGACGTTCCGTTGCGAGTTCGGTCGGAACGTCGTTATCGGCAACAACTTCTACGCCAACTTCGACTGCGTCTTGCTGGACGGTGGCGGCATCGAGATCGGTAATGACGTGCTGTTCGGTCCCCGTGTCGGCATTTACACCTCCAACCACGCAATTGATGCTTCCGAGCGCGCGGCGGGTGCGTGTTACGCGAAGCCGGTGAGGATCGGGAACGGGGTGTGGATTGGCGCCGGGGTACACATCAACCAGGGCGTGACCATTGGCGATGGCGCGATAATTGGGTCAGGTAGCGTCGTGACCAAAGACGTTCCAGCAGGTGTGATTGCAGCGGGCGTTCCTTGCAAGGTAATTAGAGAGATCACCGAGATGGACAGAACGGGTTTTCAGCCCTGAGCATACGGTAGGGCCTGACCGGCAGACAAAAAAAGAGGCCGGGTGGGGGTGCCCGGCCTTGGGAGTTAACTGAGTGCCTCGAGGGCTTATTGCACGTCCATGTGCTGCTGCGGACGCCATCTGGTGATGCGGTTTTCGACGAGCGTCATCACGTATTCGGCACCGAGCGTGACCACCATCACGAGGATGATCGCGGCATAGAGGCCGGCTGCGTCATAGGTGCCCTTGGCGATCGAGATCAGGTAGCCGATGCCGGCGAGCGATCCGACGAATTCGCCGACGATCGCGCCGATGATGGCGAAGGAGAAGGAGATGTGCAGGCTTGCAAAAATCCAGCTCATTGCCGACGGCAGGATGACGTTGCGGGTCACCTGCCAGTTGGAAGCGCCGAGAATGCGGGCATTGGCGATCATGTTGCGGTCGGCTTCACGAACGCCCTGGAAAGCGTTGGCGAACACCACGAAGAACACCATGATGAAGGCAAGCGCGACCTTGGAGGCAAGGCCGAGGCCCATGATCATCACGAAGATCGGCGCGAGAACGACGCGCGGGATCGAGTTGATCGCCTTGATGTAGATCGACAGGATATCGGAAGCGAGTTTGTTGCGGCCGAGAGCGACGCCGACGAGAACGCCGGTCACCGAGCCGATGACGAAGCCGATCAGCGCTTCTTCCATGGTGACGCCGAGATGATACCAGAGCGAGCCGCTCTCGGTGCCCTCGGTGATCCAGTCCCACAGGCGCAACGCGATGCCATACGGGCTGGAATAGAAGAACGGGTCGATCCAGTGCAGATCGGAGGCGACCTGCCAGAGACCAAGGATGGCGAGCAGAATGCCGACCTGCCATGCCACGACAACGTACTTGCGGCGGGTGAGCGCCTTCAGCGCTGCGGCTTCGATTTCCGCATCCGAAGTCCCGGCGCGGAAGATCGGGGCATTGCCTGTTTCGAGGGCTGTGTTTGCCATGATCAATCCTCCCTTATGCCGCTTCAGCGGCACGGCGATAGCTGGTTTCGACCTCTTCGCGAAGGTCATCCCAGATCGTCTTGCAATAATCGATGAAGTTCTGCTCGTAGCGGATCTCGGAGACGACGCGCGGGCGCGGCAGGTCGATCGTATAGACCGATTTCACCGTCGCCGGGCCGGCGGTCAGCACATAGACCTTGTCGGCGAGTGCCACGGCCTCTTCGAGATCGTGCGTCACGAAGACGACGGAAGCCTGGCGTTCGGCCCAGAGCTTCAAGAGCTCCTCATGCATGACCGTGCGGGTCTGCACGTCGAGCGCCGAGAACGGCTCGTCCATCAGCAGGATTTCCGGCTCGTTGATGAAGGTCTGTGCCAGCGAAACGCGCTTGCGCATGCCGCCCGAGAGCTGATGCGGATAATGATGCAGGAATTTTGAAAGCCCGACGCGGGCGAGCCAGTCCTTGGCGCTCTTTTCGGCTTCCGCCTTGGACTTGCCGCGGAACAGCGGGCCGGACATGACATTGTCGATGACGTTCTTCCAGGGGAAGAGCGCATCCGTCTGGAAGGCGAAGCCGACGCGCGGGTCGATGCCGTTGACCGGGCCGCCCATCAGTCGGACTTCGCCGGCGCTTGGCTTGGCAAGGCCGGTGACAAGATTGAGGGTCGTCGACTTGCCACAGCCCGTCGGACCGACGACGGCGACGAATTCGCCGCGCTCGACGGTCATGTTGAAATCGCGAAGTGCGGTCAGCGACTTGCCCGTCGGCGATACGAAACGGCGGCTGACATTAATGAGTTCGATCGCCGGGGTGCGGCGTTCATCCTGTTGCATGGTGCTGATCCTGACGCGTGCCTTCGGGGCGTGCACGCAAAGCCCAGTGAAATGCAAAGTCTCTTGAACTGCCGCTTCCGGAACCTTCCGGAAGCGGCGTTATGACTGCTTACTTGACGTTCTTGACGAATTCAGTCGTGTAGGTCTTCGACAGGTCGATCGTCTTGCCCTTGACGTTCTTGGAGAACTGCGAGAGCACGGCGAGAACCGTCTTCGGACCATCTTCCGGCATCACGCCATCAGCCGTGAACATTTCCTTACCGGCGTCGAGAGCCTTGATGTAGCCCTCCTTGTCACCGACGTAGAAATCCTTCGGCATCTTCTCGGCAATTTCGGCACCCGAATGGGTGTTGATGAAGCGCAGCGTCTTGACGAAGGCGTTTGCGAACTTCTGCACTTCTTCCTTATGAGCATCGACCCAGGCGGCGTCCATATAAAGCGACGCGGCCGGATAGGTGCCGCCGAGAGCGGCCTCGGTGCCCTTCAAGGTTCTGAGATCGACGAGAACCGAAGCTTCGCCGGTCTTCAGCATGCGCGAGATCGTCGGTTCGGTGGTCATGCCGGCCTGGATGGCGTCCTGCTGCATGGCTGCGATGAAGGTCTGGCCGGCACCGACCGGAACCGGGGTGACGTCAGCCGGCGACAGGCCCGCCTTGGACGCCATGAAGAGCGTCAGGAAGTTGGTGGAAGAACCGAGGCCGGTAACGCCGACGCTCTTGCCCTTCAAATCGGCGAAGGACTTAATTTCCGGATGCTTGGCCGACACCAGTTCCACCTCGCCCGGTGCCTGGCTGAACTGCACGACGGATTCGATGAACTTGCCCTTGGCCTGCAGGTCGACGCAGTGATCGTAGAAACCGACGACGCCCTGGACGGCACCGGCGAGGAGCTGGTTTTCGGCATCGACGCCGGCGGATTCGTTCAGAAGCTCGACATCGAGGCCTTCGTCCTTAAAGTAGCCGAGGCCTTCCGCAAGCTTGGCCGGCAGATAGATCTGCTTTTCATAGCCGCCCACCATGATGGAAATTTTGTCGGCAGCATGCGCTGCCGTGGCGCCGAGGGAAGCGGCGGTCATGACGAGGGAAAGGGCAACGGTATGAAAAAGCGTGCGCGATGAACGCATGAGTGTCTCCTCCTGTTAGGATGCCTGCGTCAGATGTTCGCGCACGGCATGTGCTTCCTCCACGAAGCTGGGCAAGCCTAGCGCGGGCAACCTTTCAGTCAGCTTTCAGCGGAATTCCCGCAGAACGGCATCGCGATTTTTTTCTCAACCACCGCCAGCAGACCTTTTGAAGTTGGGAAGTGCCGGTGTTCCCAATGCAAATATTTGCGAGTACCCACGCTTTGCAATGCTTGTGCGAGTTGCATCAGCAGCAATTAAAGCAGCGGTTTGTGGACGGCAGCGGAGTTCTGGTTGATCGTCGTGCCGCCGTGCTTGGACGGCCGGGGCTCGCTGACCCCCCTGCTGCATCAGCATGGCGGGCCCCGCAAAAAAACAAAAAAATGGAAGTGAAAAAAGGACCCGCTGTTCTTGGTGCAGCGGGCCTAATACTCCAGCAACTTGTCCGGGCGCGGGCACGACCGGACGAAGGGCATTAAGACCACCTAATATAACAGGGTCAAGACGCGATTTCGACCAATTTTGGTTCTCTCACTCAACCAGTGTTAGAGTTTCGTGTCGCGCAATACGCTAGTTCGTTGATTTTATAATAGGAAATATAACCAAGCTTCTCTCGAAAAAAATGAGCGTTATAGCAAAAAATTTTTGCTTCCGGCCCCACTCCGCTCCTCCCGAGAATGACCAATTCCCATAATCACATGGTTGAAAAGACTAACCTTGCGTTATTTAAGAAAAAATTAATGTAGTAAACGCCGTGAGCAGCAGACTGCTCCTGGGATCGCCGACGAAAGATCGGCGCCTGCTGGGCCGCCGGCTCTTGCACCCGTAAAATCTCGAGCCCAGATCCCTGAAGATTTCTGAGTGGCGCATCTGAGACGAGCTATGTTCATCGAGGGAACATCCATGAACATCGTGGGCGCAACTTTGCTTTTATTGGCGACTGCCGATCCGGCATTGGCGATCTCGCGCTATGATTCACTCAAGCAAACCTGCGCATCGATGCAGCAGATAATTTCGCGGGAGCGCGCGGCGCTGCTTCGCTACCCCTCGAAGAGCGGCAATGTGGTGCTCTATGACCGCTATGTAGCCGGCGACGGACAATGCGGAACCGGCCACTACGCAGCTCCCGCCCGCGTACCGACCAAAGACAATCCGGTGTGTCCCTTATACAATTGCAGATCGTCCTCAGACTTTAGTCCACATTGACGCGAAGGTTCTTTTCAGCCGATTATCTCTTTGACGTTCGGGGGAAAATCTCTGGCGCCAGGACTTTTGGTTGAAATTTACCAACATTTAATACACACTGAACGGGCAGATTGGGGACGTGTTCCTTGCCTCCTCCCCGGGCATCTGTAAGGTGGCGCCCGCTGGGGTTCCCCCGTTCGAATGAGGAGATTGCGCAGTGAGTGCAAAAGTACCAAATCCGATTGACGCCTATGTCGGCTCACGCGTGCGCATGCGCCGGCTAATGCTCGGCATGAGCCAGGAACGGCTCGCCGAACAGATCGGCGTTACCTTTCAGCAGGTGCAAAAGTACGAAAAAGGCACCAACCGCATCGGCGCCAGCCGGTTGCAGGCGATCGCAGGGGTTCTGGCTGTCCCTGTCGCTTTCTTCTTCCAGCAGGACAACTCACAGCCGTTGACGACGGAAGGGTTGGGGGCGATCAGTGGCCTTGAAGACCTGTCCGATTTTCTGACGTCCAAGGAAGGTCTCAGCCTCAACAAGGCCTTCATGAAGATCAACGATCCCAGTGTCCGCCAATCCGTGCTGATGCTCATCAAATCGCTGGCCAACGCCTCCGAGCCCGCCGTCGTACATGCGCCGCCTGCAGCCGAAGTTCCTTTCGGCCTCAGAAACTGATCTCCATGCCTCGCCCGAAAAATGGGTGAGGCGCGGATCTTGATCGAATGCTAGATTGTCCCCCCATCGACGATCGCGGAACCCGCCATCGCAGAAAATGCTTGAGTGCGGCGCGTTCATTCAAGCGCAGACGAGTGGCTCCGGCTTTTTGAATCCAGGGCACCTTGTCCGCTTCTAGCTATTTAACCGAAAACAAAGATGTTCTAGCGATTGCGATAGGATAGCAGTCGTCGTAGTGTGAATTCTCAAAAAGATACCTGTGATCACATGACGTGATCGCAAGCGATGCCGAAAGCCATGATTGCGATATCGGGACGCTGCTAGATGCAGTGGGGGCATATGGATTTCAGACTGCTGACATTCGGAGACCTACGTCTCGTGGACGGAACAGGCGCGACAGTGCCTTTTCCCGAAAAGGGTCTGCTGTCGCTCTGCTTTCTGCTGACAAGCCCCTCGCCGCAAAAAAACCGTGCGGAGCTTGCGGAATTTCTTTGGGGCGACATTCCCCTGGATAAGGGGCTTGCCAATCTGCGGCAGACCCTGTCGCGTGTCAAAAACCGCCAGGACGAGCTCGGAATCGGGCTGCTGCTGATCGAGCAGGCGACCGTCAGCGCGAATCTCCAAGCCTTCACCACCGATCTCGCGCTGCTGGATGCGGTGTCGCAAACTAACCCCCACACCGCCCTGGAAGAGTTGCTGCAACTCGGCCGCTGGGATTTTCTTGCCCGCACCGAAGTCATCGGTGGCACGGCCCGAATGTGGCTGCGTACACAGCGGGATCGCATCAAGACAAAGATGCTGACAACACTTCGCGATGCCATTGCGGCCATGGGCAAGGACGCGGACGCCACCATTGTCAAGGAGGCGGCGCTGCGGCTGTTCGAGGCTCATCCCGAAGATGAGACGGTCTACCAGATATTGGGAGAGACCTATGCCGGCGAACCCCAGCTCGAAAGCGCCCGCCATATTTTTGAAAGCCGCAGAAAATATCGCTGGGGCGAATTGCCGGTCGATCCCGATCCGCAGACGTTAAGCGTTGCGCGGCGGCTGTTCGAACGTCAGCGCAGCATCGCGCCGCAGCTTCGGGAGAAAGCGCCGTCGCAGTTGGAAGTCATTCCGCCGGTGCCTCGTGGGCCACCCAAGCTCGCGCTTTTGCCGCCGGTAAACACCTCCAGCAACTATCAGCCTGCCGTCTTTCTCTCGGCAGCGCTTTTGGAAGATATCACCGTCGGTCTTTGCGTGTTGAAGACCGTGACGATGGTAGCGCATTACACGGCGGAAAAGATTGCGCTCAATCTCGACCGGGGTGCAATGCTGGAAAAATACGCCATCAACTATGTGCTGGATACAAGGCTCAGCTTCGACGGCAGCGCCTACTGGCTTTTCGCGCAACTGGTTTACGCTGGCAATGACGAAGTTATCTGGGCCGAGCGCTTCAGCATGGAGGCCCAGGATCTGCCGCGCCAGCATCGCGAAATCGGTCAACGCGTCGTGGCGTCGGTCGCTAGCTATATCGAGCGCAACGAATTTTCCCGCGACTATTTCGAGCGGAATCCGGAAGCTTATCGTCAATATCTGCTCGGCCAGCGTCATCTGAAACATCTCGATTTGCCGGACATCCGTCGGGCCCGCAAGGCATTCCAAGCAGCCCTGAAGGAGAACCCCTATTTCTCGCCTGCTCTCAGCGGCGTCGCGCGCACCTACCATCTCGAGTGGTTGGTGACGGCGCAGGGCGACGCAAGGCTGTTGAAGCTTGCCGAGGAAGAGGCCGGCAAGGCGATTGCGACCGGTCAGGATATCGTGGGCGGCTATCATCAATTCGGCGTCGCCAAGCTCTACCAGGGAGCTTTTGATGAAAGTATCGAGGCCTTCGAACTAGCCGAGACTATCAGTCCGCATTATGCCGACGTCATCGCCGACTATGCCGACACGCTGATGCATGCTTCGAAACCAAGTGAGGCTTTGGAAAAGGTTGAACGCGCCATCAAGCTCAATCCGTTGAGCCCGGACCTCTATTTCTGGACAGCAGCAAGCGCTAACTACTCTCTTCAACGTTATGAGGATGCCGGCGCCTATATCTCGCGTATGGCCGATCCTTCTCAGGCTGCGCGACTTGCCGCGGCAACGGCGGCAATGGCGGGCGACATGCGCAAGGCCAAAGCGTTGGTGCGCAAAGTTAAAGAGACCTATCCTGATTTTAAGATCGATACTTGGCTTTCCATCGTTCCCCTACGAGAACAATGGCAGAAAGACCAATATCGCGAAGGGCTGCGAAGAGCAGGATTTGACTGAGATATTTAACCATTGAGGGGATTTGGGCATGACAAATTTTGTAGTAATCGGCGTTCCCGGCAATTCACAACTTTACCTCGCCGATCTAGGCGCAGGTACTATATCTCCGCTCGCAGCGCCAGCGGGCAGCGATCTCGGCACTGCCGATCAGTTGCGTAATGCCGGCGCAACTATCATTAAGGGTGTCAACCTTGCCGTTGCCGTTGGCAGTTCGGCTGATGCCGCTAATGGTAGGCTCGATGAAGCAGCGAGCATCAGATTGGACGAGGGCCCGGCAAGCGGCAGGCTCGACGAAGCTCCTGCGGGTGGCAGGCTCGACGAGTAACACCAGAGGCGTCGTGGCGGCGGTAATGACTTCAGATCCATCTTTGGTTGAATTCCTCACCCGGAATTCAGGTCGGAAGGAATTTGTCGCCGCCTCATCGCCTTATTCAGACCGTACCTGTTCCGCCGAGGAGACGTTTCGGCGGATCGAACCTTGTCTTGCGGCTCATGGCGTCACCCGCCTCGGCCGCTTGACGGGGCTCGACAAGGTCGGCATTCCCGTCTGGCAGGCGGTCAGTCCGAACGCGCGCTCGATCGTCATCAACAATGGCAAAGGCATCACCGATCTCGATGCCAAGGTCTCAGCGGCCATGGAGGCACTGGAGCGGACTGTTGCAGGCGCACCCGCCGTCAAAACCGTTATTACCAGTCGCCGGCAACTGATGGCCGAAGGACTTCATGCCGATCTCTTGCCATCGCTGATTGCCAAGAGTCAGGCCGATATCGCCGACGACGAAGAGATCACCTGGGCCGAAGGCTATGATCTGATCGCCGCCCAAAAAGCTTGGGTTCCCTTCGACGCAGTCACGCTTGACCGCACTGTCCGCAGTTCGCGCTTCTGGCAGTCTTCCGATGGCCTCGCCTCGGGGAATGTACTGGCCGAAGCCATCCTGCACGGCTTACTCGAACGCATCGAGCGTGATGCCGAAGTCCTCTGGGATATTTCCGAGCCGAAGCTGCGCATGGGCGCCTGCATCGATCCTGCCTCGTTCGCCGATCCAGTGCTGGACGAACTTATCGTGAAGATTACTGCCGCCGGCCTGACGCTGCGGCTCTTCGATATCACCAGCAACATTGGTATACCTGTTATCGTGGCCCTCCTCGGTCCTGGAGAAATCGCAGAAGCGCGGCGTATCCGCTACCTCGATGTTACGATCGGCAGCGGCGCTCATCTATCGCCGGTGCGAGCGGCGATCCGTGCCGTGACGGAAGCAGCGCAATCGCGCCTGACCTTCATCAGCGGCGCCCGCGACGATATCCGTCCCGAGAATTTCACCCGGGAACTACCGGAGAGCATCCGCCGTTGCTTCGACGCCATGCCGAAGCCAGCGGCAAGACCGAATGAAGTCCTGCCGCATGACGCTGAAGCCCTGTTGCATCTGACCATCGTCCGTTTGCGCCAGGCGGGCATCAATTCCGCCATTGCCCTTTCCCTTGGCGACGCCTCGCTTCCCTTTGCGGTCGCCAAACTCGTGGTGCCGCAACTGGAAAATCCGGCTGGGGACCGCAAGCGCCGCTTCGGCTATCGCGCCATCTCGAAAACGTTGCAACTGCTATGAAGATCCTGTTCGTCGGCCCAACGCTTCCCGATGCCGCCGAGATCGCCGATCCCGGCATCGCTCTCCGTCCGCCGGCAAAGCAAGGCGATATCGTCGAAGCCCTCGAGAATGGCGCGAACGTCATCGGCCTGATCGACGGACTTTTCGAAAATGTCGCGCCCGTCTGGCACAAGGAAATCCTCTTTGCCCTGTCGAAAGGCGTCCGCGTCTATGGCGCCGCCAGCATGGGCGCGCTGCGCGCCGCCGAATGCGCCGCTTTCGGCATGATCGGCATCGGCCGCATCTTCGAGGCATATGCCTCCGGTGCGCTGGCGGACGATTCGGCGGTAGCGCAAATCCATGCGCCGCAGGAACTTGGCCATCTGCCCCTCAGCGAACCGCTCGTCAACGTGCAGGCAACCTTGCAGGCGCTGGCGGAGACCGGCGCGATCAGCGAGATGGAGCGAGACGTCCTGCGAACATGCGCGGAATCGATCTTCTTCAAATCGCTGACCTATCGCTCCCTCGCGGAAACGGCCGACCTGCCGGACCCCTCGCGGCGCAGCGAAATCGCTCGCCTGCTGCGCGCCAATGCGGTCAACCAGAAGCGAGCGGATGCCCTGGACCTGCTCCGCATCCTTGCCGATTGCCCGGACGAACGGCAACAACCACCGCACGACTGGACGTTCCAGGCCAATAGTTTGTGGCGGTTCGCCTTCCACCGCCTTGAAATTGCGCCGTAAAAAGCAGCTCGCAATCCCCGCTCGTGTCACGCTGTATGTCACGCGCCAAGGTGTCCGACTTGAGTTAATGTCTGCTCATGTTCCTGGCGATGAGTATCTAGTTCGCCAGGAACGGGGGCAAAGGGGCATGACATGACAGCAATACTTCCTATCGAAATGGCACATCACGATTCGGATTCACTGAAAGAATTGGCGTCGATCGCACGGTTGATCACCTATGCGCGTCAAAGCGCCAAGAGCATGAACGCCGAATTCCCGGTCTGGTGCCTCGATCTCGCGCTCGGAGCCGTCTTGCAGGAAATGTACGCAAATGGCCTGCAGATGCCGCTCTTCGAAGAAGGCGTAGACAAAGTGAATAGGGCTGTCGCACACTAAGCGCAGTTTTTAGGTTTTCTGGCGGGGGGCCGGAGAAAGATGCCGGTGTGGTTCTTCGGAGCCATGCCGGCATCGCTTTTGTGGCGGGAGCTGATCTCGAAACGTCCGGCGTCGTTTAGCGAACGACTGAAAGCCTATCGGCGCTTCCGATGCGCCTGCACACCCGCCAGGAAGATTGCTATACAATGACGCAGATGCCGCAGCCGGGTTTCGCGGTCTGGCCAGTCGTTCAGCTTGCCGGGATGCGAAATCATCGCGCCGAAGATCATGTTCATCAGCATGCGCGCGCCGCTTGCGGCATCGGCAATCTCGATCAGGCCGCGTTTCTGCTGCAGGCGGAGCCAATCGGCCAGCATCTGCCGCGACTGTTCGGCACCGTAGGTGCGCAGCAGCGACGCCATTTCGGGAAACCGCTGCGCTTCGTTCACGGCAAAGTGAATGAAGGCCTCGCGGTCCCGCTCCGCCACTTCATCGATGTCGATCATGAAAATCTGTTCCAGCGCTTTGTCGAGCGGCAGATTTTCCTTGGGGTCGCGCGGCAGGGCCAGCATCGAGGCACGATGCTCGGCGATGATCGCCATAAACAGCTCGGTCTTGCTCGAAAACAAGCGGTAGAGGGTCTGCTTGGAAATCCTGCACCGCGCCGCGACGAGATCCATGGTCGTGCCGCCGTAGCCAAGCTCATGAAACGTCGCGCGGGCTTCCGCGACGATCTCCGCCCGCTTTGCGTCGTCACTCGCGGTCTTCGGACGGCCGCGCGGGCGGCGAGCGGCAGTTTGCTCTGCTTCCCTAGCTCTTGCCCCCGTCCGTGCTTCCATTCCCAACCTCAAAAAAAGCCAAATGACATTGACATTTATAGCGGTACAAATATTTTCTGTACTAATTGGTACTGTAAATAAGGCAATGGGAAATAGCAACGTGGAAAAGCGCGCCTCTTCTACCCCTGTATTCGTACGTCCGGCGGCATCCAAACGCCTCCCAGCCACACGCATCTCATTGGTTGCCGCAGGGATCGCCGCCACGTTGCTGCTGGCGGGCTGCAACGAGCAGAAGGCCGCGCAAAACAATGCACCGGCCGTCAAGACCGAAGTCAGCGCCATGACGCTGCACCCGCAATCGGTTGCGATCACCGCGGAGCTGCCCGGCCGCACCAGCGCCTACCTGATCGCCGAAGTGAGGCCGCAGGTCGGCGGCATCATCCGCAGCCGTAATTTCAAGGAAGGCAGCGAGGTCAAGGCGGGCGACGTGCTCTACGAAATCGACCCCGCCACCTATCAGGCCGCCTATGACAGCGCCGCCGCCGCTCTGCAGAAGGCAGAAGGCGCCATACCGAGCGCACAGGCCAAGATGGATCGTTACAAGGGATTGAGCGCCCAGAACGCTGTCAGCCAGCAGGACTACGACACTGCGCAGGCGACGCTTGTCCAGGCGCAGGCCGATGTCGCCTCCGCCAAGGCCGCGCTCGAGACCGCACGGATCAATCTCGACTACACCAAGCTGCGCGCACCGATCGGCGGCCGTGTCGATGCCTCGACGGTCACGGTCGGCGCGCTCGTCACCGCCGACCAGACGACGGCGCTGACCACCATCCGCCAACTCGACCCGATGAATGTCGACGTGACGCAGTCAAGCACCAACCTGCTTGAGTTCCGCCGCGCCATTGCGGAAGGCCGATTGAAGACGAGTGGTGACAACGTCTCCGTCCACCTGACGCTGGAAGACGGTTCCGACTACAAGCAGACCGGCAAACTCCAATTTTCGGAGGCCTCTGTCGCCGAGACCGTCGGAACGATCACCGTACGCGCTGTCTTCCCCAATCCGGAACGCGTGTTGCTGCCCGGCATGTATGTTCGCGCAAGCATCGAGGAAGCTGTCGCGGAAAACAGCTATCTCCTGCCGCAGCGCGCCGTCTTCCGCAACACCAAAGGCGAACCGACGGCGATGTTCGTGACCGCCGACAACAAGGTACAGCAGCGTGTGCTGAAGGTGCAACGCAGCGTCGGCAATAGCTGGCTGGTGAACGAAGGCATGCAGGATGGCGACCGTCTGGTCGTGGAAGGCAGCCAGCGCGTCCGGGACGGCCAGGAAGTCAATGTCGCCGCCGTCACGATCGATGACGCGACCGGCGAAGTAAAGCAGGTCGCCGGCGAGCCCGCTGAACAGGCCAAGCTGGAAAAGACCGAAACCCAGCCCGCCTCTGGCGCCCAGAAGTGAGGTAAGCGATGTCGCGTTTTTTCATCGACCGGCCGATCTTTGCCTGGGTCATCGCCATCGTCATCATGCTGGCCGGAGCGTTGTCGATCCTGACGCTGTCGATCTCGCAATATCCGCAGATCGCACCGACGACGGTGAGCATCAACGCGAACTATCCCGGCGCGGATGCCGCAACCGTCGAGAATTCGGTGACCAAGGTCATCGAGCAGGGCATGACCGGCATCGACAATCTCGACTACATGACATCGACGTCGACATCGACGGGCCAGGCCTCCATCTCGCTGACCTTCACCAACAAGGCCGATTCCGACGTCGCGCAGATGCAGGTGCAGAACAAGCTGCAGCTCGTCACCGCGCAATTGCCGCAAACGGTGCAGTCGACGGGTATCACCGTTTCCAAGTCGACATCGAACTTCCTGATGGTCGTGGGCTTCGTGTCGAAGGACGGCAAGCTGAATTCCAACGACCTTGCCGACTATGTTTCCAGCACGCTGAATGACACGCTGAAGCGCATCGAAGGCGTCGGCAACACTCAGATCTTCGGCGCCGGCTATGCCATGCGCATTTGGGTCGATCCGGATAAGCTGGCCAAATACCAGTTGATGGTCAGCGACGTCACCAACGCGATCCAGTCGCAGAATTCGCAGGTCTCGGCCGGCCAGCTCGGCGCGCTGCCGCAGCGAAAGGGCCAGCAGCTCAATGCAACGGTCACGGCCAAGAGCCGCCTGCAGACGCCCGAGCAGTTCAACAACATCATCCTGAAGAGCCAGTCCGATGGCTCGCTGGTCCGCCTCAACGATGTCGCGACGGTCGAGCTTGGAGCGGAAAGCTACACCACGTCGAGCACCTATAACGGCCATCCTTCGGCCGGTCTCGCCGTCATGCTCGCTTCCGGCGCCAATGCCATCAATACCGCGGAAGCGGTGAGATCGACCATCAGCAGCTTGAGCCAGACTCTCCCGCCGAATGTCGAAATCGTCTATCCCTACGACACGACGCCCTTCGTCAAGCTATCGATCGAAGACGTGGTCAAGACGCTGTTCGAAGCTATCGTACTCGTCTTCATCGTCATGTTCGTCTTCTTGCAGAACATCCGCGCTACCTTGATCCCGACGCTCGCCGTTCCCGTCGTGCTGCTCGGCACCTTCGGCGTGCTGTCGCTGTTTGGCTATTCGATCAACACATTGACAATGTTCGGCATGGTGCTGGCGATCGGCCTCTTGGTCGACGACGCCATCGTTGTCGTCGAAAACGTCGAGCGCGTGATGGAGGAGGAAGGTCTTTCGCCGCGCGAGGCGACGATCAAGTCGATGCAGGAAATTACCGGTGCTTTGATCGGCATCGCGACGGTTCTCTCTGCCGTGTTCATCCCGATGGCCTTCTTCTCGGGCTCAGTCGGCGTCATCTACCGGCAGTTCTCGGTGACGATCGTCTCGGCGATGATCCTGTCGGTCATCGTCGCGCTGATCCTCACGCCGGCACTCTGCGCCACCATTCTGAAGAGGCCCGAGCACGGTTCCAAGCAGCGTGGCGCCTTCGGATGGTTCAACCGCAATTTCGAGCGCGCAACGCTTCGCTACCAAAGCGGCATTCACGGCATGATCCGCCTGACGGCGGTCTTCCTGCTGGTGTTCGTGTTGATCGGCGGCGCCGTCGGCTATCTGTTCAACCGCCTGCCGAGCTCGTTCCTGCCAGATGAGGATCAGGGCATCCTCCTGACCGCCATCCAGCTTCCGCCGGGTGCCACGAATTCCCGCACCTGGACCGTACTTAACACGGTGAAGGACTATTATCTCAACAATGAGAAAGACTATGTCGAAGGCGCTTTCGCCGTCGCCGGTTTCGGCTTCAGCGGTCAGGGCCAGAATGTCGGCATCGTTTTCGTCCGATTGAAGGACTTTGCCGAGCGGAAGACGCCACAATCGAAAGCACAGGCGATTGCCGGCCGCGCCATGGGCGCCTTTTCGAAAATCAAGGATGGCAGCGTCTTTGCGCTCGCGCCGCCGGCCATTCCCGGCTTCGGCAGCTCCAGCGGTTTCGATTTCTTCATCAAGGACATCAACGGCGCAGGCCATGCTAGCCTGATCGCCGCCCGCAACCAGTTGCTGGGCGCAGCAGCGCAGAATAAGAAGCTCTTCGGCACGCGTCCCAACGGCCAGGAAGACACGCCGCAATATTCGCTGAACATTGATCAGGAAAAGGCGAGCGCGCTGAACATCGCACTCTCCGACATTGACACGACGCTCTCGACCGCCTGGGGCGGTACCTATGTCAACGACTTCATCGATCGTGGCCGCGTCAAGAAGGTCTATGTTCAGGCGGATAAGAATTTCCGCATGCAGCCGGAGGACTTCGGCCGCTGGTATGTGCGCAATTCCGATGGTGCCATGGTGCCCTTCTCCGCCTTCTCGAAGGGCGAATGGACCTATGGCTCGCCGCGTCTCGAACGCTACAACGGCTCGTCCGCCGTCGAAATCCAGGGTTCCGCCGCTCCCGGCGTCTCCTCCGGCGACGCCATGAACCAGATCGACCAGATCATGGCAAGCTTGCCGCCGGGCTTCAGCCATGAATGGACGAGCCTCTCGGCCCAGGAAAAGCTTTCCGGCAATCAGGCGACCCAGCTCTATGCCATCTCCATCCTGGTCGTCTTCCTGGCGCTGGCCGCCCTCTACGAAAGCTGGTCGATCCCGCTTGCCGTCATGCTGTCGGTGCCGATCGGCATTTTCGGTGCCCTTCTCGCCGCCACCATTTTCGGCCAGTCGAACGACGTCTATTTCAAGGTCGGCCTGCTGACGACCATAGGATTGGCGGCCAAGAACGCCATTCTGATCGTCGAATTCGCGATCGAGCAGCAGGCGAACGGCAAGGATCTGATCCCGGCGACGCTGGAAGCGGCCCGTCAGCGCCTTCGACCGATCCTGATGACCTCGCTCGCCTTCATCCTCGGCGTGATGCCGCTGGCGATCGCCAACGGCGCAGGCTCCGGCAGCCAGAACTCGATCGGCATCGGCGTCATGGGCGGCATGATCTCGGCGACCGTACTCGGCATCTTCTTCATCCCCTTGCTCTTCGTCTCCGTGCGTCGCATCTTCAAGGGCGGGAAGCGGCCGACAAGCACCACTACATCCGAGCCAACCCCGGACACGGCGCACTAGAGCGGTTCAGCGTTTCACGGAATCGCTTTCCCGCTCTACACCTTTGTTTTTACGCATCCCGGACGGAAAACCGCTTCGCACTTTTCCTGGAATTGCTTTAAGAAGCGTCACTTGCATGGCTTTTAAGGGAGGAGAATGCTGTGATCAGGGCTTTGATGATCGAGGCGGAAAACGTGACGCGCTTCCACGAGGTCCCGGAAGGACCGTTGGGCGCCGGCCAGGTCCGCGTCGGTGTCCGGCACATCGGGCTCTGCGGCAGCGACCTCAACACCTTCAAGGGCCTCAACCCCCTGGTGAAGCTGCCGCGCATTCCCGGCCATGAAATCGGCGGCGAGATCCTTGCCGTCGGCCCCGGTGTTGATCCCGCCTATGCGCCCGGCCGCCGTGTCATCGTCATGCCGTACACGAATTGCGGCGAGTGCACCTCCTGCCGCAAGGGCCGGCTCAATGCCTGCCGCTACAACAAGACGCTCGGCGTGCAGCAGGATGGCGGTCTGGCCGAGGAGATCGTGCTGCCGGCTGAAAAGCTGATCCTCAACGATACACTGCCGCCGCGCCATCTGGCTTTGGTCGAGCCGCTATCCGTTGGTTTTCATGCGGTTGAACGCGGACGGGTGGCGAAAGGCGATCGCGTCGTTGTGCTTGGCTGCGGCATGATCGGCATGGGCGTCTTGATCGCCGCCGTCGCTCGCGGCGCCGAGGTCATCGCCGTCGATCTCAGCGAGGAAAAACGCGCGCTTGCCCGGCAATTCGGTGCCGTCGAGGCGATCGATGCGGGCAGCGAGGATGTCGTCGCCAGGGTCAGCGAATTGACGGGTGACGATGGCGTGGATGTCGCTTTCGAGGCGGTCGGCCTGGCCGCGACCTTCACCCAAGCCATCGATCTCGCCTGCTTCGGCGGCCGTGTCGTCTATGTCGGCTATTCCAAGGCGCCGGTCACCTACCAGACACAGTTCTTCAACCTGAAGGAACTCGACATCATGGGCTCCCGCAACGCCCTGATGCGCGATTTTCAAAACGTCATCAGCCATCTCGAGGAGATCGGCGACAAGGCCGATGCGCTGATCTCGAAGGTCTTCCCTTTTGAAGAAGCGGAAAAAGCGCTGCCCTATTGGGATAGCCACCGCAATGCGCTCAAGATTGTGATTGAGCGCGGCGCTTAGCGCTGCGGCGAATGGCGTCTCCGATTCGCCCACGGAATGATGAGGGCCAAATTCCCAATTTAAAAATCTGCCATCGATGATTAATGTGCAATCATTGATGATAGGAGAGGCCCCTTTAGCCAGCATGACGATCCGCAATATCGATGATCATCTGAAGGCACGACTGCGCGCGCGGCAGCATATGGACGATCGATGGAAGATGAGGCACGCGATATCCTGCGAGCTGCATTGTCGACTGAGGAAACACGGCAGCCAAATTTAGCGGAGCCAATTCGCCGTCGGATGGCTGCAACCGGCGGCCTCGTATTGGAGATCGCGCCACGCGAACCGATCCGACCGGTCGAACTTGACCCATGATCATCCTCGATTCAGCGATCACAGGATCGCGAGGAGCAATGCTGGCCACACGCAACGTGCCGGATTTTCTGAACACCGGAATTGCGATGGTCAACCATGGGACCATCGCGGCTGAACCCCGACACCCAATCATGCCGACGTCGAGGACATAGGCGTCTCTGCCGGTTGCTTCGTCGACCACCGACTGTGCAGCTTTGCCAGCATCAGGTAGATGATTGGCGTCGTGTAGAGTGTCAGCACCTGCGAGACAATCAGGCCGCCGACGATGGTGATGCCGAGGGGGCGGCGAAGCTCGGCGCCGGGGCCGGTGGCGATGATCAGCGGGATGGCGCCCATCAAGGCGGCGAGCGTGGTCATCAGGATCGGCCGGAAGCGTTTCAGGCAAGCCTCGTAGATCGCCTCCTCCGACGGCAGGCCGAGCTTGCGTTCGCCCTGCAGCGCGAAATCCACCATCATGATGCCGTTCTTCTTGACGATGCCGATCAGAAGGATGATGCCGATGAAGGCGATGATTGTCAGTTCCGTGCCGCTGATGACCAGCGCCAGCAGCGCCCCGAGACCGGCTGATGGTAGCGTCGAGATGATCGTCAACGGGTGCGCCAGGCTCTCGTAGAGGATCCCGAGGACGATATAGACCGTCAGCAGCGCCGCCAGGAGCAACAGCGGCTGGCTGCTCGAAGATTGTGTGATGCTGGCCGCATCGCCGGCAAAATCCGCATGCAGCGTATCCGGCAGATGCATTTGCAGCACCGCCTGTTGAATGGCATCGTTTGCTGCCTCCAGCGTGGTATTGAGCGCCAGATTGTAGGAGATGGTGACGGAAGGATATTGCCCCTGATGATTGACCACCAGCGGCGCTAGAGTCCGTTCGACCGAGGCCACCGCACTGAGCGGGATCTGGATGCCGCCAGACGCCGGCACGTAAAGCTTGGAAATATCATTGGGATCGCGGGCATAGCTGGGATCGGCCTCCAGCACCACGCGATATTGATTGCGCTGGGTATAGATGGTCGACACCTGCCGCTGCGCGAAGGCGTTGTTGAGCGCCGCGTCGATCGACTGGATGCTGACGCCGAGCCGCGAGGCTTCATCACGATTGATATTGACCGTCGCCTGCAAGCCGTTCGGCTGCCGGTCGGTGGCGACATCGGTCAGCCCCGGCAGCGTCTGCAGGCGTGCCAGCACTTTCGGCGCCCAATCCACCAGCTCGTCGTAATTCGCGCCCCAGAGCGTGAACTGATATTGCGACTGCGATTGGCGCCCGCCGGCGCGAATATCGCCCGGCGAAAACAGGAAGGTGCTGAGACCGGGAATGGCCATCAGTTGCTTGCGCAGCCGGTCTATCACCTCGGAGGTCGAGACGCGTTCCGATTCGGGCTTCAGAGAAATGAACAATTGCCCGCGATTGATCGAACTGGAAAACCCGCCGCCGCCCACGGACGAGCCGACACCGGAGACGGCCGGATCCCTGGCGACCATATCGGCCGCCTGCTGCTGCAGCTTGACCATGGCGGGATAGGAGATGTCGGTCGCCGCCTGCGTGCCGCCCTGAATGAAGCCGGTATCATCCTGCGGAATGAAGCCCTTCGGCACCTTGATATAAAGATAGGCTGATATGACGACGCAAGCGAGGATGACGAGGACGGAGAGCACGCGATGATGCAGCACCGCCTTCAGCGTCCGACCGTAGAAATTGGTGATTGCGCCGAGCGTTCCTTCGACGATCCGGCCGAACAGGCCCGGCCGGGCCTCCATGTCGCGCGCCCGCAGCCGGTGGCCGCAGATCATCGGCGTCAGCGTCAGGGACACCAGGGTCGAGACGACGATGGTGAAACCGAGCGTCAGCGAGAAAGTCTGGAAGAAGCGGCCGACAATGCCGCCCATGAAGAACAGGGGAATAAAGGCGGCAAGCAGTGAAAGGCTGATCGAAACGACCGTGAAGCCGATCTGTTTCGCGCCCTCAAGTGCGGCCCGCATCGGCTTCACGCCGGTTTCGAGATTGGCATAGATGTTCTCGATCATCACGATGGCGTCGTCGACGACGAAACCGACGGAAACGGCAAGCGCCATCAGCGACAGATTGTCGATCGACAGTCCGAAGAGCCACATGGCGGCAAAGGTGCCGCAGAGCGACAATGGCACGGTGACCCCGGCTGCGAAAGTCGTCGTGGCGCGCCGCAGGAAGACGAAGACCACGGCCATGACCAGGCAGATGGTAGCAAGCAGCGTCCATTGCATATCGGTGACGCTGGTATGGATCGTCGTGGTGCGGTCGGAAAGAACCGAGATGTGGACACCGGACGGAATGAGGCTCTGCAATTCGGGGATCAGCGCCTTGACGCCATCCACCGTGGCAATGACGTTGGCGTTCGCTTCCTTGGTGATGTT